>NZ_JAEHCH010000099.1:0-314 GCF_016483245.1 Bacillus cereus group sp. N31 | reverse complement strand
TATAGTGCGACTCGAACAGGCATGGCACAAAAGAATGAACTATATATTCGTGACTTAGGATATTTTCGTCTACAAGATTTTAAGTCTATTCAAGATAAGCAAGGATATTATTTATCACGTCTTAAGTTACCAACTAAAATATATAGAAAAGAATTCGAAACAGTCGTATTTAAAACAAAACCCGCTCAATTGAGACCGGTATATATACAAATTCATTTGGAAGACATCATGAAACAATTACAACCTGGCCAAGTGTATGAATTACATGATGTATATGTAGGGAGCAAAGACAAATTACCTACTCGCATTGTGGT
>NZ_JAEHCH010000098.1:0-318 GCF_016483245.1 Bacillus cereus group sp. N31 | reverse complement strand
TGGGCCTAAATGGACTCGAACCATCGACCTCACGCTTATCAGGCGTGCGCTCTAACCAGCTGAGCTATAGGCCCATATACTTTAACAGGGGCAGTAGGAATCGAACCCACACTGGAGGTTTTGGAGACCTCAGTTCTACCTTTAAACTATGCCCCTAAATGATGCCGGCTAGAGGACTTGAACCCCCAACCTACTGATTACAAGTCAGTTGCTCTACCAATTGAGCTAAGCCGGCATAAAAAAAATGGTGGCTCGGGACGGAATCGAACCGCCGACACGAGGATTTTCAGTCCTCTGCTCTACCGACTGAGCTACCGA
>NZ_JAEHCH010000097.1:0-320 GCF_016483245.1 Bacillus cereus group sp. N31 | reverse complement strand
ATTCGAACCCCCGCGCGACTCTCGCCGCCTGTCGGTTTTCAAGACCGATCCCTTCAGCCGAACTTGGGTATACCTCCATGAAGGAAAATAAATATTTTATTATTATATGTAGCTAAACCATTTCAAAAAAAAATGGAGGAGGTAGAGGGATTCGAACCCCCGCGCGATTCTCACCGCCTGTCGGTTTTCAAGACCGATCCCTTCAGCCGAACTTGGGTATACCTCCGAGACATATAATAAATAAAGTGGAGCCTAGCGGGATCGAACCGCTGACCTCCTGCGTGCAAGGCAGGCGCTCTCCCAGCTGAGCTAAGGCCCCA
>NZ_JAEHCH010000096.1:0-323 GCF_016483245.1 Bacillus cereus group sp. N31 | reverse complement strand
AGGAGTTCTCGCATTTTAAACATAGTAGAAGAACATAATAGAATACTAATGAGTTGCCCATAAAGGTGACATTCTAAGCGTTCTTGTTTAATAGATTTACAACGATGAATTTGAAACCAAGATTTCCATATTTTAAATAACAGTTCAATTTGCCAACGCAGTGAATATAGATCATAAATTTTCTCTTTTGGTACCCATTCCGTAGGAATGTTTGTCATATATACCGTAATGCCTTGTAAAAGTTTTGTACGCTCTGTATATGTAATTCCTTTTTTCTTTTCGCGAATAGCTCGATCACGTAGGCGTTTCTGTTTTTGCTCCTC
>NZ_JAEHCH010000095.1:0-332 GCF_016483245.1 Bacillus cereus group sp. N31 | reverse complement strand
TGGTGACCCGTACGGGATTCGAACCCGTGTTACCGCCGTGAAAGGGCGGTGTCTTAACCACTTGACCAACGGGCCAAAAATTTAAAAAATTTTTCCAAGCTTCCAACCGGGGTTGAACCGGTGACCTCTTCCTTACCATGGAAGTACTCTACCAGCTGAGCTATGGAAGCATAATGGCTCCGCAGGTAGGAATCGAACCTACGACCGATCGGTTAACAGCCGATAGCTCTACCGCTGAGCTACTGCGGAATAATATTGCCTGGCAACGTCCTACTCTCACAGGGACAAGGTCCCAACTACCATCGGCGCTAGAGAGCTTAACTTCCGTGTTC
>NZ_JAEHCH010000094.1:0-338 GCF_016483245.1 Bacillus cereus group sp. N31 | reverse complement strand
CGTTTATGAACTTGAGTTGATGTGAGTCTGTATATTACAACTCGTGAGGGTAATTTTTGTTGTCCAACATAGGCATTCTGAATTTCATAAGTATCTCCTGGTTTTATCTGATGCATGACATGTTCAAGGTCAAGTAAAGCATATAAAGATTGCTTTTTTACTGTCCCATCCCGAAAGAATTCTGGAGATTCATTTTTCACATATACTCTATTATTTAATTTCAACCGTGAAACATAGAATACCCCTCGTTGATCCATCTGATCTAAATCTTTTAGAGAAAAGTATCCTAAATCTCGAATACATAAATCTCCTGGTCGTAAGGTATCCAAACATTCTGT
>NZ_JAEHCH010000093.1:0-340 GCF_016483245.1 Bacillus cereus group sp. N31 | reverse complement strand
TTTTGTATCTACTACTTTACCGTTTTGTAGTAAGTCTACTTTGATCGAGCTTGGACGATCTGTTGCGTTGTTATCGTCTTTCCATGTTTTCGTTCCTTCTACTTTTGTTTCGCCTACTTTTGTATTTGTGATGTCATAACCGTGTACGTCAGATTGGTATCCCGCTACTGGCTGTTCCTTCACTTCGTACTTGTATGCTACTCCATTTGCGTCATATGCTTCTACATCCGCAAATGCATATTTCCAGTTTGTTGCCGCTGTTGCTTCTTTTGTATCTACTACTTTACCGTTTTGTAGTAAGTCTACTTTAATCGAGCTTGGACGATCTGTTGCGTTGTTA
>NZ_JAEHCH010000092.1:0-344 GCF_016483245.1 Bacillus cereus group sp. N31 | reverse complement strand
AATATCGGGAAGACAGGATTTGAACCTGCGACCCCCTGGTCCCAAACCAGGTGCTCTACCAAGCTGAGCCACTTCCCGTTAATAAAAGCGCGCCCGAGAGGAGTCGAACCCCTAACCTCTTGATCCGTAGTCAAACGCTCTATCCAATTGAGCTACGGGCGCATATGGTGCCGAGGGCGGGGGTCGAACCCGCACGGTGGTCACCCACCGCAGGATTTTAAGTCCTGTGCGTCTGCCTGTTCCGCCACCCCGGCATGTCATATTGAAAATTGGAGCGGAAGACGGGATTCGAACCCGCGACCCCAACCTTGGCAAGGTTGTATTCTACCACTGAACTACTTCCG
>NZ_JAEHCH010000091.1:0-345 GCF_016483245.1 Bacillus cereus group sp. N31 | reverse complement strand
ATTCGAACCCCCGCGCGACTCTCGCCGCCTGTCGGTTTTCAAGACCGATCCCTTCAGCCGAACTTGGGTATACCTCCGAGATATAAACTTTGAGTGGTGGACCTTGTAGGACTCGAACCTACGACCGGACGGTTATGAGCCGTCTGCTCTAACCAGCTGAGCTAAAGGTCCTTATGGTAGCGGCGGAGGGGATCGAACCCCCGACCTCACGGGTATGAACCGTACGCTCTAGCCAGCTGAGCTACACCGCCATAAGTAATATAAAAATAAGTGGAGCCTAGCGGGATCGAACCGCTGACCTCCTGCGTGCAAGGCAGGCGCTCTCCCAGCTGAGCTAAGGCCCCA
>NZ_JAEHCH010000090.1:0-366 GCF_016483245.1 Bacillus cereus group sp. N31 | reverse complement strand
ACTTCGGGAGAAGGGGTGCTTTCTTAACGGAAAGCCGCAGTGAATAGGCCCAAGCGACTGTTTAGCAAAAACACAGGTCTCTGCGAAGCCGTAAGGCGAAGTATAGGGGCTGACACCTGCCCGGTGCTGGAAGGTTAAGGAGAGGGGTTAGCGTAAGCGAAGCTCTGAACTGAAGCCCCAGTAAACGGCGGCCGTAACTATAACGGTCCTAAGGTAGCGAAATTCCTTGTCGGGTAAGTTCCGACCCGCACGAAAGGTGTAACGATTTGGGCACTGTCTCAACCAGAGACTCGGTGAAATTATAGTACCTGTGAAGATGCAGGTTACCCGCGACAGGACGGAAAGACCCCGTGGAGCTTTACTGTA
>NZ_JAEHCH010000009.1:0-175655 GCF_016483245.1 Bacillus cereus group sp. N31 | reverse complement strand
TGTTTTTCCTGTTTTTCCTGTTTTTCCTGTTTTTCCTGTTTTTCCTGTTTTTCCTGTTTTTCCTGTTTTTCCTGTTTGTCCTGTTTGTCTTGTTTGTCCTGCTTGTCCTGTTTGTCTTGTTTGTCGTGCTTGTCTTGCTTATCTGGTTTATCTTGTTTGTCCTGCTTATTTTCTATTTCCTGCTGTTCTAGTTCAAATTTGTCAGAGTCTAATTTAGAGCGCTCGTCTTTTTTATAGCTTGTTATTCTATAAATCTTTATTTTGCTTTGTTTTCTATGTTTTGGCATAGGAATCCCCTTTCGAATTGTGTTATTTTATTTTATTCTATGTAATTTAGTAGAGTTTGCTTGGACAATAGATAGAAGAGTGTGTTCAAGAGAGGTTTATTTTTTTACTGGATTTTCAAGCCGAAAAATTTTTTTAGTGTTTTTTTATTTTAAATACAACTAGACAACTAAACACTAATCTATTTTCATACAGTTATGTGTTAAAAGTGTGTTGTTTTATAACACACTGTGTGTTTTTTGGGGGGACACACTAATTGAAAGCGTTAACACACAAAGAAAATGCTCGAAAAAGCGCTGATTTTAGTGGTTTTAAAAAGTTGGCACGCTAATTGCATTAATAAATATCGTAAAGAAAAATAAATAACATAAACTTTTTATACTACACAAGGGGGATTTTCAAATGAATATTTTATTATGTTGCTCAGCAGGGATGTCTACAAGTTTACTAGTTACAAAAATGGAAGCGGCTGCAAAAGCTCGCGGTTTAGAAGGAAAGATTTGGGCTGTATCTGGGGATGCAGTAAAAAACAATATCGATCAAGCAGATGTACTATTATTAGGACCACAAGTTCGTTACATGCTCTCTTCAATGAAAACGCTTGCTGATGAGAAAAACGTTGGAATTGATGTTATTAATCCAATGCACTACGGCATGATGAATGGAGAAGCAGTTTTAGATCACGCACTAACACTTAAAAAATAATTAGGGGGGAAGCGAAATGCAAAAATTTATTGCATTTATGGAGAAATATTTAGTTCCAGTCGCAGGAAGAATCGGATCGCAGCGTCATTTAGTTGCAATCCGTGATGGTTTTATCGCAGTTATGCCTCTTATTTTAGTTGGATCGTTTGCAGTACTTATAAATAATCTACCAGTTGATGCATTCCAAAAACTTATGAAGGGTGCATTTGGGGATGTTTGGAAAGATATCGGCGGTGGTATGTGGACAGGGTCCTTTGCAATATTAGCTCTCATAGCCGCAGTTGGAATAAGTTATAATTTAGCGAAATCTTACGGTGTAGACGCGTTGTCAGCAGCAATTATTACATTCGGTGCATTAATTATTATATCTCCGACAACGCCAAAAGAAGGCGGTATTGATTTAGCTTGGACAGGATCACAAGGTTTATTCGTTTCTATCATTGTAGCTCTTCTTGTAACCGAGGTATTCAGGTTCTTTGTTCAAAGGGATATTACAATTAAGATGCCAGATGGTGTTCCACCAGCAGTAATGAAATCATTCGCAGCATTAGTTCCAGCATTCGTTATTTTAATCGCAACAGCAAGTATTCAATTAGCTGTGAAATTAGCGGGAACAAGTATTCATAAAATCGTATTTGAAACAATTCAATTACCATTACAAGGTTTAGCAGGTACGTTACCAAGTGCAATTATTATCGCATTACTTATTCACGTATTATGGTTCTTCGGATTACATGGTCCTAATATTATCGGTGGTATTATCGACCCAATCTATTTACCAGCACTAGAAAAGAACATTAAATTATTTAACGATGGTATGTCTGCATATGATGTACCGCACATTTTCACAAAGCCATTCTTTGATGTATACGTATACATCGGTGGATCAGGTGCAACATTAGCATTCTTAGTAGCGGTAATGCTTGTTGCAAAAAGTGCGCAACTTCGTGGTGTAGGTCGCGTATCTATCGGTCCTGGTTTCTTCAATATTAACGAACCAGTTATTTTCGGTACACCAATTGTATTAAACCCAGCGTTAATCATTCCATTCGTACTTACACCAGTTGTATTAGTAATTACTTCTTATACAGCAATTTCTTTAGGATGGGTACCAAAAACAGTTGCTTTAGTTCCATGGACAATGCCACCAATCTTTAGTGGTTATCTTGTAGCGGGCGGAAGTATTGCTGGTGCTGTACTACAGCTTGTAAACTTTGCAATCGCGGTAGTTATTTACTATCCATTCGTATTAATGTGTGACCGTACGTATGTACAGGCTGCAAAAGCTGAAACAAAAGGAAACGACAATTCAGTATCACTTTAAAAAGTGTTGTTCTGACGAGTTTGTATAGCTCGTCAGAACAATTACCTTTATATCATGTTCAAAAAGATGAAAAACATCTATAAGAACACCAAACTATCATTCATAAAATAATAATTTAATAGACATGTTCAAACTGAAGGGGTATTTAAATCGGTTGAACCATAATAGAGAGGGCGGTAATTATGATGACTACAGCAGAACAAATTCCATTCCAATTGATTTTAAATAGTGGTAATGCACGAAGCTTTGCAATGGAGGCACTTCAATTTGCCAAACAGGGGAAAATGGCAGAAGCAGATGAAGCGATGGTAAAGGCGAAAGAAGCGATTAATGAAGCGCATCATTTCCAAACAGAGCTCATACAATCAGAAGCAAGAGGAGAAAAAACAGAGATTAGTGTTCTTTTAATCCATGCACAAGATCATTTAATGAATTCTATTACAGTAAAAGAATTAGCAGCAGAGTTTATCGATCTTTATAAAAAGCTTGAAGCGAAAGGGGAATAAAGCATGACTGGAATTAAAATTGCTACAATCGGCGGTGGATCTAGTTATACACCAGAGTTAATTGAAGGATTTATTAAACGTTATGATGAGCTTCCTGTTCGTGAAATTTGGTTAGTAGATATTGAGGCAGGAAAAGAAAAGTTAGAAATCGTTGGTAACTTAGCGAAACGTATGGTGAAAAAATCAGGTTTACCAATCGAAGTGCATTTAACACTTGATCGCCGCGAGGCATTAAAAGGTGCTGACTTCGTAACAACACAGCTTCGCGTCGGTTTATTAGAAGCACGTGCAAAAGATGAAGCAATTCCGTTAAAATATGATGTAATCGGTCAGGAAACGAATGGTCCTGGTGGTTTATTTAAAGCGCTGAGAACGATTCCTGTTATTTTAGATATTTGTAAAGATATGGAGGAACTTTGTCCAAATGCATGGTTAATTAACTTTGCTAACCCAGCTGGTATGGTAACAGAAGCTGTCCTTCGCTATACAAATATTCAAAGAGTAGTTGGTCTATGTAACGTTCCAATCGGAATTCGCATGGGTCTTGCGAGATTACTTGAAGTAGATGCAAGTCGTGTACATGTTGATTTCGCAGGTTTAAACCATATGGTATACGGATTAGACGTATATTTAGATGGCGTAAGTGTAATGGATCGAGTGTTAAAGCTTGTAACAGATCCAGAAAAGCAAATTACGATGGAAAATATCGCTGCTCTTAATTGGGAGCCAGACTTTATTCGCGGTCTTCGCGCAATTCCATGTCCATATCATCGTTATTACTACAAAACACGTGAAATGTTAGAAGAAGAGAAAGAAGCTTCAATTGAAAAAGGTACACGTGCAGAAGTAGTAAAACAATTAGAAGATGATTTATTCGAGTTATATAAAGACCCGAATTTAGATATTAAGCCACCACAATTAGAAAAACGTGGCGGAGCTTATTACAGTGATGCAGCATGTAGCTTAATTACGTCTATTTACAATAATAAAGGTGATATCCAGCCTGTTAATACAAGAAACAACGGAACAATTGCAAGTTTACCACATGATTCTGCTGTTGAAGTGAACTGTATTATTACGAAAGAAGGTCCAAAACCAATTGCGGTCGGAGATCTTCCAGTACCAGTTCGCGGTTTAGTACAGCAAATTAAATCATTTGAGCGCACAACAATTGAAGCTGCTGTTACAGGGGATTATCATAAGGCGCTGCTTGCTATGACAATTAATCCACTTGTACCGTCAGATAAAGTTGCAAAACAAATTTTAGATGAAATGTTGGAAGCACATAAAGAATATCTTCCACAGTTCTTTAAAAAGGTAGAGAAGTAAAAAGCGGCGCTATTTAGCCCGCTTTTTTTATTCTATTAGGAGGTATTATGATGATTAAGTTGATTGTAAATGCAGATGATTTCGGTCTTACAGAAGGTACAAATTACGGTATTATTGATGGACATATAAATGGACTTGTAAACTCAACGACAATGATGATGAATATGCCAGGAACAGAGCATGCCGTACGCTTAGCGAAAGATTATAAAACGTTAGGAGTAGGAGTGCATCTCGTATTAACGGCAGGAGAACCACTTTTAAAGGATGTACCATCCCTTGTAGGGAAAGATGGGGAGTTCCATAAACAACGTGTTGTAAGGGAAGGGAATATAAATCCTGAAGAAGTTGAGAGAGAATGGACTGCTCAAATTGAGAAATTTTTATCTTATGGATTAACACCAACTCATTTAGATAGTCATCATCATGTGCATGGATTAAAGGTTTTACACGATGTTCTTGAGATGTTAGCAAGTAAATATAACGTTCCGATTCGTCGTTGTGAGGAAGATAGAGCAGTGCGCCCATTTTCTGATGTGTTTTATAGCGATTTTTACGCGGATGGTGTGACGGAAGATTACTTTTCCAAGTTAAAAGGAAGAGTGAAGGATGAACAAACGATAGAAATTATGGTACATCCAGCGTATATTGATCCAGAGCTTGTGAAACGTTCTTCTTACGTAATGGATCGTGTGAAAGAATTGCGTATTTTAACGGAGAGTGAGTTACCTGAAGGAATAGAGCTTGTGAAGTTTTAATAAGAAAACGACGGCTAAGTGGCCGTCGTTTTTTATATTTATAAAATAGATATAACATATCCACCAAAAGCCCCGAGTATAACGATAATCCAAGGCGGTGTTTTCCAAAAAGTTAGTAAGCCAAAAAGAAGAGATGCAAAGACAAAATCTGAAGCATTCATAATTGTACTCGTCCAAATTGGATCGTAAAAAGCGGCAATTAAAATACCGACAACTGCGGCGTTAACACCGAGTAATGCGCCTTGTATAGCGGGTACCTTTCTTACACTGTCCCAAAATGGTAAAACACCAATAACGAGCAAAAAGGCAGGAAGGAAGATAGCGATTGTTGCGATTACTGCTCCAGTGGTTCCGTTTAGCACTGCCCCTATATAAGAAGCAAATGTAAAGAGAGGTCCTGGCACCGCTTGTGTTAATCCGTATCCAGCTAAAAATTGTTCTTTTGTCATCAGCCCGTTCTGTACAAACTCACTTTCAAGAAGAGGGAGTACGACGTGCCCTCCGCCAAATACGAGAGAACCAGAACGGTAAAAGCTATCAAATAATGCGATATGAGGAGAGAGCGGTCGTAGTATTGGTAGCAATAGTAATAGTCCGAAAAATAAAATGAGACAAGAAATAGCCATCGTTTTTGAAATAGAAATTTGTATTTTATAGACTTGGGCGTTTTGAGGAGTTTTATATAAAAGCCAGCCGATTAGCCCTGAAAGTAAAATGAGAATGATTTGTGTCCAGCTACTTGGCCATAACAAGGCAATCGCGGCAGTTACAATGGCGATTGTTGCACGGTTTCGGTCCGGAGTTAGCTTTTGAGCCATTCCCCATATTGCATGAGCGACAATTGCGACTGCTACAAGTTTGAGTCCATGAATCCATCCTGTACTTCCAATTTCGAATTGATTAAGGAATGAAGCAAAAAAGACTAAAACGAGAACAGAGGGGAGGGTGAAACCAATCCAAGAGATAATTGCTCCTAATAGCCCGCCCCTTAATAACCCAACGCCCATACCGACTTGACTACTAGCGGGACCAGGAAGGAATTGACACAGTGCTACTAAGTCTCCGTAACTTTTTTCATCCATCCATTTTCTTTTTTGCACGTATTCATGATGAAAATAACCAAGATGAGCAACAGGACCGCCGAATGAAGTAAGTCCTAATTTAAATGAGACGAGAAAAATCTCGATTAATAATCGAAAAGAGTAGTTGTTATTTTTCAAAGTAACCTCCTAGAAAGTTTTTTCTATGTGCATTATACAAGAGGTGGTAAAGCAAAAGAAATGATTCTTATGTAAAGATTTTGTGAATCTTTTCTTCGTAATTAAAAGTTGAAAAAGTCATAAATGATTATGTGTGAACCATAAAGTAGTAAAAGAAGTGCTGGGAAATTGATATAAGGAGAATGCCCTATGACAACACACTTTTTTGCTAGGTTAACGGGGAAGAGGGAATTGCCTCCTGTAAATACAGAAGCTTTTGGGGTAGCAGAGTTTATTTTCAGTGATGATTTAACGAAGTTGCATTACAGGGTAATATTAAAAAATATAGAAAAGGTCACATCGTGTCAAATTCATTTAGGGAAGTCCAGTCAAATTGGTCCCGTTGTTTTCTATTTATACGGTCCGCTAGAGCAAGGGATTAGTTTGAATGAGGGAAGCATTACTGGTGCCGTAAATGTGGAGGAATTCGAAGGGCCTTTACAAGGAAAATCCCTTGTTCATTTTCTCCAAGAAATTATTCAAGCTAATGTATATGTAAATGTTCATACGAAATCACATAAAAAAGGAGAAATAAGAGGGCGGATTAGAAAGGTAAAGAAGTAAATGAAAAGGCTGCTCCAAAAAATTGGAACAGCCTTTTCGAATTAGATAGGATGATGTGTATTGACGATACATTCATATATTTTGAAAATCGTCGATATAAATTTATCCTGCATTAACTGCCCGTAAAAGCATTTACTTTATTCGAAGGAGTGTCGCTAAAGGTTACTTGTTTAACTTTTAACAGGCTGATTTTTAATAAAGAAGTCCATGATATAAAATACTTCATCATCTGGTATTTGTATTTCAAATGTATTTTCAATTGGTTGTAATGCTTTTTTCACTTTCATATACATCCAGTACTCATCTTGTCTTCTTTTTTCTTTATCAGGATGAGGAAGAAGTTTTTCTCCTTTTTGAAGACGATCAACCATACAGCTCATATGTAAAATAACACCCATTAAGCTATCAGGAGTTAGCTGCAAGGAAATTAATTCTTGAATTGTATTTAGTGCGTAACGAATTGTTTTAATTAGTAATGCCCCGTCGTTACGCTGCATTTGTTGTTCAAGAATATCGGCCATTTTCGCATATGTTTCTTCATACGTAATTAATTCTTGAATTGGCTGAATCGCTGTGTAGTTCACAATATCTTGGAAATGATATGTTAAACATGGAACTTGCACATCGAAATTTGTGACGATACAAATGATATTACGCTCTTTTTTTATGTTCTCAATCATTTTCGTTAAATCTTTTTCATGGACGATACTAATTGGAATAATTTCAATTAAGTCTTTATCAAATCGTAAATAGTTCTCTAACATTTTTTGAATAGCTAAGGCACTTCCTTCACCAGTTAAACAAGCTGTTAAAATAACAGACTTCATTGGTGATAGTGGCTTTTTCTTTTCTTCTTGTACGTTTAAATAGAACGGCGTTAAGTTCTTTACTGTTTCATATAGTGCATCTAATGAATAGCCGAGCTGAGCTTTTCGAGCTGCTTCTAGTGCGTGTGGAGTACTTGTCATGGAAAGGACACGTACAGGAATTTTGAATTCAGTTTCTAATATATCACCGATATAAGCAAGAGACCCCATATCAACAAGTAAGAGAAGCCCGTTTACATTTTGAAGTGTTTTCATATACACTTTAACCCGCTCTAAAAAATCTTTCGGTGATTCATGTAGTGGCATATCAATACCGGTCACTTCATCAATACCGAGGAGTTCATTTGCAACGTTTGCCATTTCTGTTGCGATGCCATTACCGTGCGCTAATATTAATACTTTTACTTCTGTTTGGGAAGCAGGAATTGGATCAACAACGAAGAACATTGTTAAGAAGCCAGCTTCATCCATGGGCATGGTTATTTGTAATTCTTCTTCCAGTAGTTGAATGCATTGCATAGCTACGGAAAAAGCTTCTTTATATTTCGTACGAATTTGATTCAATTGTGGGTGATGAATTTGCTTCCCGCTTTGTAAACGTTGTAGAGTTGTCTGTACATGTAAACTTAATGCGAGAAAGACTTTTTCATCAAACGTCTTAGATAAATGTTTTTCAGCGAGCTCCGCAATTTTTTCACATACGGAAACGATGTTACGATCAACAATTTTAAAAACATTTTCATGACTTGTCTTTTTGGACATTTGGTTAAAATATTGTACGAAAAAGCTTTGAATATCATTTTCTATTAGTAATTCTAATTCTTCCTCTTCAATACCGCGTGCTTGAAGTTCTTCATATTTATAATCAATATAGTCGTAAATAGAAGACCGTTTTTCATCTTCTGCTTTATGTTTACTCCAACCTTCATCTCCCGTAAATACAAATGTTTCATTTGGTATTTGGTAAAGGTGACGGCTCTTTCTTTCAATAAATAGCCCTTCTTTCATATACCAAGGTAAATCTGTACTTGAAACATAGACAGAATCACGTTTCTTTGTTACAAAATCAGAATAAGCTTTCGCACAGGCGATTTGTACATCTGTTTTTAATTGACCGATGTTATTGGGACAATTGTAAAAGACGAA
This sequence comes from Bacillus cereus group sp. N31, assembly GCF_016483245.1. Lineage (NCBI taxonomy): Bacteria > Bacillati > Bacillota > Bacilli > Caryophanales > Bacillaceae > Bacillus > Bacillus cereus group sp. N31. The sequence goes on along the minus strand of NZ_JAEHCH010000009.1, from coordinate 166,955 downwards.
AGCACGCATTGCGTTCGGGCTAACATGAATTTCTTTCCTTAGCCGAATTGCTTCATTTGTGAAAAATAGTTGTAGTAAAGCAAAGCGTTCTTTATGTGTACGCTCACGAAGTGGTGGAAGCGTGACAGTCATCGGTATACGTCTTGTAAATGTTTTTAATAAAAATGAATTTGGTTCTTCTGTTGTTGCAGTAATGATTAATACTTGTGCTTTACGCTCGTTTTCTGTTTCTCCTAGGCGGCGATATACTCCGCGGTCAATAAAGGTGAAGAGCATTTCCTGTCCTTCTGGAGGAAGGCGGTGTACTTCATCTAAGAAAAGAATTCCTTCATGTGCTTTTTCAATTAACCCTTTTTGATCATTCGCACCTGTGTAAGCTCCTTTTTTGATCCCAAATAACTGTCCAAGTAGTAGCTGTGGATTGTTTGCATAATCAGCACAGTTAAAGACGATAAATGGTGCCTTTTTTGGAAGCTGTTCAACTTCAATTGCATATTCGTGCATTAAAGAAGCAAACATAGATTTTCCGACTCCTGTTTCTCCTAGCAGTAAAGTATGCATACCGTTTGGAGGATAGAGAATAGAAGCTTTCGCCTTTTCAATTGCGATTTTAAGGCTCGTATTTTCAATTGCAAATGTATCTAGTGAAGTCACGTCTTTTGAATGCGTTTCCAACGAAGTGTTCGTTTCTATATAAAAACGAACAGGGCGCGTATTTGTTTTTAATAAACGTTTATCTTTTACAAGTTTGTTTAAGTCGCTACTTACATTGGCACGATCTAGTTGCAACAGGGTAGCGAGTTCTAATGCGGTTATACCTTCTGTGTAATTTCCTTCTTGTATTGCGTTAAAAATGAGATCTATTCGTTTCATTTCTATTCACCTCGAAACTTCATCACTATTTAAAATTTTACACAAAAATGAGAAGGGTGGGAAGAGAAAAATAAAACAGCTTTAGCATATAGGCACTAAAGCTGTTACAATCTTGTGTCTTTCCAAAAATTAACTTCGAGATGGGAAGAGGGATTATAAGGAAGAAGTTTGTATCCTTGTGACTGTAAATAATCGATTACTTTTGGCAGTATTTGTACAGTGACACTTGAATCGTGCATTAAAATAACTTCGACTTGTTCATCACTTTGATTACGTACTCTTTCTAGTATGGCAGAAGGATTGTCATAGCTTTTCCAATCATATGTATCAATTGTCCAATCCCACATTTTATATCGAGCTGATACAAGAGCATCACGATAATTCTTTTTTAAGTAAGGCATGCTACCGTATGGAACGCGGACGAGGTGTGTATTTAATTTTGTAACTTGCTGGACAATGTTTTGAGTTTGTTCCATTTCTGTAATTAAAGTGGAAGGATCGCCAGTATAAAGGCGTTTTACATCGTGTGACATACTATGAAGTCCAATATAATGTCCGTCTTTAATTAATCGCTGCATCGTCTTTTGGTAATGAGGTACTTTTCCACCAATAACAAAGAAGGTTGCTTTTCCATTCTTTTCTTTTAAAATGTTTAAAATTTGCATCGTATATTTGTTTGGTCCATCATCAAATGTTAAGTACGCAATCTTTTGTGTAGGAGAGGTCGTTTCAGCATTTGGATGATGTTCAGCAGGAATAATTGTAGTTGCTTCAGGATTAGATGACGTGTATATAGTAATTGTGAAAAATAAAATGATACATTGAAATACTCGCTTGATCATAACATTCACCCTCAGTTTGACAATCAAGATGTAAAAAATAAAATTTGATACTTTTTTTATTATGTATATCTTTCTCCAATAAAGGGACTCTCAAACAATCTATATTTTGGAAATGTCAAATAAGGAGTAAAAAATAAAAAATAGCATCCTCTTCAAAGAAAGAGGATGCTATTTGAATATTTCATAATTGTAAAGGCTATACTACAATTAGTCTTCGCGTTTTTTCATTTTTTTATAGAAGGAAATAATTGGTTTGTAACGTTCGTGTACAAGGCCGATTATTTCAGCAATGATTTCTGTGAAGAAGATTAAAATGAAAAGAAGAATAATGGATAACCATAATGTTGCACTAGTGAAAATAATGGCATTTACACTAAAGAAGATACCGAATGCGTATATAATTAGTACCGTTTTACGATGAGAGAATCCCATTGCAAGCAAACGGTGATGTAAATGCGATTTATCTGGCGCTGAAATAGGTTTTTTATTTACGATACGGCGGATAATTGCGAATGCCGTATCAAATACAGGTACACCTAAAATGATAACTGGAACGATGAAGCTGAATAACGTTACACTTTTGTATAATCCAAGTAACGATATGACAGAAATACAGTATCCTAAAAATAGTGCTCCTGTATCTCCCATGAAAATTTTTGCTGGATGGAAGTTATAGAATAAAAATCCAAGTGTACTTGCAAGTGCAATTAGTGCTAGAGGTAAAATGATAGCTGTTCCAGTACCCCATGGGCTAGTGAAGGCCATATATGCCAGCGTTGCAAGTACGATAGATGAAATTCCAGCGGACAATCCATCTAATCCGTCAATTAAGTTGATTGCATTTGTAATACCTACAATCCAAAACACTGTAATTGGATAAGCAAGCCATCCAAGTTCAGTATCCCCGAGGATTGGAATATATAATACTTGCACTAATAATCCACTTTTTACAATCATAGCTGCAACTAATAGTTGTCCACCGAATTTTACCTTCGCAGATAGTTCGTACATATCATCTAAAATCCCGATGATTACAATGATAATCGCACCTAATGTTATCGATAACATTCTTTGTTCATATAACCCGCCAACAACAAATCCTACAGCTACACCGATAAATATTGCTAATCCGCCAAGACGAGGCATAATCTTTTGGTGTACTTTACGCGCATTTGGCTTATCTGTTGCTCCTATTTTAAAAGCTAATTTAATAACTAAAGGAGTAACGACGAGTACAGTGATGAAAGATGCCAAAATGGCATAAATCACTTGTGAGTCCATTAATACCCCACCTTTTTATAGTCTAACATAATTTTTTAGTTTATTTATCTGAAAATTATGATGTTTATTTGCAGGCTCATAACATATGGTATCACAAAAAGATTAGAATTCAATCTTTTTTTCTTTTTGTAGTAAGTGGAAGTGAATAGAAGATATGACAATTGTATATGGAATGTTAGCTCATTTAAGAAGGTTGCGTTTGTTGGTATTTATAATAGACCATTTTCGCGCCTCTCCTATAGTGAGTATTTTTATTTCAGTATTATAAGTGTTACACGTAGAAATGAGTAAGTCTCGTGTTAAAATATGGTAATTTATATTCTCTTATGTAATTTTACAAAAACTTAAAAAAGTATGGAAAAGGTAATTCATATAATAGAGAAGTAAAATGTTTTCTCATTTTTAATATGAGAGGAGGAAGCACAGGGGAATTCTATGTATTCGTATATTTTTTATTGTATATTCCTGTGCGAAGGGGAAATGAAAATTACGATAATTGGTACTGGATATGTTGGATTAATTACAGGAGTAGGTTTGGCAAAAATGGGACATTCGGTCACATGTTTTGATATAGATTATGAAAAAATTGAACGGATAAAACAAGGGGATTTACCTATTTATGAATGTGGCTTACATGAATTAATACATGATGCGTATAAGTGTGCAAAGTTAACTTTTACAACAAGTAAATTAAAAGCTTTTAACAATGCTGAATTTATATTTATTGCGGTTGGAACACCATCATTAGCAAATGGGAGAGCTGATTTAACGTATATTAAGCGTGCGTGTGAGGATATTGGGACGTACGTGAATAACGATATTATTGTTGTTACGAAAAGTACAGTTCCTGTAGGTACAAATGAAGCGATGCAGGGATGGATTGAGGCGAAGTTACAAGGGGGGCACAAATTACATGTCGTATCGAATCCAGAGTTTTTACGAGAAGGTTCCGGTATTTATGATTTCTTCCATGGTGATCGTATTGTAATTGGAGCGGATGATGAGAAAGTTGCACGGAAAGTAGAGGATTTGTACAGTGCATTATGCTTGCAAACGTATATTACAGATATTAAGAGTGCAGAGATGATTAAATACGCGTCTAATGCATTCTTGGCTACAAAAATTAGCTTTATTAATGAAATTTCAAATATATGTGAGAAGGTAGGAGCAAATGTATTAGATGTAGCAAAAGGAATGGGGATGGATAAGAGAATTGGTACCCATTTTTTACAGGCGGGCATTGGATATGGGGGGTCGTGTTTTCCGAAAGATACGAAAGCACTTGTACAAATGGCAGGAAATGTTTCTCATGATTTTCGTTTGTTAAAAGCGGTCATTGAAGTGAATAATAAGCAGCAGTTGTTATTAGTTGAAAAAGCGAAAAAAGTAATAAATATGAATAAGAAACGGGTTGCAGTTCTTGGAGCAGCATTTAAACCGAATACAGACGATATTAGAGAAGCACCATCTCTTATTATCATACAAGAATTGATTAATATAGGTGCGGATGTAGTTGTATACGATCCGAAAGCAATTCAGCATGTACAACAAACATTTGGAAAGACGATACAATATGCTGAATGTATAGATGAATCGATTAGAGGCGCGAGTGCAGTTTTTATCGTAACGGAATGGGAATCTATTCGAACATATCCATTAGAAAAGTATGTACAACTTATGGGGGAGGCTATTCTATTTGATGGGAGAAATTGTTATACTAATGAGGATGCTAGAAAGCAAGGGATAGATTACTACTCAGTGGGACGAAAGAATGTTTGTAATAATCATGTTGCTACTATTCGATAAAAAGAGCAAGTTCCTTGTTTATTCTTATACGTCATAATAGAAACTGTAACTAGTGAGAGAAAAGAGGCAATAAAATGACTGAACGTTTAAAAGTAATGACAATTTTCGGGACACGTCCAGAAGCAATTAAAATGGCACCTCTTGTATTAGAGTTGCAAAAGCATCCAGAAAAAATCGAATCAATTGTGACTGTAACAGCACAACATCGTCAAATGTTAGATCAAGTATTAAGCATCTTTGGAATTACGCCAGATTTCGATTTGAATATTATGAAAGATCGTCAAACTTTAATTGATATTACAACGCGCGGTTTAGAAGGTTTAGACAAAGTAATGAAAGAAGCAAAGCCTGATATCGTCCTTGTACATGGTGATACAACAACAACATTTATTGCTAGCTTAGCTGCTTTTTATAATCAAATTCCAGTAGGTCATGTTGAAGCTGGACTTCGTACATGGGATAAGTATTCTCCATATCCAGAAGAGATGAATCGTCAATTAACAGGTGTAATGGCAGACCTTCATTTCTCACCGACAGCGAAATCAGCAACGAACTTACAGAGAGAAAATAAAGATGAGTCACGCATTTTCATAACAGGAAATACAGCGATTGACGCACTGAAAACGACTGTAAAAGAAACATACAGTCATCCGGTACTAGAGAAACTTGGAAGTGATCGCCTTGTACTGATGACAGCGCATCGCCGTGAAAACTTAGGTGAACCAATGCGTAATATGTTCCGTGCAATTAAGCGCCTTGTTGATAAACATGAAGATGTGCAAGTCGTGTACCCTGTTCACATGAACCCTGTTGTTCGTGAAACAGCAAATGATATTTTAGGAGAACATAGCCGTATTCATTTAATCGAGCCGCTAGATGTAATTGATTTCCATAATGTTGCAGCTCGTTCATACTTAATGTTAACTGATTCTGGCGGTGTTCAAGAAGAAGCACCATCACTTGGCGTGCCAGTTCTTGTTCTACGTGATACAACAGAGCGCCCAGAAGGTATTGAAGCAGGTACGTTAAAATTAGCAGGAACAGATGAACAGACAATCTTTAATCTTGCTGATGAGTTACTATCTGATAAAGAAGCTCATGATAAGATGGCGCAAGCATCTAACCCTTACGGTGATGGTCGTGCATCAGAGCGTATTGTTGAATCAATTTTACAACACTTTAATAAGTAAATAAAAAAGAGCCAAATCGTATAAGATTTGGCTCTTTTTGTTATTCCTGATTTCTCATAATCCACTCTGCATGAGCATTTGTGGAAGGGGGCGGCTCAGTTGGTGTTTTGTTCGGGTTTGTTTCTTTCTTTGCTTTTTCGTTAGAGTTAGAATTTGAGTCAGGATTTGATGAATCGGTTTTTGTATTTGGATTTGTTGGAGTTTTTGCTTTTTCCCCTAGTTCTTTTTCTATTTCATTACGTACCGTCTCTACACCGATTGGATCCGGAAGGAAGTAATAAATACCGCCTATTTTTTTGTCTTCTCCTTCAAGTTTTAACGTTTGTATTGTAGAAGGATCAAAACCAGAAAGTTTATTGTAAAGAGCAAGTCCGTCTGAAATAGGAATGTCGGTTTTTATATATTTTCCAACGACAGTCGTTAAATCTTTAATTTTAAATACAGTAGAGGCAGAATTCAGTTTTTGAGCAACAGCGGCTAGCAATTGTCTTTGTCTAGCGGCTCGGCCATAATCGCCGTTTGGATCCTGCTTTCGCATACGGACGTAAGCGAGTGCCTCTTCACCGTTTAAGTTTTGTTGCCCTTGCTTAAATTGGATTTTTTTGTAGTAATCCACGTCAGAGCGCTCCCAAAAATCGAAAGGGACATCAACGGTAACACCGCCAACAGCATCAACGATACCTTTAAAGCCTTGGAAATCAATTTTAATATAATGGTCTACAGGAACTTTTAGAAAACCTTCGACAGTTTTGATTGCCATTTGTTCTCCACCATAAGCATGCGCAGCGTTAATCTTATCTTCTTTGTCCTTTCCAACAATTGGAACGCGACTATCTCGAGGAATACTCATAAGTGAAATCCTTTGAGTTTTCGGATTGACTGTCGCAAACATTAATGAGTCTGTACGCCCATTTTGACCATCTGTTGCATAATCTTCTATACCCATAATGAGGATTGTAAAAGGTTGCTTTGTAATTTCTACATCTTTAGTTCTTAAATCTGATTTTTCACGACTAAATCCACTATACATCCCCATAAGAGAAGTGTAGGAATTTAATATATAGACTCCTACACTACCAAATAAAAATGCGAAAATAAAGAAGTAGAAAAGTTTTCTTCTTCGCTTCTTTTTTATTCTGCGATTTTGGAGATGATGATAACGTTCTTCCATATATAATCTCCTTAGTTCATTGTAGAGAAGTTCTTCACTACATTAATCTTTAAAGGTGATAATTTCATTATTCTTAGATAAGATCTTGCTCTAAGTACAACATATCTCCTTCTGTAATTGTACATTTCCCATTTGTTAATTCAATCATCCAATCTGTGAATGCTTGTTTTCCATCTTCTTCTACAAACGTATCGAATGTGACATTTTCTAAATAATGTATATCTTTAATGACATATTTTGAATTGCGTAATTCATTTTCTAGCTTGCCAAGTAAAGTGTAATCAATCTCGGTTTGTATAACCCGCACTAGTTTTCGTTCGACAATGCCGACGTGATTAATACCTTCGCTTGTACATTTTCCGTATGCGCGAATTAATCCACCTGCACCGAGTTTAATGCCACCAAAATAGCGTGTAACGACAACAACAGTATCTTTTAAACCGCGTTTTTTTAATACCTCTAACATAGGTACACCAGCTGTGCCGCTCGGTTCACCGTCATCGTTCGCTTTTTGAATTTGATCTTGTTCGCCAATTAAATACGCTGAACAGTTATGTGTTGCATTCCAATGCTGTTTTTTTATTTTTTGTATAAACGCTTGCGCTTCTTCTTCATTTGTAGCTCTATTTACATAACAAATAAATCTTGATTTTTGAATGACAATTTCGTGTTCGCCATAGTCTTTTATTGTTAAATATTGTAATAACAATGATATACGCCCCTATCTGTCAAAATGACTAGTACTTTACATTTTAAAAGCGGGCGTTTTTATATTCAAACATTTTTTATAAATAAGCTGAAATTTTTGATGAGTATTTTATCTTTTTGTTGTAATTTGTCGAGATGCTGAGTATAATTCTCAACCGGTATTTTTATGTATGGATGCACCTTTTTTAGTTTTCGTGTAAAATTAAGGGATAAAAATTTTTTATAAGGCAGGTACGAGAATGAAAACAGCTATTGTTACTGATAGTACAGCATATATACCGAAGCATATTCGTGACGAACTAAATATATATATGATTCCATTAAACGTTGTGTTTGGAACAGAATCTTATCAAGAAGAAGCTGAAATTTCAGTAGATGATTTTTATGTAAAAGTACGTGAGCAGGAAGAACTTCCGAAAACTTCGCAGCCAGCGATTGGAAAGTTTTTAGAGTTATACGAAGAATTATCTAAAGAATATGATGCAGTTATTAGTATTCATCTTTCAAGTGGCATTAGTGGTACATACCAAACAGCAACGACAGCTGGACAGATGGTAGAGGGTATTGAAGTATATACGTATGACTCTGAAATTAGTTGTGAAGTACAAGGATTTTATGTACGTGAAGGCGCGAAATTAGCAAGTGAAGGAAAAACACCAGAAGAAATTATCGCTCGTTTTGATGAAATGAAGCAAACGATGGACGCATATTTTGTAGTGGATGATTTACATCATTTACAACGTGGTGGAAGATTAAATAGTGCGCAAGCTTTCATCGGTAGCTTGCTACAAGTGAAGCCAGTTTTATATTTTAGAGAGAAAGTCATTATTCCATTTGAAAAGATTCGTACACGTAAAAAAGCGCTAAAACGTATCGTTGAAATTTTTGATGAACAAGCAAGTAAAGGTGTACCTATGGAAGCAGTTATCATTCATGCGCAACGTGAAGAGGAAGCGAATGAATGGAAGCAAGAATTAGAAGCAAAATATCCTCATGTCGCAATTCGCACGGGTTATTTTGGTGCTGTAATTGGTACGCATTTAGGTGAAGGTGCACTTGGTCTTGGATGGTATACGAAGTAATAAGATAGAAAAGGCTCTCTTTTTGAAGAGGGTTTTTTTACGGAAATGTTACGTATAGTTGACAAGTTAATATTTGGAAATGATAAAATGTACGTAAAATAAAATATGAGGAAAGTTTTATAACTTACTTTTTACAAGAAACTATATTATAATAGAAGAGAGGTGAAACATATGGAGCATAATTCTTGTTTATGTCCAAAGTTTGAGTCAGCTTTTACTTTGCTTAGTAAAAAATGGACTGGCTTAATCATTAAATCTTTGCTAGAAGAGCCGAAACGTTTTAGAGAAATCGCAGATATTATACCGAATATGAGCGATCGTATGTTGTCAGAGCGTTTAAAGGAATTGGAAAGCGAAGGCATTGTAGTTCGCGATGTTTATCCAGAAGTACCAGTTCGAATCGAGTATGGTTTAACTGACAAAGGAAAAGCGTTAGAAAGTGTTATGGATGAAGTCCAAAATTGGGCTGAGAAATGGATGAAATAGCGTTTCAATTTCATTTATATTTGCATTTGCATATTTAATAAAACGTAAGGGACACCTTGCGTTTTTTCTTTGTTTATAACATTGAGGAAAAATTAAAAAATTCTACACATACATACAAAAATATACGTATTTTGCGCTAGATACACATATAATATTACATTTGTTTTACAAAAGCGTAACATTGGTAAAAAAAAACCCGAATTATGGTATAAATTTTATAGGTTATATACGGAAAAAAGAAAAAGAAAGCGGTGTAAAAGATAAAATGAAAAAGCTAAAAATGGCGTCTTGCGCATTAGTTGCAGGGTTAATGTTTTCAGGATTAACACCAAATGCATTTGCAGAAGATAATATTTCTGACGTGAAATCACAAATTAATACACAAAATGACACTTTACATAAACAACAACAAGAACGTGATGAATTACAAAAACAAATGAATGACTTAAATAAAACAATTCAAGGTTTAGATAAGTCTGTTCAAGAAAATACTTCAAAGCTTGATGAAACGACGAAAAAGGTTGCTGATACTGAGCAATTAATCGAAAAGAAAAATAAAGACATTGCAGAACTACAAACGAAAATCGCAAAACGTGAAGAGTTATTAAGAAAACGTTTAGTTGCGCTTCAAGAACAGCCGAATACGAACGTTGTAACAGAAGTTCTTGTAAACTCTAAAAACGTTGCAGATTTAGTTGATCGTTTAACTTCTGTTTCTAAAATTCTTGAGTCTGACGAAGATATCATGAAAACACAACAAGAAGATCAAGCGAACGTGAAAAAGGATGTTGCAACAGTAAAAGAAAAACAAAAAGAATTAAAAGAAGCACAAGCTCAAATTGAAACTGCTAAGAAAGAACTTGACGCTGAAAAAGCGAAAAAAGAAACAGCAGTAAACGATTTAAGTGGTAAAATGGATACAGTTGTAACTTCAATGACAAGTACGGAAGATCAATTAAAAGAGCTTGAAAAACAAGCATTACAATTACAACGTATGGCTGAACAGGAAGCACAAGCAAAAGCTGCACAAGAAGCCGCTGCTCAAAAACAAGCAGAACAAGCTGCTAAAGAAGTGCAAGCGCCTGCTCAACAAGTTGCACCAGCGAACAACGGTGGACAAGCTCAAAAAGAAGAGCCTAAACAAGAAGCACCTAAACAAGAAACACCTAAACAAGAGAAGAAACAACCAGAGCCAGCTCCAGCTTCAAATGCGGGTGGCGTAATTGGTAAAGCACAACAATACTTAGGTATGCCATATGTTTGGGGAAGTGCATCTCCATCAAAAGGTGGTTTTGATTGTAGTGGATTCATTTCTTACATCTTTGGTGTAGGTCGTCAAGACGTTAACGGTTACTGGAACTCAGTTTCTAAAGTAAGTAGCCCACAACCTGGAGATTTAGTATTCTTCCAAGGTACTTATAAAGCAGGTCCATCTCACATCGGTATTTACGTTGGTAATGGCCAAATGATTCATGCTAGTGATAAAGGAATTGCGTACGGTGATATTAACAGTTCATACAACAAAAAACATTTCTTAGGATACGGTCGATTCTAGGATTTATAAACGAATAAAACACGTGTATAAAGTCGATAGCTTACTATTTTATAAGTAGGTTATCGGCTTTTTTGCGTTTTTACGAAATTACGGGAAAGGTTTATAGTGTGCTGGAGGTGATGGTGCATGTTATCTGGGAAACAGTTATTATTAGAAGAACTCTCTACAGACGTACGGGATAATTTAGATGATTTGAAGAAGAAGGGAGAGGTCGTATGTGTACAAGGTGTAAAAAATAAGGCTTCTACATATATGTGTCAGCGTTGCGGAAATATAGCACAAAGACTCTTTTCATCATTTTTGTGTAAAAGGTGTAGTAAAGTCTGCACATAGTGCCGGAAGTGCATAATGATGGGGAGAGTTAGTGAATGTGCAGTACTTGTTCGCGGAATTGCCGAAAAAGAGGGAGAAATGGATGTAAATCCGTTACAGTGGAAAGGGAATTTATCTACTGGCCAGAAGTTGGCTGCGCAAGGTGTTATGGAGGCTGTTAAACAGAAAGAATCGTTTTTTATTTGGACTGTGTGAATAGCCCGAAATGAATACATAAAAAGATAACGTCAAAAATGCCAATTTATATAGACGTTATCTTGATCAACGTAAATCTCTTGTATAAAATTATTAATCATAACTTGTTTGGCTTTAAAATCCATTGTTTCTAATGATTCATTAATAGTTGAAACCATCTCTTTGGAAATTGTAATTTCTTGTTCGGAATTTTGTTGTCTTAGAATGAGATTCTCATTTTCTGAATTTAATTTTTCCATTTGTTATTCTAAAAGTTGTCTACTAATATTTGTAGTACTGTAAATAAATCAAGAAGACGTTCCATTTTTTTATCAATATCTTTAATGAGTTTTTCATAATTAATTTTTTTCTCTTTTTTTTGAGAGTGATTTTGTCCTACCGCAAATTTTTTAAAAGTAACAAATATAACTTCTTCAAGTTTTTTTCTTGACCATGTTTTGTTTAGGCATCTTTCATCGTATTCGGAAGGGAATCTTTTAGTTCTACAAATATAGTAGTAATATCTTTTTGATTCAACATCTTTAGATTTCCCTGTACTATATGCTACATACTTCTCTCCGCAACAGGAGCAGGTTATTAGCCCTGATAATAAGCTTTGTTTAGCCTTATGGGCAATTATGTCCCTTGTGACGTTTCAGAAGCACTTGTACACGTTTAAACTGTTCTGATGAAATGATAGGCTCATGTTGACCTTCGTATTCTTTTCCCGCAAAGGTTACACGTCCTATATATAATATATTAGAAAGAATGTCTCTGTACCGCCTAAATCTCCAAATGGGATAACCTTCCTCTTTTAAAACTTCCTGTACCCTAGTGATTGAATGGTATTGCTCATATAAGTCAAAAACTCTCTTAATGTGTTTAGCTTCGTCAGTTTTTATTATTAAATATCCGTTCTCTCTTGTGTAACCAGATGGGTCATAATCTCCACCGTTTCCTCTTAAACCATTTTCAGCTCGTTTGATATGTCCCATTCTCATTCGCTCTGCTATTGTCTCACGTTCTAATTAATATACCAATCATTGCTTTTCCAAAAGGTGTAGATGTATCTAATGTTTCTGTAATAGATACAAAGTCCACATTATTTTTTAAGAAGTGTTCTTCAATTAATTCTAATGTATCTCTTTGTGAACGAGATAACCTGTCTAATTTATATACAGTGACAACATCGATTTTTTTTAAATCATTTAAAAGCCTTTTAATGTCTGGGCGATCTAGATTAGAACCTGAATAACCACCATCGATATATTCATCATAAATATCCCAACCTTTTGCCTTATAATATGCTCTTATCCGTTCTCTTTGAACTTCTATACTATAATTTTCTACTTGGTCTTGAGTACTAACACGAATATATATAGCAGCTTTAGTCAAAATAATCACCTCTTACACTTAGAATTTAACGTTAAGTGGTGCCATATACCAAACTAATTTCCCTTTTACTACAACAGGAGTGAACTCTTGCGCCTTAGAATCATAAAATTGTGTTTTATACTCTGGGTTATAACTCTCAGGTTCTAAAGTGATTCCGTCTTGGAATTTGTAAAATCTTTTTAAAGTAGCATCAAATCCATTAACAGCAATCGCAGCGATATCTCCATTTTGAACTTCAACATCTGGATCTATTAACGCTAACATATTTGGTGGTATTACTTTATTCATGCTATCACCAATTACTCTTAGTAAAAATGCCATTTTAAAATCTAAAACTACAAATGTCGTTGAATATAGCATCATCACGGTGAAAGATGTATCGAATATAGAACTGATTAACCCAAATGTTATTGGCGATAGAGACACGCATATCGGAACAACAGGAGAATGGGGACACGGCATTAAAATACAAGGCTCTAGTAACATCACAATTCAAAATCCTAATATTTCAAAATATTGGGGTGATGGGATATACATTGGAGTACAGTAAAACAAAATTATTGTTCTAATGTAATGGTTGTGAACCCTCTAATTGATAGTTGCCGCAGACAAGGGATTTCCGTAATAAGTGCTAAAACTTTGCGTATTAATGACGCAATCATTAAAAATATAAAAGGTATAGCTCCTATGAATGGTATTGACCTTGAGCCTAATTTTAACACTGAGTTTCTACAAGACATTGTGATTGATAATCTTTAGACGGAAATTGTGATGGTGCAGGAATTGAAGTATATGGAGGGGGTTACTCAAACTCTCAAAACAGGGTCAGTATTACAATTCGCAATCATAAAGATATAAACTCAAACATTGGTATGCGGGCAAGACAGCCAATGAATGCTGTAGAAGGGTTTGTTTATATAGATAAACCCAATTATAAAAATAATCGTGTTATAGCATTTTTAGGCGAAATGTGGGCTTATAACGCACCTAGAATAACCATTAACGAACCTCTTGTAGAAAACGCTCCTAACAATTATGGAGCGTTTTTAATTGGTGCAACCGATACGACTGTCGCAAATGCCACAATGTTCGATGGACAAGAAGTGACATTAGAAAACTTCACAGCCGCAGGCATGTGATTTGTTCATGCTGGTTCGAAAATATTACCCGATCTAACAGGAGTAGGGGTAACGTTACGCACCACACAAGTCGGTGCAACAACCACCTTGCGCAAAAAAGGTTCGGATTGATTGTGAACAAGTCAGGAAACTGGACTTCACAGCTAAGTAATAAAGGTTTGTTTACCTTTAGTGGCGATGGTACAACAACATCTAAAACTATTTCACATGGATTAGGGATGACGCCTTCCTATTGGAATGTAGCGCCTGCAGAGTATAATTCAGGAAATTCTGGTATTAAATATGTGTTAGCTAACGCTACAAATTTAGTAGTGTATTTTAATACACCCCCAGCGAATGGAACAAATAATATTTCGCTGACTTGGAGGGCTGAAGTATAAGGGTTTTATCCTAAAAATATGAAGAATATTGTTAAATCTTAGTGTATTATTAAATAATAATGTAACTAAGAGGAGACTTAAATAATGATTTCATCAAAAGAGGAACTAAAGCATTACTTAGAAAGCGATAAAAAGTCTTTATGGATTGATCGAAAGAAACCGAGATTTGTTGGCGATGAAATATGGAAATTCCAAATACTTCTTAGAAAAGTGGAATATTACAAAAATATCAAACTAAATCCTATTTCTAAGTTGAAATATTACTATACACGTTATAAATTTCATAAATTAAGTGTGAAATTAGGATTTTCTATCCCTCCTAACGTTTTTGGTCCCGGATTAGCAATAGCGCATATAGGTACTATAGTTGTAAATGATAATTGCCGAGTTGGTAAAAATTGCAGGATATATCAAAATACTGGATTAGGTGCAAATACTGGAGGGCCTACTGATGTACCAAAACTTGGAGATAATTGTTACATTGGCCCTGGAGCTAAATTATTTGGCGATATAACTATTGCTGATAATATTTCAATCGGTGCTAATTCCGTTGTTACCAAGTCATTTACACAGCAAGGTATTACTGTAGCTGGTGTTCCGGCTAAACAAATTAGTAATGTGAATTCAAATGAGTCTTTAATGATGAAATCAGCATTATAAATGCCTAGAGCTTTATTTTCTAGTTAATGAAGAATATTAAAATAGAAAATTATATTAATCATCTTTAACGAAATATAGTTTGTGAGGTGAAATATCACTAAACCTCTACAACAAGCAAATGTAAATCAAGGCTTATCTTGAAAGTGATTATAAATTAAAATACAAAAACCCGCTACTCAATGAACTTTGGGATGCGGGTTTTTGTATAAGAATAAGGTGATAATTTGAGGTGTATACAGGTTTACGATAATAACATGAATTTAGTAGCTATTCTATTTTTGCATAGGAAACTAACACCTACATATTTGCAGCTGTGCGCTTTAAAATTTCAAGTAATGCAATTAGTTTAGATTGTACGTCAGTGCGCTTAATAGACATACGGATAGTGTCTCTGTATACACGTACAGTTTTATTTAGTTCTTCTACTTCCTTAAATGTAGAAAGGTTGTTATAAGATTCTTCACTTGCTACAACTTCAATATGTTTTCTTTCCATATTATATATCCCCTTTCCATACCATGCAGATCAAATGTTGCAGTATGCGGTAAAACAAGCGATGAAAGAGAAGGCGGCATGTATTTATTTAACTGCAACTCCAGATGAAGAGTGGAAGCGTAACCTTAGAAAGGGGAAACAAAAAGGTATCGTTGTTTCTGGACGGTATCACCGTCATCCGTTGCCAGTCCCCAAATTTTGCTGGTGCGGAAACTGGAAGAAAAGCCTCATTAATAAAAGAATTCCTCAAGTTTTACTACAATGGTTAAAAGTATACTTAAATAAAAAGCACCCCATTTTTTTATTTGTTCCCCATGTGCGATATATAGAAAAATTGAGTCGGTTATTGAAGCTGTTAGACGATAGAGTTGCCGGTGTGCATGCAGAAGATCCAATGAGAAAAGAAAAAGTTGCAGCTTTCAGAAAGGGGGAAATTCCTTTATTAGTTACAACGACGATTTTGGAGAGAGGAGTAACGGTGAAAAATTTGCAAGTTGCGGTTTTAGGGACGGAAGAAGAAATATTTTCAGAAAGTGCACTCGTACAAATTGCAGGCCGGGTAGGTCGTAGTTTTGAAGAGCCGTATGGAGAGGTCATTTATTTTCATTATGGTAAGACAGAGGCGATGGTGCGCGCGAAAAAACACATTCGAAGTATGAACAAAAATGCGAAAGAACAAGGGTTGATCGATTAATGCATTGCTTACTTTGTGATGAGGATATTTCATACGCGATTAGTTGGTACAATTTTTTTGTTAAGGCTCACAAAAAGTATATATGTGATAGATGTGAGCAAAAGATTTCCTATATTATAGGAGAGATTTGTAGAGAGTGCGGACGGTCTTTAGATCCATTGCCAGCTGAATATAAAGAAGGTGACATTTGCAAGGATTGTGTACGATGGATGAATTTGGAGAGTTATCGACCTTTAAAAAATCGTTCATTATACATGTACGATAATGAGATGAAAGGAATACTAGCGCAGTTTAAGTTTCGTGGTGATGCTGAGTTAGTTCGTATTTTTCATCGCCCTTTTCGAAGTTTATTTCAACAGTATTTTGCTAATGTTTCAACCGCTATCGCTGTTCCGCTTAGTAAGGAAAGGGAATATGAACGTGGCTTTAATCAAGCTGAGCTATTAGCAGCTTGTTTGCCTGTTGGTCTTTCTTATCCGTCATTAAGAAGAAGGGAAACAGAAAAACAAAGTAAGAAGACGCGCAAAGAAAGGATGTTGGGAAGCAATCCTTTTTATTTTCAGGGTGAAGAGATGTTTCATGGGCAACATATTTTACTCGTTGATGATGTGTATACGACAGGTATTACAGTTAGACAAATTGGCAGTCTTTTATACGATAGAGGGGCAAGTGAAGTTTCTAGTTTGACGCTCTGTAGAAGTTAATCTGTAACTGTCGAAAGAGATAATAAAAAGACGATAAGTCTTCTTTGACTTCGTAAGTTGTCATTCGTTATAGTCAGAATATGGGGCGAATGCCCTGATTTTTAGAGTGAAGGGAATGGAATGAACATGCAAGGAAAAGTGAAATGGTTTAATGCAGAAAAGGGATTTGGGTTTATTGAGCGTGAAGATGGTGAGGATGTGTTTGTTCATTTTTCTGCTATTCAACAAGATGGGTATAAGTCATTAGAAGAAGGGCAACAAGTGGAGTTTGATATTGTAGATGGAGCACGTGGACCACAAGCAGCTAATGTTGTGAAACTGTAGGGATATTGTTTTTGGGAAGAGAAAGCTGCGTTTGTGGCAACGTTATATATAGTAGAACCTCTTGTTTTTCGCAAGAGGTTTTTGTTATGGGGCGAATTGTCAAAAAGTTGTTTCTTTTCTGTAACGAATTGTCCACAGTTATATTCGTTACTCACGATGTTAATAGGATAAAATAAAGGTAGAAACGATGCATCTTTTCATTTCAACAAAAAACGATAAAAAAATCGCAATTCCACTAATTTTTTTAAAAAAGTTAGAAGGAGTTTTTAAGCCGATGTCGAAATTATAGTACATAGGCTTGAAAGGAGGAATTCATCTATGAAATTCAACATTCGTGGTGAAAATATTGAAGTAACTCCAGCATTAAAGGAATATGTAGAGAAAAAACTAAGTAAGTTAGAGCGTTATTTTGATACATTCCCAGAGATTAAAGTTAATTTAAAAGTATACTCTGACAAGCAACGTGTCGAGGTAACAATTCCGTTTACTGATTTATTACTTCGTGCAGAAGAAACTAATAGCGATATGTACGCTGCTATCGATTTAGTAGTTGATAAGATTGAGCGACAAATTCGTAAACATAAAACAAAAGTAAATCGTAAGTTACGTGAGAAAGGTTCTGTGAAAACTAACTTTATCCTTCCAGAAGCAGTAGCTGTTCTGGATGAGGTAGAAGAGGATGAATTAGAACTTGTACGTACAAAACGATTCGATTTAAAACCGATGGACGTTGAAGAAGCGATCTTGCAAATGGATATGCTAGGGCATAATTTCTTCGTCTTCACAAATGCTGATACAAATGAAACTAATGTTGTATATGGCCGTAAAGACGGAAAATATGGTTTAATCGAAACTAAATAATAATTCGAAAGCGCAGCCGAAAGAGGCTGCGCTTTTTTTGCTGAAAATAGATTTTTAAAAAACTTTTCCTAATTTAGAACGAGACATTCGGCCGATTGTTGTCATAGTTATAAGACAAGTGTTACAATTATCATTAGGTATATACATTTTAGTTTTTTTAATTAGGAGAAAAATTGGCATAACATACATTTGATTTTTATAACGACTGATTGTAATAGAAAAAGAAAAAACAATCGGAAGTTTTATTTTAATAAAAAAGAGGAGCGTATTTCCTATGATCGGTATTTTAAAAAAGGTATTTGATGTAAATCAACGCCAAATTAAACGTATGCAGAAGACAGTTGAGCAAATTGATGCATTAGAATCATCTATTAAGCCACTAACAGATGAACAATTAAAAGGAAAGACGCTTGAGTTTAAAGAACGTCTAACAAAAGGTGAGACAGTAGATGATCTACTTCCTGAAGCTTTTGCGGTTGTTCGCGAAGCTGCGACTCGTGTTCTTGGAATGCGTCCGTATGGCGTGCAGTTAATGGGTGGTATTGCTTTACATGAAGGGAATATCTCTGAGATGAAAACGGGTGAAGGTAAAACGTTAACATCTACATTACCTGTATATTTAAATGCTTTAACAGGAAAAGGTGTTCACGTTGTTACAGTCAATGAATACTTAGCACAACGTGATGCGAGCGAAATGGGACAACTTCATGAGTTCCTTGGCTTAACAGTAGGAATTAACTTAAATAGTATGTCACGCGAAGAGAAGCAAGAGGCTTATGCTGCTGATATTACGTATAGCACAAATAATGAGCTTGGATTCGATTACTTACGTGACAATATGGTTTTATATAGAGAGCAGTGCGTTCAGCGTCCACTTCATTTTGCTATTATCGATGAAGTCGATTCTATTTTAGTCGATGAAGCACGTACGCCGCTTATTATTTCGGGACAAGCTCAAAAATCAACAGAGCTATACATGTTTGCAAATGCATTCGTTCGTACATTAGAAAATGAAAAAGAGTATTCATTCGATGTGAAAACGAAAAATGTAATGTTAACTGAAGATGGTATTACGAAAGCAGAGAAAGCTTTCCATATTGAAAACTTATTTGATTTAAAACATGTTGCACTTCTTCATCATATTAATCAGGCACTTCGTGCGCATGTTGTTATGCACCGTGATACAGACTATGTTGTACAAGAAGGTGAAATCGTAATTGTAGACCAATTCACTGGTCGTCTTATGAAAGGGCGTCGTTATAGCGAAGGTTTACACCAAGCGATTGAAGCAAAAGAAGGCGTAGAAATTCAAAATGAAAGCATGACGCTTGCGACAATTACGTTCCAGAACTACTTCCGTATGTACGAAAAGTTATCTGGTATGACTGGTACAGCGAAAACGGAAGAAGAAGAATTCCGTAATATTTATAATATGAATGTTATCGTAATTCCAACGAACAAAGATATTATTCGTGATGACCGTGCTGATTTAATCTTCAAATCAATGGAAGGTAAATTCAATGCAGTTGTTGAGGATATTGTAAATCGTCATAAACAAGGACAACCTGTACTTGTTGGTACAGTTGCAATTGAAACGTCAGAGCTTATTTCAAAAATGTTAACACGTAAAGGTGTACGCCATAATATTTTAAACGCGAAAAACCATGCGCGTGAAGCAGATATCATTGCAGAAGCTGGTATTAAAGGTGCTGTAACAATTGCGACGAATATGGCTGGTCGTGGTACGGATATTAAATTAGGCGATGATATTAAAAATATCGGTCTAGCGGTTATCGGTACAGAGCGTCACGAAAGCCGTCGTATTGATAATCAGTTACGTGGTCGTGCTGGTCGTCAAGGGGACCCTGGTGTAACGCAGTTCTATTTATCAATGGAAGATGAACTAATGCGCCGCTTCGGCTCTGACAATATGAAAGCGATGATGGATCGTCTTGGTATGGATGATTCACAGCCGATTGAAAGTAAAATGGTTTCTCGTGCAGTAGAATCTGCGCAAAAACGTGTAGAAGGAAATAACTATGATGCACGTAAGCAGTTATTACAATACGATGATGTGCTTCGTCAGCAACGTGAAGTTATTTACAAACAGCGTCAAGAAGTAATGGATTCTGAGAACTTACGTAGTATTATTGAAGGTATGATGAAATCTACAGTAGAACGTGCTGTTGCGCTTCATACACAAGAGGAAATTGAAGAAGATTGGAACATTAAAGGTCTTGTTGACTACTTAAATACAAACCTTCTGCAAGAAGGCGATATAAAAGAAGAAGAATTACGTCGTCTTGCTCCAGAAGAAATGAGCGAGCCGATTATCGCGAAATTAATAGAGCGTTACAACGACAAAGAAAAGCTTATGCCAGAAGAGCAAATGCGTGAGTTCGAAAAAGTTGTTGTATTCCGTGTAGTAGATACGAAATGGACAGAGCATATTGATGCGATGGACCACCTTCGTGAAGGTATTCATTTACGTGCTTACGGTCAAATCGATCCACTTCGTGAGTATCAAATGGAAGGATTCGCAATGTTCGAGTCAATGATTGCTTCTATTGAAGAGGAAATCTCTCGTTACATTATGAAAGCTGAAATTGAACAAAACTTAGAGCGTCAAGAAGTTGTTCAAGGTGAAGCTGTTCATCCATCTAGCGATGGCGAAGAAGCGAAGAAAAAGCCTGTTGTAAAAGGTGATCAAGTGGGCCGTAACGATTTATGCAAATGTGGTAGTGGCAAGAAATATAAAAACTGCTGTGGCATTGTAAGCTAATAAAAACTGCGGCTGTTGAATTCAGCTTGTTTTGCAAATTGTAATAAAAAGGATTAAACTCTCTCCCTAATAAGTGGAGAGAGTTTCCCTTGTTTTCATACGAAAGTAATAGCAATTACATAGAGGTGAAGGAAATGGAATTAGTAGAAATTAGACAGGAATTAGAGAAAATGGCTAAGAGATTAGCGGCTTTTAGGGGGTCTCTTTGACCTCCCTACTAAGGAGAAACAAATTGCAGAATTAGAAGAAAAAATGATGGGCGCAGGATTTTGGGATGACCAACAAGGCGCTCAAACTGTAATTAACGAAGCAAATGCGTTAAAAGATATGGTTGGAAAGTTCCGTCAGTTAGACGAGACGTTCGAAAACTTAGAAGTAACGCATGAACTCTTAAAAGAAGAATATGATGAAGATTTACATGAGGAATTAGAATCGGAAGTAAAAGGCTTAATTCAAGAAATGAATGAGTATGAGCTTCAATTACTATTAAGTGATCCTTATGATAAAAATAATGCGATTTTAGAATTACACCCAGGTGCAGGTGGAACAGAGTCACAAGACTGGGGTTCTATGTTATTACGTATGTATACACGCTGGGCTGAAAAACGTGGATTTAAAGTAGAAACAGTTGACTACTTACCAGGTGATGAAGCTGGTATTAAGAGTGTTACTTTATTAATTAAAGGTCATAACGCTTACGGTTATTTAAAAGCAGAGAAAGGTGTACATCGTCTTGTACGTATTTCACCGTTCGATTCTTCAGGCCGTCGTCATACATCATTCGTATCTTGTGAAGTTGTACCTGAGTTCAATGATGAAGTTGAAATTGAAGTGCGTACAGAAGACTTAAAAATTGATACGTACCGTGCAAGTGGAGCTGGTGGACAGCACATTAATACGACAGATTCAGCAGTTCGTATTACGCATACACCGACAAATACGGTTGTAACGTGTCAGTCAGAGCGTTCTCAAATTAAAAACCGTGAGCATGCGATGAAAATGTTAAAAGCAAAATTATATCAAAAGAAATTAGAAGAGCAACAAGCACAATTAGATGAAATCCGCGGGGAACAAAAAGAAATTGGATGGGGCAGCCAAATTCGTTCTTACGTATTCCACCCGTATTCTCTTGTAAAAGACCATCGTACAAATACAGAAGTTGGTAACGTACAAGCAGTTATGGATGGAGAAATTGATCCATTTATTGATGCTTACTTACGTTCTCGCATCTAATAACCAGTGGGGGAATCCCCACTGATTATTAGCTTTAACAAATCTGGCTTTTACGGGCAGCCCGACCCTCACCTAACTTCTTTGCTTTTGTTGAATTTTGAGGTAGAGGTCTTACTACCCAGTAAATAGTGGGATAAGAGAAAAAGCCAACAAAATTGTTGGCCCATGCTGAGAAAATAGAGGATATACAACGTTTTATTTATATGGATGAAGTACAGGGGAAGAGAAGTTGGAAACGACAACTTCTCTTTTTGATGGGGTTATATGCAGAATACAATGTTGTATATTGTTTTGTAAAAAGTAGAGAATAGTAAAACAGAGCGGCAATAGAGTAAGATTTTATAAAGAACTTTTTTGATTTGCCTTTTAAAAAGATTCTTTATAGAAGTTTTTACGTTGTTCACAGAATTGAAACAAATTATGGAAGCTTTATTTTATCAGGGTTCTCACTGTATTTTTCAAGAATATGAAATATACCTTAGTTTTTCTATATAAAGATAATGCTTATAATAAAAATGAGTGTGTTAGGAATGAAAAGAATATCAACAATGGGGAGCGATAGAATTGAAAAAGAAATTGTTGGCTATTGCACTAGGTACATCAGTCGTTTTTGCTTTAGGAGCATGTGGAAATAAAGAAGAGAGTAAGCCTTCGAAACAATCTGCAAGCACAGATAGCCCAGAGCAAATTTATCAAAAAAGTTGTATAGGCTGCCATGCGAAAGATTTATCAGGAGCAACTGGACCGGATTTACGAAAAGTAGGGCAGAAATATGATGCAGCAGAGATTGAAAAGATTATTGAAAAAGGTCGCGGTTCAATGTCACCGGGAATTATTCAAGGTGAAGATGCGAAAAAAGTAGCTGAGTGGTTAGCTGAACATAAATAAAAAGAGAAAAATGGGCGAGTTGATTATATAATCTTATCTAAAAATGACTTTGGATAAGAGGTATAACAACTCGTCTCCTTTTTCTGGGATGTAACATAACTGTAACAAAAATGTATCCGAACTGGAAACCGTTTGATGTTACAATGAGGTTTGTAGAATTTTGCTGAAATATATTACATAGAGTAGCGGTGCGAATAAAAAGCATGTAAGTAAGCTGCCTTCAACAAGAATGGTTAAATGAAAATAAAGGATTCCTTTTTATTTTCACATGTACAGAAAAGTATTTCGAAAAAAAAATCATTAAGCATTGGGTGATAAATAATGATAAAAATGACGAATGTTTATAAGGAGTACCCGAATGGTATGAAAGCCGTTGCTGGTCTCACAGTTAACATTAAACAAGGTGAATTCGTATACGTAGTTGGACCGAGTGGAGCCGGAAAATCTACATTTATTAAAATGATGTATCGTGAAGAAAAGCCAACTACAGGATCTATTAATGTAAATGGACTTACTATCGAATCATTGGCAGAAAGAGATGTTCCATATTTCCGTCGTCAATTAGGCGTGATTTTCCAAGATTTTAAATTATTACCTAAATTAACGGTATATGAGAATGTTGCGTTTGCTTTAGAAGTAATTGAAGAAGAACCAGATGCGATTCGTGAGCGTGTTACTGAAGTGTTAGGACTAGTAGGTCTAGATGATCGTGCAGACGCACTTCCAAGTGAACTTTCAGGTGGAGAGCAGCAACGTGTGGCTATTGCAAGAGCGATTGTTAATAGACCAAAGGTTGTAATTGCCGATGAGCCAACTGGTAATTTAGATATTGAAACAGCTCTTGATATTATGAAGATCTTTACGCGCATTAATGAGCGTGGTACAACGATTGTTATGGCGACGCATAATGCAGATATCGTAAACACAATCCGTCATCGTGTAATCGCGATTGAAGGCGGAAAAATTGTTCGAGACGAGATTGAGGGAGGATACGGATATGAAGGCTAAAACCCTTAGTCGACATTTGCGAGAAGGTGTAAAAAATCTATCCCGTAACGGATGGATGACATTTGCTTCTGTAAGTGCAGTAACAGTTACATTATTACTTGTAGGTGTCTTTTTAACAGCGATTATGAATATGAACCATTTTGCTACAAAAGTAGAGCAAGATGTAGAAATTCGTGTACACATTGATCCAGCAGCAAAAGAAGCTGATCAAAAGAAATTAGAAGAAGATATGAGTAAGGTCGCGAAAGTAGATTCTATTAAATACTCTTCTAAAGAAGAAGAATTGAAACGTTTAATTAAAAGTTTAGGCGATAGTGGAAAAACGTTCGAGTTATTTGAGCAAGATAACCCACTGAAAAACGTATTTATTGTAAAAGCGAAAGAGCCAACTGATACAGCACAAATTGCGAAAAAGATTGAAAAAATGCAGTTTGTAAGTAACGTTCAATACGGTAAAGGTCAAGTTGAAAAATTATTTGATACTGTAAAAACAGGACGTAATATCGGGATTGCATTAATTGCAGGTCTTTTATTCACAGCGATGTTCTTAATCTCTAATACAATTAAAATTACAATCTATGCTCGTAGTACTGAGATTGAAATTATGAAACTTGTAGGTGCAACAAACTGGTTTATTCGTTGGCCGTTCTTGCTAGAAGGATTATTCCTAGGAGTATTAGGATCAATTATTCCAATTGGTCTAATTCTAGTTACGTATAATTCACTGCAAAGTGTGTTTAATGAAAAACTTGGCGGAACAATTTTCGAGCTTTTACCATACAGCCCATTCGTATTCCAATTAGCTGGTTTATTAGTGTTAATCGGTGCGTTAATCGGTATGTGGGGAAGTGTAATGTCAATTCGTCGCTTCTTAAAAGTATAAAAAGTTGCAAACATAATTCGTACAAGCTTATCATATAGTAGAAATAGGTAAAGGCATCACACGCTGTGTGATGCCTTTTGCTACACCACCTGTGTGTTTTGGAAAGGGGAATTCCGCATTGAAACGTAGAGTTGCAATTATTGGAATGGTTGTTGCATTTTTAATTGGTGCTGGCGGAATGTTTGCAGGAATGTCTGTATTTGGGGTTAACCCAGCAGAAGTAACGCAAACAATTTCGAGTGGGAACGCTAGCACGACGCAAGGGAATTTGGCAAAAATTAATGAGGCATATGGACTAATTGATTCACGTTATGTGGAAGACGTGAAAGATGACAAGTTAGTTGAAGGTGCAATACAAGGCATGTTGTCTACGCTGAAGGACCCTTATTCCACGTATATGGATAAAGAAACAGCCAAACAGTTTAGCGAATCACTTGATCCCGAGTTAGAGGGGATTGGGGCTGAGGTGAACAAAACAGACGGTAAGCTTATTATCGTATCGCCAATTAAAGGTTCACCAGCAGAAAAGATTGGAATTAAGCCGAATGACCAAATTTTATCTGTAGATGGAAACAGTGTAAAAGACTTATCGCGTGAAGAAGCTGTATTAAAAATTCGTGGTAAAAAGGGAACGACTGTCGCGATTGAAATTAAACGTGCAGGAGTAACTGATCCGATTGTATTCAAAATTAAGCGTGAAAAAATCCCAATCTTCACGGTAGTTAGTTCTGTGAAACAAGAGAATGGAAAAGATATCGGTTATATGCAAATTACTTCTTTTGCTGAAAATACAGCGAAAGAATTTAAGGATCAGTTAAAAGAGTTAGAGAAGAAAAACATAAAAGGTTTAGTTATTGACGTTCGTGGTAATCCTGGTGGCTATTTAAATAGTGTAGAAGATATACTAGGAGAAATTATGACGAACAAAAAGCCGATGCTACAAGTAGAGCAGCGAAATGGTGAGAAAAAGCAAATCTCTACAGAGCTGAAAGAGAGGAAGCCATATCCAATTTCAGTATTGATTGATAAAGGAAGTGCTTCTGCTTCGGAAATTTTAGCTGGCGCATTGAAAGAAGGAGAAGGTTACGATTTAATTGGTGAAACAACATTTGGTAAAGGAACTGTTCAGCAAGCCGTTCCGTTTAAAGATGGCAGTAACATTAAATTAACGATGTTCAAATGGTTAACTCCAGATGGAAACTGGATTCATAAAAAGGGAATCAAGCCAACTGTAGAAGTGAAACAACCAGATTACTACCATGCGACGCCAATTCAAATTGAAAAAACACTTTCATACAATTCAAATGATGTGCAAGTGAAGCATGCGCAAGAGATGCTGAAAAGCTTAGGTTATGTACCGGGGCGTGAAGATGGCTACTTTAGTAAAGAGACAGAATCAGCACTGAAAGCATTCCAAAATGCGAATGAGATGGAAGCGACAGGACAGCTTGATAAAAAGACAGCTGAGGCAATCCAAACTAAAATCATTGAAAAAATCCGTTCTGGAGAAAATGATCTACAATTACAGGCAGCATTAAAATTAATAGCGAAATAAGAAGAAATACAGGCATTTTATTGCCTGTATTTTTTTGTGTTAAACAAACGTTTGTCCAGTTATGATAATATAAAAAGAAAGAATGATATAAATGGTGGTGAATGAGTTCGTGGAGGCATGGCTTTTTGAAATAATGCGGGCAGTTGGACGTTTTTTCTTGCACCCTGCTGTCTATGTATTTTTAATAAGTAGTATCTTCGTTGGATATTTACGTATATTACGAGAACGAAAAGATTTTTCTTTTAAAGTTTATGATATTTGGTTTGAATTGCGAACATCTCTATTTGCAGGGCTTGGATATGGATTAATCGTATCTATTATTACGATTGGGCTTGGACTTGTTGTTTCCAAGGCGAGCTTATGGGCCATTTTACTTTGGACATTATTATTTGGATTAACTGCTATGTATCGATATTTATCGGCAGCTTATACGTTCAGTATCGCAATTGTATGTGTTTTATTATCTTCTAAGCTGCCAGTTTCCTTCTTACAGCTTGGAGAAGGTGAAGAGGGTACGATTGTATCTCTTGCTATTTTACTAGGCATCATGCTTGTTGTGGAGGGCTTATTGATTTCTAAAAACGCGGTGAGATATTCTACACCGAGGATTAGGAAGGGGAAACGTGGGCTCAAGATTGGTTTACACGAATCGAAGCGTTTATGGATCGTGCCGATTTTTATTCTTGTACCAGGTGATGCGGTAACCCAGTTTATTTCATGGTGGCCTGTCGTTTCAATAGGGACAAATACATATTCTCTATTCCTCGTTCCATTTTTAATTGGATTTATGCGAAAGATTAGAAGTTATGAGCCGACGGAAGCTTTACTCTTTACAGGAAGACGTGTTTATGGATTAGCTGG
Source organism: Bacillus cereus group sp. N31 (assembly GCF_016483245.1). NCBI lineage: Bacteria > Bacillati > Bacillota > Bacilli > Caryophanales > Bacillaceae > Bacillus > Bacillus cereus group sp. N31. The sequence continues at coordinate 139,592 of NZ_JAEHCH010000009.1, read as the reverse complement.
TCTTGTACTTGTTTTAGGGGTCGCGAGTTATTGGTGGCACGTACTTGCTATTATTGCAATGGGTGTCGCAATGCTTGGACGTTTTACGATTTCGATGCAAGAAAAAATTGTAGATGAGACAAGACCGGCATATTTCGCTGCACGCAATGATGGACTTGTCGTGTTAGATACAATTCCAAATACAATTGGGGCCGAGCTGAATTTACTGCCTGGAGAAATAATTACGAAAGTAAATGGAGTCGTTCCAAGGAGTGCCGAAGAATTTTATGATGCGCTTCAAACGAAAACAACAGGAGCTTTTTGTAAATTAGAAGTGGTAGATACAAATGGTGAGCTTCGTCTTGCTCAAACAGCATTATATGCTGGAGGACATCATGAGTTAGGCGTTGTATTTGTTCAGCAAGAGCACGAGTGGGATTCGGAAGCGATGTAATAAAAATGAGGGTGTTACCACTAGGTGACACCCTTTTTGTTTGATTGGGAGCAGCAGTACATGAAATTTATATCGGCGATTATTAGAATATATCGGCGATTATCAGAATATATCAGCGCAATTGAAAATATATCGGCGATTATTAAAATATATCGACTTTCTGGCAAAAAACGACAACTATCGCAAACCTTATTTGTAGTTTCATAGTCGAATAACTTGAATAATTATTTGATAATGGTTATCATTTAGGGAGTCTTTTAATTTGGAAAAGGGAGGAAATATATGCTACGTAAATTTTTTTCTTACTATAAACCGTATAAAGGTTTATTTATACTCGATTTTTCTTGCGCGGTTATCGCAGGATTACTGGAACTTGGTTTCCCGCTTATCGTAAATCAATTTATTGATAAGTTATTACCAGGACAAAACTGGACGCTTATTTTATGGGCTTGTTTTGGTTTACTTGCAGTTTATATGTTAAATGCAGGTTTACAATATGTTGTTACCTACTGGGGGCATATGCTAGGAGTTAATATTGAAACAGATATGAGGCAGAAATTATTTGATCACATTCAAAAGCTATCATTCAGATTTTTTGATAATAATAAAACAGGTCATCTAATTTCACGTCTTACGAACGATTTAATGGAAATTGGGGAAATTGCTCACCACGGGCCAGAAGATTTATTCATCGCCGTAATGACTTTAGTTGGGGCATTTTCATTTATGATGATGATTAACTGGAAGTTAGCACTTCTAACATTCTTTGTAATTCCATTCCTATTATGGTTGGCGCTTTACTTCAATAAAAAAATGACGGGTACGTTTAGACGTTTATTCTCAGATGTCGCTGATTTTAATGCATGTATCGAAAATAACGTCGGTGGTATTCGCGTTGTACAAGCATTCGGAAATGAAAAGTTTGAGAAAGACCAATTCGCTGTGAACAACGCTCGTTTCCGTACAACGAAATTAATGGCGTATAAAATTATGGCGCTAAACTCATCCATTAGTTATATGCTCATGCGTCTCGTAACGCTCTTCGTATTAATATGTGGCACATGGTTTGTTCTGCAAGGTGAGTTAACGTATGGTGGATTTATCGGATTCGTCTTATTAACGAATATTTTCTTCCGACCAATTGAGAAAATTAATGCAGTTATTGAAAGTTATCCGAAAGGAATCGCAGGTTTTAAAAGGTATGTAGAACTTCTTGAAACAGAGCCTGATATTGTGGATTCTAAAGATGCGATAGAAGTAAAGCATGTACACGGTGATATTCACTATAACAACATTACGTTCGGATATGAAAATAAAGAACCGATTTTAAATGATATTAGCTTGAAAATACACGCAGGTGAAACAGTTGCGTTCGTTGGGCCATCAGGGGCAGGGAAAACAACGTTATGTAGTTTATTACCACGCTTTTATGAGCAGGAATCTGGGTCAATCCAAATTGATGGCATTGATACGAAAGAGATGACTTTATCGTCACTTCGTAAACAAATTGGAATTGTACAGCAAGATGTATTCTTATTCTCAGGAACGATTCGCGAGAATATCGCTTATGGAAATTTACAGGCTTCAGAGGCTGCAATTTGGCAGGCGGTAAAACGTGCCCAGTTGGAGGATTTAATTTACTCGCAACCAGACGGTTTAGATACAGTTATCGGTGAGCGTGGTGTGAAACTTTCAGGGGGACAGAAGCAGCGTCTAGCAATTGCTCGTATGTTCTTGAAAAACCCGCCAATTTTAATATTAGATGAAGCGACTTCTGCATTAGATACAGAGACGGAACTTGCTATTCAAAAATCACTTGCAGAACTAGCTGTCGGTCGTACAACATTAGTTATTGCTCACAGGCTTGCAACTATTAAAAATGCGGATCGTATCGTCGTTGTAAATAAAGATGGTATTGCAGAACAAGGTTCGCATGAGGAATTAATTGAGCGAGGCGGAGGGTATAGCCGATTATACGAAGCACAGTTTAGTTCGTAAATATAATTTCTGCTGAATTCGTGCACCATAAGTAAGTGGAAATCTTATATGGGAGGCTATAAAGCATGATTGTAACAACAACATCTACAATTCAAGGGAAAGAAATTATTGAGTATATTGATATCGTGAATGGAGAAGCGATTATGGGTGCGAATATTGTTCGTGACCTTTTCGCATCTGTCCGTGACGTTGTCGGCGGCCGTGCAGGAGCTTATGAAAGTAAATTAAAAGAAGCGCGCGACATCGCAATGGAAGAGATGAAAACATTCGCAAGGCAAAAAAATGCGAATGCCATCGTTGGTATCGACGTGGATTACGAAGTAGTTCGCGAAGGAATGCTAATGGTTGCGGTGAGTGGGACTGCTGTCCGTATATAAAGTGAAACTTTAATCAGTGGGGGGCATCCCGGCTAGTTATGAGCCTTCACCAACTGGGCATTTAATGCCCACAAGTAGCAAGATAAAGTGAAAAGCCGTGCTGGTGCACGGCTTTTTGTTATTGTGATGTCTAATATTATCTTTATGTCGAAGCCACGATATTTCTTGGGAAATGTGGAAGGCCCCGTCGATATATAGGGAAGACATTAGAGCGCTTCTTTACACCGCTGAATTTGAACTAATAATTTTTCATATTCTTGTTCAAGAAATGTGATGTCATCGTGATGATTGGGTATAGAAATCCGGCTGATAACTTCTGTTAATTTCGTTTGTAATCGCAATAATTCTTGTTCAGTAACGTTTACGGAAGCTTGAGTGGTTCTTTTGATGTATTGCTCGTAATTGCCATAGAATATTCTTGGTTCGCTCTCATCTACTTGTAGAATATGGTCTGCAACAGAACGAATAAAGGCACGGTCATGGCTAATGAAGAGTATAGTGCCAGGATACTCTTGTAACATGTTTTCTAATTCTTCCTGTGTTGTTAAATCTAAATAGTTCGTCGGTTCATCGAGCAGGAGCATATTATAGTTTCCTAAAAATACTTTTGCGAGTGCAACCTTCATTCGTTCACCCCCGCTTAGAACGTGCACAGGTTTATGAACATCTTCGCGGCGGAAAAGGAGCCGGGCAAGTATTGTTCGAACGAACGATTCAGTATAGCTCGATTCTTCTAGAACATTTTCCATAATTGTTTTATCTGTGTTTAAAATAGATAGTGTTTGCTCAAAGTATCCGATTTTACAACTCTTCGAAAGCTGGATACCACGCTCGTTTGCGAGAAGCATGTTGAACAAAGTTGTTTTTCCACTTCCATTTGCCCCTAAAATAGCAAGCTTTGCACCGGGGGCAATTGTCCCATTCATATTTTTAAATAGTGTGCGGTCGCCTATTTTCTTTGTTGCTTTATTGAACTGTACTGCCACTTTACTATGAATGGGTGTATGGTATTGCACGTCAAACTGAGCCTGAGAAAGATCTTTTGGCTTTTCTTTCTTTTCTAGTTTTTCGAGACGTGTTTCTAATACTTTGGCTGCTTTGCTGACCTGTTCTTGCCCATGAGCTCCACTTAATTTATAAAGTTTAGATTCAGATGAACTGAACCGAGTTGGGATTTTTGTCATGCTAGAAGCGCGTTGTTTTCTTTGTAAAATGGACTGTTCCAAACGATTTTTTTCTTGTACATATTGCTCGTATTCTGCTTCCTTTTGTATTCTCTCACGTTCTTTTTGCTTTCGATAGTTGGAATAGTTTCCTTTATATTCTTTAATCATCCCGTCTTCAACTTCGATGATTTTTGTACATATTGTATCTAGGAAATCGCGATCATGAGATATTAAAACAAGCGCACCTTTATAAGATGAAAGTGCCTTTTCTAATTGCTCTGTACCGAACATATCTAAGTGGCTTGTTGGTTCATCAGCAAATAGAATGCCTGCCTCTTGTTCAAGGGCATGGGCAATCTTTAGGCGCATTCGTTCGCCGCCGCTCATTGAATTTGCGACGTTTGAAATACTCCATTTTCCTTTTGCAAGAGAAGAAGCGGTTTCCAGTATTGTATCGCTAAGCTGTGGAATGATAGCGATAGAACTATGATGAGTTACTGTCCCTTTGTCAGCTTCTATTTCTTTACTTAATATTTGCAATAACGTAGATTTTCCAGCTCCGTTGACTCCAACGATTCCTATGCGATCGTGTGCGTGAATTTCTAGTGATGGTAACGTAAATATGGTACGGTCACCAAAGCTCTTTTCAATATTACGTGCGAATAAAATAGTCATAAAAAAACCTCCCTAGTTTCACTAGAGAGGATAAACGTCGCCCTTCAATGTAAAAATCGTACATAAATAAACGATTTTTCACATGATCGTCTCGAAAGAAAGTATCGACAAATGGACAGACTAATCCCCTGCTAGTTTTCATCATTTTTGTTCACTATTTGTGATGGATGAAATAAATAAGAGAATTAGAACTTCATTGGTCAAATTACCTTCCTTTCATAATATTATTTTTATTGTATGCGCATACAAACGGGTTTGTCAAACTTATTTCTGTTGGCTATTTTTAAATTTGCTATTATACAGTTGTGCCTTTGTAAGTGCTTCAGCATCATTTTTGATTTCATCCAATCCATTCGCATCCCCGATAATATACCCTTCAAATGATGAACCAACAAAATCAAAGATATACTGGAATTGAGCAATAAGTGGCAATGCTTTCAGTTTCGGATTGTCTCCGCCAACGATGACGACGTACATTTTTTTACCTTTCATTTTCTCTTTGAAATGAAGAGAGGTATCACGTAAGCTTTGTGACCAGCGATCAACGAAGTTTTTCATATGGCCGCTCATTCCGTACCAGTATAGTGGTGTAGCAAAGATAATCGTGTCGTGCTCTAGCATGCGTTTGGTTAATTGCTCGTAGTCATCATTTACAGGTTGAAATCCTTCAGCATCATGGCGTTGGTCTGTAATAGGATAAATGGTATGGTCACGTAAATAAATTTGTTCTGCTTTCATTCCATCAATCATCATATATGTTAAGGCTTCCGTATTCCCATTTTGTCTTGAACTGCCGTGTATAACAAACATGCAATCATCCCTTTTCTTTTTCTTGTTTTAGGAGTGAAACGTGTTTTTGTAAATTCGTTTGAATGTTGGAAAGTAATGAGATTTGCCTTGTTACTTCATTGAGCTTATCTTCGTAAAGTGCAAGGATACTGCTGCATGGATTTTCGTATAGATGTGGTTCGATTTCGAGGCAGCGCAGCATTCTTGCGGTTTCTTCTAAATTTAAGCCGAGCTGTAAGTACATTTGGATAAGCTCTACTTTTTCAATGGCACTTTTATCGAAATCACGATAGCCGTTTGTGAGGCGATTTGAAGGGAGCAATCCCTTTTCTTCATAATGTCTTAGTGATCTTTCGCTAACGCCAGTTTCTTTTGATAACTCTCCAATTCGCACTGCATTTCACTCCTTTTACATGTATTGTAAACCTTCACACTAATGTGAAGGTCAACTCTGTTTTTTCGCAAAAGAATCTACATGATTTAAAAACACTTGAATGGCTTTAGATGGAATGAAATATTTGCCACGCACGATGGAGAATGGACGAATTAGTTTTTCAGTTGGAACTTCGACGTGGAATAGTTCTTGGGCTAGTAGTTCTTTCCGCACGGTCCAATCAGAAAGTATAGCGATGCCAAGCCCGGCAGCGACGGCTTCCTTTACACTTTGAATGCTACTAAATGTAAAGAATCGTTTCATTTTTAAATGATGTTGATGAATAAAACGATCGCTATAGGCACGTGTCCCAGAGCCACTTTCTCTTAATACCCATACTTGGTCTTGGAGAGTAGCTTCGTTTATATCCTTGATGTGAAGTAATTGGTGATTTGGAGGGACGACGAGCTTCATTTCATCTTGCATAAACGCTTCAACGTCTACGTCAGCATATACGACTTGCCCCTCTACTAAGCCGATATCAATTTGATTAGAGCGAAGGCTTTGCAAAACTTCTTCTGTATTAGAGATAAGGGTATGAACTTCAACGTGCGGATTTTCATTGGCATAGTTAGCGAGTATTTTGGGAAGTAAGTATTCGCCAATTGTAAAACTAGCGCCGATGCGAAGTGTTCCTGTTACAACGTTATGTAATTCGTTAATTTCCTGTTTTGCATCATCATAAAGAGAGAGCATTTGCTTTGCATGTATGTATAATATGTTTCCAGCTTCCGTAACTTGTACATGCTTTGGGGAGCGCTGAATGAGTGTAGTTCCAAATTCATTTTCCAGGTTGCGAATGTGCATGCTTACACCGGGTTGTGAAAGGTTTAAAAGTTCTGCTGCACGAGAGAAATGTTTCTGTTCAACGACAGTCACAAAGATTTTCAAAATGTCGACGTTCATTTGTTAGGCCCCTTTATTTTTGTTTTTATTCTATCATAAGTATTTCTGATGATAGAGATTGAATATTGATATTAAACTTATTATAAAAACTCTCTTATAATGTAAGTAGAAAGAACATGCATGTTCCAATACGATTATTGGGGTGGTACAAGGTGGAACAAACACTTGTTATACAAAAGAAAAAGGGCTTTGGATTTTCGCAAGGTATTGGGATTACATTATTAATCGCCATTGCTGCGAAATATTTAGCAGAGCTTCCATTTTTAAATATTATGGGACAATTAGTAATTGCTATTCTAATTGGGATGATTTGGCGCGCAGCGATTGGAGTCCCTCCAGAAGCGATAGCGGGAACGAACTTTGCGAGTAAGAAGTTGCTTCGCTTTGGGATTATCTTACTTGGAATGCGATTAAATCTGGTTGATATTGCGAAGGCTGGGCCGAAAGTATTGGTCATCGCAGCGGTAGTTATTACATTCACCATTTTCGTTGTATATGGATTGACAAAAGTATTTAAAGTAGAAAAGAAACTTGGGATTTTAACGGCGTGTGGAACGGCGATTTGTGGTGCGGCAGCGGTCGTGGCAATTGCACCACAAGTGAAAGCGAAGGACGATGAAACGGCGGTTGGTGCCGCAATTATTGCTATTTTAGGTACGATATTTACGCTTATTTATACATTATTATATCCAGTGCTTGGCTTATCTCCGTACGGTTACGGTGTATTCTCGGGAGCGACGCTGCATGAAATTGCTCACGTAATTGCGGCTGCGGCACCAGGCGGTAGCACGGCTGTCGACATCGCAGTTATCGTGAAATTAACGCGCGTTGCGATGCTTGTACCAGTAGCGATTTTAATTGGGTTATGGTTTGGTAAGTGCGAGGGAAGCGAAGAAAAGAAATCGTGGAAGGAGCTTCCGATTCCTTGGTTTATATTCGGATTTTTAGCGATGAGTGCGGTGCATTCACTCGGGATTATCCCCGAAGTTGTTGCCGGCTATATTGTAATAATTGCGTACATGCTTATCGCAATGGCGATGGCAGGTCTCGGTTTAAATGTAGAGTTTAAAACGTTCCGTAAGTTAGGAAGCAAAGCATTTGTAGCAGGGCTGATCGGCTCGGTTTGTCTTTCTATTCTTGGATATGTTCTTGTATGGGTATTAGGATTTATGTAGTAGAGGAGAAAGCTGTTCCAAAAGATATTTTGGGACAGCTTTTTCTTATGATTATAGCGCTATGGATTTCAGTATTTGTTAGTAAGTCGATATATTGGGAGAATCGCCGATATAAATGGATTTGCGCTGATATATTTAGAAAATCGCCGATATAAATGGAGTTGCGTCGATATATTGGGAGAATCGCTGATATAAACTTAACTACTATCGTACTTTGTTAGAGAAGGTGTTCAGTGGAATGTTTTTCAAAAATTTGTAAATTAATCTTTACTTGTAATTGGAAAATATTTATAATTTAAGTAAAGATATCTTTACTTTTGAAGGTGGATCCTATGGGTGTGAAAAATAAAATTAAAGAATTAAGAAAGCAAAATCATATAACACAAGTTGAAATGGCAAAGGTGATGCAGGTGACACGTCAGACGATTGTAGCGATTGAAAATCACCATTACAATCCGAGTCTAGAGTTATCCCTAAAAATCGCCAAATATTTTGGGATGAAGGTGGAGGAAATCTTTACGCTGGAGTAAGGGGAGAAAAAATGGAAAATGCTAAAAAGTTGTATATCGATGCGTTTTTTAGATTGTTGTTGGGAGACGTTTTCGTTCGTATTATGAATCCAGCTATACCAATTTTACCGCTCGTAGTTAGTAACGTTTTAGCAATTGTATTTTTGACAGTGTATGTGTATTAAAAAAAGCGTAAGTACATAAAAGAAGAATTTCCAGATATAGATGAGCGAGTAAATGAAAATATAAAAAAGCATGTAAATGTTTCGTTTATCTTCGCATTCATTCTACTTATAGTTTATATTATTGCGAGCAAAGCGATAGGGAGAATTACTATACCTATTTCAGAAATATTCATTGTATGTAGTTTCTTATTTGCCAGTAGTCTCATCGTAGGAGTTATGAAGGAAAAACGAGCATAGGGATAGGAGGAATGAAAATGCAAGATGAGTTTGAGAGATTTCAGTCGGATAAAGCGTTTAAATATGTAGGGTTGTTTTTCACAATTAGTTTAGCCGTGTGGAGTTTGTACAATTTAATCGTTTATGGAAGTGCTGGCATGCCGTTTGTGTTATTTGTACTAGGGCAGTTTGTTTATTTCTTTGTGAACTATTGGCCGAAGTGGAAATATAGAAATAGTAAAGGTGCTAATCGTGTATGAGTATGGCATTGAAGAATGTGTTAACAACAAGAAATAATAGATAGAAAAAGGGGAACTGGGATGGGATTACCGGTGTTATGTATCGCTACAGCTATTTTTGCTTTGTTTTGGGGAATGCAGAACTTCTCTCGTAATCCAGTACCAAGTATTTGTATTATGCTTGGTACTGTAGGTTTATCATATTATTTATTAGTTTCAGCTCATTACCATAAAACAGCAACAAGCGTTGTTGTTGGAGCACTTATTTTATTTTGTGGGCGCGCTGTACAAAAAGGATTATTTCCGTAAAAGCTGTTTATACAATGAGTATAAACAGCTTTTTGTATTTTTTTTACAAAAGTCTTGAAAGTTACGTAACGTCATCTTTTATAATGAAGGGGAAGAGGTGATGGTAGTGATTTCAATACAAGAATTGACGAGAGAGACAGGGGTAACAGTACGTACATTACGTTATTATGATCAAATAGATTTATTAAAGCCGAGCGGGAAAACAGAAGGCGGGCATCGTTTATATAGTGAAGCTGACGTAATACGTCTCCAACAAATTTTATTTTTAAAGGAAATGGGATTTTCACTAAAAGAGTCTGCGAATATGTTAGTAAAAGGTGAGCTTAACTTAAAGGATTCGCTTGAAAAACAACTTCGGTTTGTACAGGAAGAACAAAAGAAATTCAATCGAATGGAGCGCGTTTTACAAGCAGTTGTTTATTCGGTGGATGTGGAGGGAGAGCTCGATTGGAAAGTTATGTTTGAACTGATCCAGCTTTCGAAACAGTCTTCTCGTATACGTGAAATATTTCAAAATGAAGTATTTTCAAAGGAAGAACAAAAGTTGCTTCATAATTTGCCAAATATGAGTGAAGAAGATCCGAATGTTCTAGAATGGGTGGATTTATTAAAGCAATTACGCACTTTTATGAAAGACGGTAAAGAAACTGCAAGTGATGAGGTGCAAGGGGCAATGAAGAGATTAATGCAGAAGTGTTTAGAAATGGCCAATGGTGATGAAGCGTTTTTAGATAAGTTATGGGAAGTTAGAAAATCGAAGGAAGATTCACAGAAAATGAGCATGTATCCAATCGAAGAAGAATTTTTATTATATATGGATGAAGCTTTTCGTATATATGATGAAAAGGAGAAGGATAAATGAGTATACTCGCAGAATATCGTTGGTACTTTTTAATTGGGGCAGAAATTGTGTTTTGGTTATCAGCTATCGGTTTCTTTTTACTTCGTTACGGATTTCGTTTGAAAAAGGCGAGTTTTATTATGGGGATTGTACTACTTGTAAATGAAGTGTTTATTTTAACTTTAGGAGTAGTGGACTATTATCAAACAGGAAAGTTCTCTAACTTTCAAATCATTACTGTCATTATTTTATTATATGCGGTCTTCTACGGGAAAAAGGATTTGAAGAAGCTTGATATATTTGTGCAAAAGTTAGCTGCGAAATGGCGGAATGAACCAGCGCCTATTATGGAAGAACAGGTAGAATTAACAGGTATGGCCTATGCGAAGCAGGAAATGAAAAATTGGGTATTACATCTTGTTTTATTCGTTGGTGTGCATATATTCTTTTTCTTCGAGTATGGATTTATTCCATTTGAACAATGGGGAAATTGGTTAGAATCGGGAATCGTTTTAAATAAAGCTGCAAGTCGCGTGAGCCAAGTGTGGGCAATTATATTTTTAGTTGATACAGCAATTTCATTTTCATATGTTATTTTTCCGAAGAAGGAGAAAGGGAAAGAAAAGCTACTTTCGTAGAGGAAAGTAGCTTTTGCAGTATACAAATAATTCTTATAGGAGAGGATGACAATAGGAAAAAGAAGTGGTTTTATATGCCTACTTCTCTTTAGTTTAGTAGCATGCTCACAACCTAACATTACAATTGATAAGAAGAATGATGTCATTGTAAAGGAAGCAGTAACTTCTAATCTAGATAAATTTGAAAAGTTCGTTTTGAATGTGGAACAAGGGGAAGTTGATAAAATAAGAATTGTACATTATACACATGAAGGTGATCCGGTTTTTCAAACGTTAGAGTATAGTGGAACAGATATAATTCATATGTTAGATAATAGGCAAGATCGATTTGCTGGTAATCATACAGATATAGATGAAGATAGTTGTAAAAGGATTGTTAAAGAGCAGCGTGAATTACAAACGGCTTATAGGTTAATAGACTGTGTGAATGAAAATGGGCGCAATGGATATGATTTATTATATGTACCTAAAAAATAGAGTTAGTAGAGGAAGGAAGTTTTGACTCCTTCCTTTTTCTATGTATATATTGTCGAAAATTTTACCGAATATCTGTTCGTTTTTTTAGGTTTTTTATGGGCATTCGTGGTAAAATAATAATACAGATTTTTATGAGGAGGTCGGATTTTACTTGGAACATCAATTTGAAATTATCTCAGCGTATTCCCCGCAAGGTGATCAGCCGGTAGCTATAGAGAAGCTTGTAGAGGGACTTAATAGTGGAAAGAAAAAGCAAGTGTTGCTTGGAGCGACAGGGACGGGTAAGACATTTACGATTTCAAATGTCATTAAAGAAGTACAGAAGCCAACACTTGTGATGGCTCATAATAAAACGTTAGCAGGACAATTATATAGTGAGCTGAAAGATTTTTTTCCGAATAATGCAGTTGAATATTTTGTTAGTTATTATGATTATTATCAACCAGAAGCGTATGTGCCGCAAACGGATACTTTTATAGAAAAGGATGCGCAAATTAATGATGAAATCGATAAATTGCGTCACTCAGCAACGTCTGCATTATTTGAACGGGACGATGTAATTATCGTTGCGAGTGTTTCGTGTATATATGGTTTAGGTTCTCCGGAAGAATACCGCGAGTTAGTTGTTTCACTTCGAGTTGGTATGGAAAAGGACCGCAATCAATTGCTTCGTGAACTTGTTGATGTACAGTACGGACGTAATGATATTGATTTCAAGCGTGGGACATTCCGTGTGCGCGGAGATGTAGTTGAAATCTTCCCGGCATCACTTGACGAGCATTGTATTCGAATTGAATTTTTCGGTGATGAAATCGATCGTATTCGTGAAGTAAATGCGTTAACAGGTGAAGTATTAGCAGAACGTGATCATGTAGCAATCTTCCCAGCATCTCACTTCGTTACACGTGAAGAAAAAATGAAGGTTGCTATTGAAAATATAGAAAAAGAATTAGAAGAGCGTTTAAAAGAATTAAATGATAATGGTAAGTTGTTAGAAGCGCAGCGTATAGAGCAACGTACACGTTATGATCTAGAAATGATGCGCGAGATGGGCTTTTGTTCAGGGATTGAAAACTATTCTCGTCATTTAACACTTCGTCCAGCGGGTGCAACGCCGTATACGTTATTAGACTATTTCCCGAAGGATTTCTTAATTGTTATGGATGAGTCGCACGTATCAGTGCCGCAAGTAAGAGCAATGTATAACGGGGACCAAGCACGTAAGCAAGTACTTGTGGATCATGGATTCCGTCTGCCATCAGCTTTAGATAATAGACCGCTCACGTTCGATGAGTTTGAAGAGAAAACGAATCAAGTCATTTACGTTTCGGCAACGCCAGGACCATACGAATTAGAGCAGTCACCGGGGGTAATAGAACAAATTATTCGTCCAACAGGGCTTTTAGATCCACCAATTGATATACGACCAATTGAAGGTCAAATTGACGATTTATTAGGAGAAATTCAAGATCGTATTGCAAAAAATGAACGTGTATTAATTACGACTTTAACGAAAAAAATGTCAGAGGATTTAACGGATTACTTAAAAGATGTAGGAATTAAAGTGAACTATCTTCACTCTGAAATTAAAACGTTAGAACGTATTGAAATTATCCGTGACCTTCGCCTTGGTAAGTTTGATGTACTTGTCGGTATTAACTTATTACGAGAAGGATTAGATATTCCAGAAGTATCACTTGTAGCTATTTTAGATGCAGATAAGGAAGGATTCTTGCGTTCAGAACGTTCGTTAATTCAAACGATTGGTCGTGCGGCGCGTAATGAAAACGGCCGCGTTATTATGTACGCAGATCGCATAACGAGATCGATGGGAATTGCAATTGAAGAAACGCAGCGTCGTCGTACTATACAAGAAGCTTACAATGAAGAGCATGGTATCACGCCGAAAACGATTCAAAAAGGCGTTCGTGATGTAATCCGTGCAACGACAGCGGCCGAAGAACCGGAAACATATGAAGCAACTCCTGCTAAGAAGATGACGAAGAAAGAACGTGAGAAAACAATCGCTAAGATCGAAGCAGAGATGAAAGAAGCAGCAAAAGCGTTAGACTTCGAGCGTGCAGCTGAATTAAGAGATTTACTATTAGAATTAAAAGCGGAAGGGTGAAAAGAGTGAGCATGAGCAAGGATTTTATCGTTGTAAAAGGTGCTAGAGCACATAACTTAAAAAATATTGATGTAACCATTCCGAGAAATCAGCTTGTTGTTGTAACGGGATTGTCTGGTTCAGGGAAATCATCATTAGCGTTTGATACAATTTATGCAGAAGGGCAGCGCAGATACGTAGAATCGTTATCTGCGTATGCACGCCAATTTTTAGGACAAATGGATAAACCGGATGTCGATACGATTGAAGGGTTGTCACCAGCGATTTCGATTGATCAAAAAACAACGAGTCGTAATCCACGTTCAACTGTCGGGACAGTGACGGAGATTTATGATTATTTACGTTTATTATTCGCACGAATTGGTACGCCGATTTGCCCAAATCACGGAATTGAAATTACATCACAAACAGTGGAACAGATGGTAGATCGTGTTCTTGAATATACTGAACGTACGAAATTACAAGTGTTAGCTCCTATCGTGTCAGGACGTAAAGGTGCACATGTGAAAGTACTTGAAGATATTAAGAAGCAAGGTTATGTTCGTGTACGTGTTGATGGTGAAATGCTAGATGTGTCAGAAGAGATTACGTTAGATAAAAATAAGAAGCATTCCATAGAAGTTGTAATTGACCGTATTGTTGTAAAAGAAGGAATTGCAAGCCGTCTTGCTGATTCACTTGAAAGTGCATTAAAGCTTGGCGGGGGACGAGTGTTAATCGATGTTATGGGAGAAGAGGAACTTCTATTTAGTGAACATCATGCATGTCCGCATTGTGGTTTTTCAATTGGTGAATTAGAGCCACGTATGTTCTCATTCAACAGTCCGTTCGGTGCATGTCCTTCTTGTGATGGACTTGGCTCAAAGTTAGAGGTAGATTTAGAGCTTGTCATTCCGAACTGGGATTTAACATTAAATGAACATGCGATTGCTCCTTGGGAACCGACAAGTTCACAATATTACCCACAACTTTTACAATCTGTGTGTAATCATTACGGCGTTGACATGGATATGCCTGTGAAAGATATATCGAAAGATTTATTTGATAAAGTGTTGTACGGGAGCGGTGAAGAGAAAGTTTATTTCCGCTATGTAAATGAATTTGGTCAAGTAAAGGAAAATGAGATTTTATTTGAAGGTGTTATTCCGAATATAGAGCGTCGTTATCGTGAGACGAGTTCTGATTATGTTCGTGAACAAATGGAGAAATATATGGCGGAGCAAGCTTGTCCGAAGTGTAAAGGTGGGCGCTTAAAGCCTGAGAGTTTAGCTGTTTTCGTTGGTGATAAAACGATTGCTGACGTAACGAAATATTCTGTTCAAGAAGTACAGGAATTCTTCTCAAATGTTGAGTTAACGGAGAAACAACAAAAAATTGCTCATTTAATTTTAAGAGAAATTCAAGAACGTGTAGGTTTCTTAGTAAACGTTGGCTTAGATTATTTAACGTTAAGTCGTGCGGCTGGTACTTTATCAGGTGGTGAGGCACAACGTATTCGCCTAGCAACACAAATTGGTTCTCGACTCACTGGCGTACTTTACATCCTTGATGAGCCTTCTATCGGTTTACATCAGCGCGATAATGATCGTCTTATTCGTACATTGCAGGAAATGCGTGACTTAGGAAATACGTTAATTGTTGTTGAGCATGATGAAGATACGATGATGGCTGCTGATTATTTACTTGATATCGGACCTGGTGCAGGTATTCATGGTGGTCAAGTTGTATCAGCAGGTACACCAGCTGAAGTTATGCAAGATGAGAATTCGTTAACAGGAAAATATTTAAGCGGTAAAGAGTTTATTCCAGTTCCACTTGAAAGACGTAAAGGTGACGGACGTAAAGTGGAGATTGTCGGTGCAAAAGAGAATAACTTAAAGAATGCAAAGATGTCATTCCCACTTGGTACGTTTGTAGCGGTAACGGGTGTATCTGGATCAGGTAAAAGTACGATGATTAATGAAGTACTATATAAATCGTTAGCGCAAAAGTTATATAAAGCGAAAGCGAAGCCAGGTACTCATAAAGAGATTAAAGGTCTTGAGCATTTAGATAAAGTAATTGATATTGATCAATCGCCAATCGGTCGTACACCACGTTCTAACCCAGCGACGTATACAGGTGTATTCGATGATATTCGTGATGTGTTTGCTCAAACGAATGAAGCGAAAGTGCGCGGATAT
Source organism: Bacillus cereus group sp. N31 (assembly GCF_016483245.1). Lineage (NCBI taxonomy): Bacteria > Bacillati > Bacillota > Bacilli > Caryophanales > Bacillaceae > Bacillus > Bacillus cereus group sp. N31. The sequence goes on along the minus strand of NZ_JAEHCH010000009.1, from coordinate 123,915 downwards.
CAAAAAGGACGTTTTAGCTTTAATGTGAAAGGCGGACGTTGTGAAGCGTGCCGTGGTGATGGAATTATTAAAATCGAAATGCACTTCTTACCAGACGTATACGTGCCGTGTGAAGTTTGTCATGGTAAACGTTACAACCGTGAAACGTTAGAAGTGAAATATAAAGATAAGAACATTTCTGAAGTATTAGGAATGACAATTGAAGATGGGGTAGAGTTCTTCGCTAATATCCCAAAAATTAAGCGTAAACTTCAAACGCTTGTAGACGTTGGGCTAGGTTATATGAAATTAGGACAGCCGGCAACGACGTTATCAGGTGGTGAAGCACAGCGTGTGAAATTAGCCTCTGAATTACACCGTCGTTCTACAGGGCGTACGTTATACATTTTAGACGAACCAACGACGGGTTTACATGCACATGATATTGCACGTCTTCTAGAAGTGTTGCAACGTCTTGTAGAGAGTGGTGAGACGGTACTTGTAATTGAACATAATTTAGATGTGATTAAAACAGCTGATTATATCGTTGACCTTGGACCAGAGGGCGGGGACAAAGGTGGACAAATCGTCGCTTCTGGAACGCCAGAGCAAGTAGTAAAAGAAGAACGCTCGTATACAGGTAAGTATTTAAAAGAGATTTTAAATCGTGATAAAGCAAGAATGAAAGAGAAAATAAAAGAAGTAGAGCTATCGCAATAAGTTTATTACGAAAAACCGAGTGGAAATGACACTCGGTTTTTCGTTTATAGAGGGAGAAAATGGAGTTTATAGATGTTTTAAGAAAGAAAAATATGAAGGTAAGAGAGTTTCAAAATTGGGGTGTTTATTTTCGCAAGCGCTGGGAGGAGCATTTTGCAAACCATTTAAGTGATGAAGAAAAAGAAGACATTTTCCTTTATGGAGATAAGTATGGCTGTGGGTATCTTTGGCACATATTTAGTTACGAGAAGAAGAAGTGTTTAGAGGGGAAAGAAGCGGAGAACGCGTTTCATAATGAAGCGAAAAAGGAGTGCTGTATCTTCTATCAACACTGTAATGATGTACTACTAATAAAAGATGCGAGTTTATTAAGTATGGATGATATATTACGTGAAACAGATGATATGTATAAAGGTGATATATATATTGTAGATAAAGATTTCACTTGGATTTTTGTAAAAACTCATGAACATAGATGGTGTGGTCCTTATTTTACTAGGAGATGTTAGTAGGTATACAAGCATGAAGGGTAGAATAAGTTGATATAAGTGTTTGTATGATACTTGCGTTTATTGTCTATTAGCGTATGATGAAATATATATGTCAAAAGGATGTGTAAGAAAATGAGATGGATTGTATCACTTCTTGTAAATAGCGTTGTGTTAATCGCTGTATCGGGACTTTTAAAAGGGATTGCACCAGACGCGTTTTACGTAGCAAATATACAAACTGCAATTATTGCGAGTATTATATTGGCGGTTTTAAATGTGTTTGTAAAACCATTTTTAATTTTAATTACGCTACCAATTACTGTTGTAACGTTCGGGTTCTTCTTAATTGTTATTAATGCGATTACGTTAAAAATAACAGATTCATTATTAGGAGATGCTTTTAATATAACAGGGTTTGGCGTAGCAATTATTGCGGCAATTTGTATTTCTATTTTTAATATGATAATTGAAAAGGCAATTGTTGAACCGTTATATGAAAAAAAGAGAAAATGACAAAAAGAAAAACATTTCATCATTCGTATGAAATGTTTTTTTCTATTTATGAGAAACCGTATTTCTTGTTTCCAGAAAAAAATGGTACAATATCCGGTAGAATGGAATTTTACATCAAACGAGACTGAACCCGCAGCGGAGTGGAGGTTTATACATATGCCAAAAGTAAGGACAAAAGATTTAATTGAACAATTTCAATTGGAGTTAATAAGTGGTGAAGAAGGAATTCATCGTCCGATTGATACAAGTGATTTATCACGACCTGGAATTGAAATGGCAGGATTCTTTACATATTATCCAGCTGATCGCGTGCAGCTTCTTGGAAAAACGGAGCTTACGTTCTTTGATACGTTAACGACAGAGCAAAAACAAGAGAGAATGAAAGCGCTTTGTACCGAGGAGACGCCATGTATTATTATAACTCGTAATCAAGATGTACCAGATGAGTTATTACAAGCATCACGTGAATCAGGCATGCCTTTATTACGTTCTTCTCAAACGACAACGAGATTATCAAGTCGTTTAACAAATTATTTAGAAGGTAAGTTAGCACCAACAACTGCTGTTCATGGTGTATTAGTGGATATTTACGGTGTTGGTGTTTTAATTACAGGTCAAAGTGGTGTTGGTAAAAGTGAGACAGCTCTTGAACTTGTGAAGCGTGGCCATCGCCTTGTTGCGGATGATAGTGTAGAAATTCGCCAAGAAGATGAAGATACATTAGTAGGAAGCTCACCAGATTTAATTGAGCATTTATTAGAAATTCGTGGTCTAGGTATCATTAACGTTATGACGTTATTTGGTGCAGGAGCAGTGCGAAATTATAAGCGTATTACACTTGTTATTAATCTTGAAATTTGGGATCAAAAGAAAAATTATGATCGCTTAGGTCTCGATGAAGAGAAGATGAAGATTATTGATACAGAACTTACGAAGATTACACTTCCAGTTCGTCCTGGCCGAAACTTGGCTGTTATTATTGAAGTAGCAGCGATGAACTTCCGTTTGAAACGTATGGGAGTCAATGCGGCACAACAGTTTTCTGAACGATTAATGAGTGCGATTGAGTTAGGGAATCAGGAGTAAACTTTGGAGAGGGAGGTCATACATATGCTGTTAGGTTCTGTACCACAGCTTGACCGCGTAGCCATCCAACTTGGGCCGTTTCCTGTTTATTGGTATGGGATTATTATCGGTACAGGTGTGCTATTAGGTCTTTGGCTAGCAACTCGTGAGGGAGAAAGGCTAGGTATTCCAAAAGATACATTTGTTGACCTTGTATTAATTGCAGTACCGATCGCTATTCTATTTGCGAGAATGTACTATGTTATTTTTGAATGGGAATATTACGCGCAAAATCCGAGTCAAATTATTAATATTCGTCAAGGTGGCTTGGCGATTCATGGTGGTTTAATCGGGGCTGTTATTACAGGTATTCTTTTTGCAAAACGACGCGGGCTTTCATTCTGGAAGTTGGCGGATATTGCTGCGCCGAGTATTTTATTAGGACAAGCAATTGGCCGATGGGGAAACTTTATGAACCAAGAGGCGCATGGTGATGAAGTAACGAGACAGTTTTTAGAAGGTCTTCATTTACCAGATTTCATTATTAATCAAATGTATATCGAGGGTGTGTATTATCACCCGACGTTTTTATATGAATCATTATGGAATTTTGCAGGTGTCATTTTATTACTCGCACTACGAAAAGTGAATTTACGACGCGGGGAATTATTCTTTACATATTTAATTTGGTATTCAGTAGGGCGCTTCTTCGTAGAAGGCTTACGTACAGATAGTTTAATGCTAGGACCACTTCGTATTGCACAAGTAATGTCAATTGGACTTGTTGTTATTTCTATTATTTTCATTATTGTGAGACGAAAAATGGGGCAAGCTGATAAAAGATATTCAGAAAATTAGAGACAAGTAGCATCTTATTATAAGATGCTGCTTCTTTCATATTCAGGAAAGCGAAAGGACTAGGGCGATGCAAATAAATACAGTGTTATTTGATTTAGATGGAACTTTAATTAATACAAACGAACTTATTATTTCTTCTTTTTTACACACTTTAAATACATATTATCCAGATCAATATAAGCGTGAAGATGTGCTGCCATTTATCGGTCCATCTTTGCATGATACTTTCAGCAAGATTGATGAAGATAAAGTTGAAGAGATGATTACATGTTATCGTCAATTTAACCATGAGCATCATGATGAATTAGTAGAAGAATATGAAACTGTATACGAAACAGTTCAAGAGTTGAAAAAACAAGGTTATAAAGTTGGTATTGTTACAACGAAAGCGAGACAAACCGTTGAGATGGGATTAAAGTTGTCAAAGCTTGATGAGTTTTTTGATGTTGTCGTGACAATTGATGATGTGGAACATGTGAAGCCACATCCAGAACCACTTCAAAAAGCGCTCGAGTTACTAGATGCGAAACCAGGAGAAACAGTGATGGTTGGGGATAATCACCATGATATTGTCGGCGGACAAAATGCGGGTACGAAAACAGCTGCGGTTTCATGGACTTTGAAAGGTAGAGCGTATTTAGAATCTTACAAACCAGACTTTATGCTAGATAAAATGAGTGATTTACTGCCGATTTTGTCCGGTATTAACCGATCATAAGTAGAGGAGAGGGTTAAGTGCGACGGACAACGCGCTATCCTGTTTCAGGAGAGAATTCATTATGGAATGTGTATAAAACCGTGTCTTTTTGGAAGGTAATGAAAAACTTTATTATTATTCAAATTGCACGTTACACACCATTTTTATCTGTGAAGAATTGGTTATATCGTACGTTTTTAGGAATGAAAGTAGGAGAAAAAACATCATTTGCACTTATGGTTATGCCGGATATTATGTTTCCCGAAAAAATTACTGTGGGTGACAATTCAATTATCGGATACAATACAACGCTTTTAGCACATGAATATTTGATTCGTGAATATCGACTTGGAGAGATCGTCATAGGGAATGAAGTGATGATTGGAGCGAACACGACAATCTTACCAGGGGTAAGGATTGGAGATAGCGCTATTGTTTCGGCTGGAACACTTGTCCATAAAGATGTACCGAGCGGCGCTTTCGTAGGTGGAAATCCAATGCGTATTATTTATACGAAAGAGGAAATGGCGGCCCGAGAAGGTTGATGCTAAAAATGTAACATTTCTTTTCTTTTTTTATGAATAAAAAGGAAATAATTGAGTATAATATACTGTTTTGTTTTTTACGGAATCGTTTATACTTATAGATAGAAGAATGTGTGAGCGAAGAAAACAAAAAACTGGAGGATATATGGGGAAAAATCAAAGGATATATAAGGAGAACGGACAAGTTATCTCTTTTAACCAATTAGCGGACTTCTTTTATAAAAAAGGGATGAGGGCTTACAAAGGGCAAAAATTGCAAGATGCAATTAAATATTTTCGAAGAGCGGCACAAAGCGAGAAGGAGCCGTTTATTTTATGCCAATTAGCAATAGCGTTATCTGAGGCTGGTGAATACCAAGAGTCGAATCAGATATTTCTAAAGCTTGCTAGATCCAACCCTGAACTTGAACAATGCTATTATTTTATTGCAAATAATTATGCATATATGGGTTTATTTCAACAAGCGAAGAAGTATGCGGATCGATATTTAGAAGTTGCGAAAGAGAAGGAATTTGTAGAAGATACATTAGAATTGCTTGAGATTATGGAAGAAGAAGCAATGGGTGCGGAAGAGATTGAGGATGAAGATGATTTAATTGTTATGCAAGAAGAGGCAAATCGTTATATTCGTAATGGACAATTAGAAGAAGCAATTGCTACATTAGAAATTGTTACGAAAGATTATCCGGAATTTTGGTCGGGTCATAATAATTTAGCCATCGCACATTTTCAATCTGGTAATGTAGACAAAGCGCTGAAATTAACGGAAATGATTTTAGAGAAAAATCCTGGTAATATACATGCGCTTTGTAATACGCTTATTTTTCTATATTCAATTGGGGAACATAAACAAGTAGAAGCATTAGCGGGACAGCTAGTTTCAGTATATCCGATTTCATTTGAACATCGTTTGAAACTTGGAACGACCCTTGCAACAATTGGTTATTTCGAGCATGCATATAAGTGGTTCAAAGTATTAAAGCGTCAAGGATATGAGGGAGACGTAAGTTTTTATTATTGGTTTGCTTATTCTGCGTATATGGTGAAAAATCAGCAAGTAGCTGAAAAAATGTGGCAACATGTAGTAGAATTGCACCCTGATAAAAAAGGAAAAGAGCCGTGGAACGCACTAAATTTAGCGGATGAAGGGCAAAACGTGTTGTTTGAAGAATTACAAAAGTCATTTCAGCAAAGTGCGACGCTAGAGGAGCAAATGCTAGCTTTATATTTAATGAATGAATTGTCAACACCAGAGAAGGTCGGATTCTTTTTTGATGTAACGCAAGTGAAAAATGGTGTTCCAATTGTATCGCAACTTGCAAAGTATTTCTTTTTACTTAATAGTCATAAAGGTATTCCTGCTGATTTACAGCAATTTGAACAATGCGCGCGAATCGCGGACGCATTATATAATTATACGAAAAAGGACGATGAACTAATCGAAGAGTGTTTACACTTTTGGTTTTGTACGTTCATACGTTTATATACATCCGGGTCTGTTTTTACAAACGTGTACGGTTGGTCGGCGGCAATTGAATATATTGTGCGCGGCGAACAAGGAAATAAGATGACACAGTCGGAGCTTGGAGATGTATATAATGTATCTGTAGCGACTGTTCGAAAGTATGTGCAAGCTGTTAAGCGTACGCACACATAGTATAAGCAAATCATTGGGAAAAAAATGATGCTAACAGTATAATGAGGGTAACTTAATTGTGTAGGAATGGATAGGAGTGAATGGTGTGTCAGAAGAAAAAATTTATGATGTCATTATTATTGGTGCAGGACCAGCTGGTATGACAGCTGCAGTATATACATCTCGTGCGAATTTAAGCACATTAATGCTTGAGCGTGGTATTCCAGGTGGCCAAATGGCAAACACAGAAGATGTAGAAAATTATCCAGGTTATGAGTCTATTTTAGGACCAGACTTATCAAATAAAATGTTCGAGCATGCGAAGAAATTTGGTGCTGAATATGCATATGGTGATGTGAAAGCAGTCATCGATGGTAAAGAATATAAAACAATTATTGCTGGTAAAAAAGAATATAAAGCACGTGCAATTATCGTTGCAAGCGGTGCAGAATATAAAAAAATTGGTGTGCCAGGTGAAACAGAGCTTGGCGGCCGCGGTGTATCATATTGTGCAGTATGTGATGGGGCATTCTTTAAAGGAAAAGAACTTGTTGTTATTGGAGGCGGAGATTCAGCTGTTGAAGAGGGTGTGTTCTTAACGCGCTTCGCATCAAAAGTAACAATCGTTCACCGTCGTGACACTCTTCGTGCACAGAAAATTTTACAAGATCGTGCATTCCAAAACGAGAAAGTGGATTTCATTTGGAATCACACTATAAAAGAAATTAATGATGCAAATGGTAAAGTAGGAAGTGTAACACTTGTAGACGTAAATAGTGGAGAAGAGAAAGAAGTAAAAACTGATGGCGTTTTCGTATACATCGGTATGTTACCTTTATCAAAACCATTTGTTGAACTAGGTATTACAAATGAAAATGGTTACCTTGAAACGAACGAGCGTATGGAAACGAAAGTTCCTGGTATTTTCGCAGCAGGTGATGTTCGTGAAAAAATGCTTCGTCAAATTGTAACGGCAACAGGTGACGGTAGTATTGCTGCACAAAGTGCACAACATTACGTAGAAGAATTATTAGAGGAATTAAAAACTGTAACAGAAAAATAAGGGGTAATACTCCTTTTGAGAAGAAAGCTACCGATAGGAGCTTTCTTTTTTTATGTAAAAATGTCAAAGTTTTGTCAAAAACAATTAGGATTATAAGCTTTCTTATTGATATACTGGACTTTACGGAAAAAATCACTATAAGAAATGAGGAATTTATTCAGTATGGAATGGCGTAATATATATCGTGGATTTTGTATGGGAGTTAGTGATTTAATTCCTGGTGTGAGCGGCGGTACAATCGCTGTAGTGTTAGGGATTTATGAACAATTGCTTGCGGCAATTAGCGGATTCTTTAGTCGTGAATGGAAAAAACATTTAGGATTTTTAATTCCCCTTGCAGCTGGTGTGGCGGCAGCGTTTTTAACGTTAAGTCACGTTATTAAATATTTACTTGCAAATCATTATGAACCGACTCAATTTTTCTTCCTCGGTTTAATTATTAGTATATTACCGATGTTAATGAGAGAAGCTGATGCAAAGGCGACGTTTAAAGGTAAGCACATCGCTTTATTAATAATTGCAGCTATTCTTGTTGCGATAACAGCGTTCTTTAAGCCAGATAAGGCAGCAGATCCAATTACGACGTTAACAATTTTAAATGCAATCGGTTTATTTTTCGCAGGATGGATGGCTAGTATGGCTATGCTCCTTCCTGGAATTAGCGGATCGTTTATTTTATTAATTATTGGTGTTTATCCAACGGCAATTAACGCTTTAACTACACTTAATTTACCATTAATTATGGTTATTGGTGCTGGTGTTATGGTCGGATTTGTTGTAAGTAGTAAAGGAATTAGCTTTTTATTAGATCGTTATAAAAATATGACATTTGCAGTAATTATTGGACTTGTTATCGGTTCGATTGTAATTGTTTTCCCTGGTATTCCAACTGGCGGATTTTCAATTGTAAGTTCGATCATTACCTTCATTTTAGGATTTACGATTGTTACTTATTTCGGTAAGAAATAAAGAATGTAATCCCCTTAGCGATAAAAATCGTTAAGGGGATTTTTATGTGTGATTCATTGTAATTGCAAGCATTTAGATTGCTTGTTATAGAAAGCTTTTTTACAATTGTTGAGGACTATGTGTTTAGCGAAAGAGGACTGGCTCCTTCGTTGTAGCAAACTGTTTTTGATAGTATAATGAAATGAGTATGCAGTGATAAATTTTGCTGCAAGTAGCTGAGGTGAAGAAACATGCAAAGAGTGACAAACTGTGTGTTAATTAGAGATAATGAAGTACTCTTACTCCAAAAACCTCGCCGAAATTGGTGGGTTGCACCAGGCGGGAAGATGGAGCGTGGTGAGACAGTAAGAGATTCCGTTGTTCGCGAGTATCGTGAAGAAACAGGTATTTATTTAAAGAACCCAGCGTTAAAAGGGGTCTTCACCTTTGTCATCCAAGAAGGTGATAAAGTTGTTTCTGAATGGATGATGTTCTCCTTTTTAGCGACAGATTTTGCAGGAGAAAACAAACTAGAGAGCGAAGAAGGCATCATTGGTTGGCATACATTTGATAAGATTGATGATTTAGCAATGGCGCCAGGAGATTATCACATTATTGATTATTTAATTAAAGGGAATGGTATAATCTACGGTACATTTGTATATACCCCAGATTTTGAGCTGCTTTCATATCGATTAGATCCGAGTTAAATTGCCAAGGAGAGGATACGATGACAGAAAATAATGATATAAAAATGGTGATTATTACAGGAATGTCTGGAGCCGGAAAAACAGTAGCTTTACAAAGTTTTGAAGATTTAGGATATTTCTGTGTAGATAATTTACCGCCGATGTTATTGCCGAAGTTTATTGAGCTTATGTCGGATTCAAAAGGGAAAATGAATAAAGTAGCGCTTGGCGTTGATTTACGTGGCCGAGAGTTTTTCGAACATTTATGGGGAGCGCTTGATGATTTATCAGAACGTACATGGATTATTCCTCATATTTTATTTTTAGATGCGAAAGATAGTACGCTTGTAACTCGTTATAAAGAAACGAGACGTTCGCATCCGCTTGCGCCGACTGGTTTGCCGTTAAAGGGAATCGAAGCGGAGCGTAGTTTATTAACAGATATGAAGGCACGAGCGAATATTGTGCTTGATACATCGGATTTAAAACCGAAAGAATTACGTGAAAAAATTGTTCATTTGTTTTCTACTGAAACTGAGCAAGCATTTCGTGTAAATGTTATGTCCTTTGGATTTAAGTACGGTATTCCAATTGATGCAGATTTAGTATTTGATGTTCGTTTTTTACCAAATCCATATTACATTCCACATATGAAGCCATTAACAGGACTAGATGAAGAAGTTTCGTCGTATGTACTGAAATTTAATGAGACACATAAGTTTTTAGAGAAACTGATAGATCTCATTACTTTCATGCTGCCTCATTATAAAAGAGAAGGCAAAAGTCAACTTGTAATTGCAATTGGATGTACAGGTGGACAGCATCGTTCTGTTACGCTTACAGAGTACCTTGGGAAACATTTGAAACCAGAGTATAGCGTTCATGTATCTCATCGTGATGTGGAGAAGAGAAAGGGCCATTAGGGGATGAAAAAAGAGAGAAAACCTAAAATTGTCATCATGGGAGGAGGAACTGGACTCTCTGTTTTATTAAGAGGATTAAAGCAATATCCTGTTGATATTACAGCAGTTGTTACAATCGCTGATGATGGTGGCAGTTCAGGTAGATTACGTGATGAGCTAGAAATTCCACCCCCAGGTGACATTCGTAACGTACTTGTTGCACTGTCGGATGTAGAGCCCCTGGTGGAAGCTTTATTTCAGCATCGTTTCACAACGGGAGACGGACTGAAAGGTCATGCGTTAGGAAATCTGTTATTGGCAGGTATGACCTCGATTACAGGAGACTTTTTCCATGCAATTACAGAAACGAGTAAAGTATTAAATGTCAGAGGACGTGTATTACCAGCAGCGAATCAAAGTGCAGTACTGCATGCGGAACTAGAGGATGGAGAAATTGTAACAGGTGAATCAAAGATTCCGTATTTCGGAAAGAAGATTAACCGTGTCTTTTTAACTCCAGAAGATGTAGAGCCGTTACATGAAACGTTAGCTGAGATTAAACGAGCTGATTTACTTGTTTTCGGTCCAGGAAGTTTGTATACGAGTATATTGCCGAATTTAGTTGTTAATAAAATTGGGGACGCTGTTCTTGCTGCAAAAGCAAAGAAGGTATATGTATGTAATGTTATGACACAAGCGGGTGAAACGATGGGGTATACTGCGTTTGATCATGTGCAGGCGTTACATGATCATTTAGGGCAACCATTTATCGATACTGCAATTGTAAATAATCGTGATATTCCTTGTGAATTACGCAAGTTATACGAGGAAGAAATGTCGACACCAGTTGTAGTGGATGAAGAGCGTTTTACTGAAAATCATATTGATGTCATTCAAGATAGATTAGCGAAGTATGATGAGCGTGTTGTAAGGCATGATACGTTAAAGTTAGCTTCTATTTTATATTCACTGTTATAAATGTGCGTTACCTCGTTTTGAGGTAACGCTCCTCATTCATATAGGACAAGATTTTTGTTCCATAATAATCGTATAAGGAGGTGTTGACTGTGTCATTTGCATCGGAAACAAAGAAAGAGTTGACGAATCTTGAGGTGAAGGAATGCTGTGAGAAAGTAGAATTATCAGCATTACTTCGAATGAACGGGTCGCTTTCTTTTTCAAATCGTCGTCTATCTATCGATATTCAAACGGAAAATGCGGCAATTGCAAGAAGGATTTATACGCTTTTGAAAAAAGGATATGACGTAACGGTAGAATTACTTGTTCGTAAAAAAATGCGATTGAAGAAAAATAATGTATATATTGTGCGGCTTGTTGAGAAGTCTCGTGAAATATTAGCAGATCTTCATATTGTCCGGGACGACTTTTCATTTATTCGAAATATATCACAAGAATTAATTGAGAAGAAATGTTGTAAACGATCGTATTTACGAGGTGCATTTTTAGCAGGTGGTTCAGTAAATAACCCAGAAACATCATCTTATCATTTAGAGATCTTTTCGTTATATAAGGAACATAATGATGCTATATGTGAACTGATGAACGGATTTGATTTAAATAGTAAGACGTTGGAAAGAAGAAAAGGGTACATTACGTATTTGAAAGAAGCAGAAAAAATTACGGAATTTTTAAATATTATAGGTGCTCATAACGCACTTTTAAGATTTGAAGATATTCGAATTGTTCGTGATATGCGTAATTCAGTGAATCGACTAGTGAACTGCGAAACAGCTAATTTAAATAAAACAATTGGTGCAGCGCTAAGGCAGATTGAAAATATCCGCTATATTGATGAGTCAGTTGGTCTAGATATTTTGCCAGATAAACTAAGAGAAATTGCGCAACTACGAAGAGATTATCAAGATGTAACATTGAAAGAGTTAGGTGAGATGGTATCCGGGGGGAAAATTAGTAAATCGGGTATTAATCATCGTTTGCGTAAAATCGATGATATTGCAGAGAAATTACGCGCGGGGGAAACGATAGCAAAAAAATAAGAGGTTAAAGGGGAAATGGAGCTGTGGTTCAAAAACAGGTTAAAGTTTCATTAAAAAACGGCTTGCAAGCACGTCCGGCTGCGTTGTTTGTACAAGAGGCAAATCGCTTTCATGCAGATATCTTTATCGAGAAAGATGGAAAGACAGTAAATGCAAAGAGCATAATGGGGATTATGAGCTTAGCAATCGGAACTGGTAGCATGATAACAATTACAACAGAAGGTTCAGATGCAGAAGAGGCTTTAGAAGCATTAGCTGCATATGTACAATAAAATGGCTATCGCGCATGTGCGATAGCTTTTTTGTTTTTGCTGTTTACTTAAGGGGAGTTTGCGGGATAGGGGGTATGTAGCTGGTTTGTCCTTGTCGTAGATTGTCGGTAAATCGATATGTTGTGTCGAACCGTTGATATATTAAAAAAATCGTTGATATAATTTGAGTTTTGTTCGATATAATTGAAAAATCGTTGATATATTTAAGGGAATACCAGGATGGGTATACAGACGGAGGGCATGATAATAAAAAAGCGCCCTGTAATAGGGCGCTTCTGCTTTTAAGTGTATCCAGCTCCAGCGGCTAGCTCTTCGTGTTTAAGAACCTTCCGCATAAGAAGGCAAAAAGCGCCTTTTATGCGAAAGAACCTTAGCCAGTCAGAGCTGAACGAGCCGCTTCCGCTTAAAATCTATTAACGATTTGTAAAGATCTTATCAATTAAGCCGTATTCTAAAGCTCTTTCTGCTGTCATGAAGTTGTCGCGGTCTGTGTCGCGTTGTAGTACTTCAAGTGGTTGACCTGTACGGTCAGCAAGAATTTGGTTTAATTTTTCACGTAAGAATAGGATACGTTTTGCAGCGATTTCGATTTCAGTCGCTTGACCTTGTGCTCCGCCAAGTGGTTGGTGAATCATTACTTCACTGTTAGGAAGAGCGAAACGTTTTCCTTTTTCACCTGCTGCAAGTAAGAATGCACCCATAGATGCAGCCATACCGATACAGATTGTTGATACTTGTGGTTTAATAAACTGCATTGTATCGTAAATTGCCATACCTGCTGTGATAGAACCACCAGGGCTATTGATGTAGATGTGAATATCTTTTTCTGGATCTTGAGATTCCAAGAATAAAAGCTGGGAAACAATTGAGTTAGCTACGTTGTCATCAATTGCACTACCAAGCATAATGATGCGGTCTTTTAATAGTCGAGAGTAAATATCGTAAGCGCGTTCTCCACGATTTGTTTGTTCAATTACTGTAGGAATTAAATTCATCTGTTATTTCCTCCTTCTAAAGCTTTCTTAGTCTTATAATACAATTATGGTCAATAAAGGTCAAACGAAACCACTTTAAATCAAAAAAATATGTAGTTGTACCATGAAATATTCGCTATGTTTTTGAAATTCCCTGCTTATGTATCTTCAACATCATAACCGAATTACATAAATTTAAACGTCATGAAAACTGTAGAAAAAAAGAAAAGAACGCCTTTTGATTGAAGCGTTCTTTCGATATTTATTCTTTTAAAAGATAGGTTACTCTATTTAAAATCTTTTCGATTTGTTTCGCGTTTTTACTATACATTTCGCTTGCTGATTTCGATTTTGTTTCTAAAGAAAATAGCTCAAGATCAGCATGACATTTTTTTAAAGATGCCAATAATAAAGGTTTGTTTTGAGGAGAAGGCATTTGGAGTTTGTCATTATAAATGTCGATAGTAAGTTGCCCGTATGAGTCAACTTGACCGAGAAAAACATTTTCAATGACAACACCCAGCTTTTCTAATTCTGAATGTAGCCAAGCGCGGTTATGCCCGCTTGATGACAGAGGTTCATCTAGTACATTTCCATCCATAATAACAGTTTGTGGTTCCTTCTCGTTTGGTACTTTTAAACCTACGTCTTTTGCTGTAAGTGGTTGGCGATCTTTCTTTAATAATACATTTAATTCACCGCTCGGTTCTAGTACAGCAAATTCAACATCCGCTACGCTGAATGCATTTTTTCCTCGGAGTAGTTCAAGTAATTCGTCACTTGTATATTTTTCTTTCTTTAAGTTATCTTCGAGTACTTTTCCATCTTTTATTAATACGGTAGATTTCCCTTCAAAGAAGTCCCGAGCTGTTTTGTTCTTTAAGGAGAGGATTCCTGTGAAAAAAGGTACCACAGCGAAAATGAGTATCGCAAAGACGCCGTGGAAAAATTTTGAATCGAGCCCTGTAGATACTTGGGCAGCGATGTCACCGATTGTCATTCCGGCTATGTATTCAAAAAAGGAGAGCTGAGAGATCTGTCTTTTCCCTAACCATTTCGTAATAGCGAATAAAATGATTAATATGAATACAGAGCGAAGAATAACGAGTGTCCATTCGGGCAGGTGAGACATAGTCATTTCCTCCAGTCTACTTAAAACCCTTTATATTGAGGTTCTTCACGTTCTAATACTGAAACTCTATCTTTTACATCAGCGATGACGCTGTCCATTTCTAACATACATTCATGAAATACGCGTTTTGATTCTTCATCCTGTGAATTTAATGAAAGGGAGCTTAAACTTGCTTGAGCGCCCCTTAAACTAGCAAGACAAGTTTTTACGCTAGCGATAACAGTCATGCAAACACCTCTTATCCTTTCGGTTTAAATAGTAATGCTCCAATGAAGCCGAAAATAATCGCTGCTGATACACCTGCGCTCGTTACTTTAAACATACCAGTAATTACGCCGACGATTCCATGTTTTGCAGCTTCTTCCATCGCGCCGTGAACGAGGGCGTTTCCAAAGCTTGTAATAGGTACAGTTGCCCCAGCCCCGGCGAAATCAATTAGTGGTTCATACAAATTGAATCCGTCTAATATAGCTCCAGCAACAACGAGTGTTGCCATTGTATGAGCTGGTGTTAGTTTGCCGACATCAAACATAAGTTGTCCAATTACACATATAAGTCCACCGATTACAAAAGCCCAGAAGAAAATCATTGCGTTGCACCTCCAAATTCAATCGAAACGGCGTGGGCGATACACGGAATCGTTTCTTCTTGTTGGAATGTAAGTGGAGATAGTAAAGCGCCTGTCGCAACGACAAGTATTTTTTTGAATTCTCCTCTTTTCATTCGGTTTAATAAGTGACCGTATACGACTGTCGCTGAACAGCCTGGACCACTTCCGCCGGCTATTACAGGTTGACCTTCTCTATAAATGAGTAGTCCGCAGTCTTGAAATTGTTCACTCGTTACTTTTGTCCCATGTTTATGTAGTAAGTCATAAGCAATTTCGCGTCCAACATGTCCGAGGTCGCCTGTTACGATTAAATCATAGTGAGATGCATCAAGATTTCTTTCTCTTAAATGAGCTTCAATTGTATCGACAGCAGCAGGGGCCATTGCACCTCCCATATTAAATGGATCAGTTAATCCCATATCAACAATGCGCCCAATTGTGGCGGAAGTTACTCTTGGGCCATGTCCTGTATCGCTTAAAATAGCTGCGCCCGCACCAGTTACTGTCCACTGGGCCGTAGGAGGTTTTTGACCACCATATTCAGTTGGATAACGAAATTGTTTTTCCACAGCAGCGTTATGGCTTGAAGCTCCAGTTAATAAATATTTTGCGCCTTTTGCATTTACGATACTTGCACCGAGCGCTAAACCTTCCATAGAAGTAGAGCAAGCGCCAAATAATCCGAGATAAGGTGTGCCAAGTGTGCGGCATGCAAAGCTAGTAGGCGTAATTTGGTTAATTAAATCTCCAGCGAGAACGAATTGAATATCATCTTTCCTAAGTCTCGCTTTTTCTGTAGCACGGCTACAAGCTTCTTCAAACAAAATTTTATGTGCTTTTTCGTAGGAATCTTGTCCGAGCCATAAATCTTCATGAAGGGTATCGAAGTCTTCAGGGATTTTCCCCTTTGCCTCAAAGGGGCCACCGATTACACCTGTTGAAATAATAACTGGTTTGTTTTCGAATACCCATGTTCGGTGTCCTTGTAACATTTATAACCCTCCCCATTGAACGAGAATCGTTTTAATAAGTGCGATGACGAAAGCGGAAAATACGCCAAATAAGATGACTGATCCTGCTAGTTTAAACATGTTACCACCAACGCCAAGAACGAATCCTTCTGTACGGTGTTCAATACATGCGGCAATAACAGAGTTACCAAATCCAGTAACGGGAACTGCGGTACCAGCACCAGCAAATTGTCCAAGGCGATCGTAGACGCCAAATCCCGTCAGTAGCATGGAGATAAAAATAAGAGTTGCAACGGTAGGGTTTCCGGCAGAGCGTTCAGTGAAATCAAAATACGTAATATAAAAGGTAGAAATCAGTTGGCCTATTAGACAAATGAATCCGCCGACGAAAAAAGCTTTTATACAATTTTTTAAAACGGGGCGTTTCGGTTCGCGCTGTTGTTCGAATTTTTTATATTCTTGTTGTACAGGTGTTAGGTTTTTATCTTTACTAGACATTTGAATCCTTCCTTCTCTATTAGAAAGCTTAAATATTAGATCCCATTTCTGATTGAATGAGTTTCAGTTGTTTTTTGATGCCGTCGTTACTTACTTTATTTTTCTTAATTTTGTTTTCAAGTTCTTCTATGAGTATAAAGATCTTTTTGTCTGTACTTACACGAATATCGAAAGTAGGATTTTCATCACTTAGTTTCTTTTTTAATTTACTTCGTAAAGGTTTTAAACCAAATCTTTCGTGATGTTCAGGTTTGATGGCTATGTAAAGATCTAAATTTGTATTAACTGCGGTAGCTTCTATAATTCCTTCCATACCAAGAGCTTTTTTCTTAGCGTCTTGCGATATAGATTGATTAAAGGATTCTGTACTCATTTTTGTTAATTTAGGACCTTTTTTCTCATCTGTTCGCTTCGCTTCTTCTTTCTTTACCTTTTTATCTAACGGGCTATTATCACATCCGGTAAGTGAACCGAATAGCAGCATAAATAACGCGGTTATGATTCCGAGTTTTCGCATTATAATCATTCCATTTCTATTGCATTATGTAATGTGAGAAAAAGGATGATTGCATATCACCCTTTTTCTCAAATTGTGTACCATTAGATGAAATGGTACTTTCGGTTATTGCTGTGAATATTGTGGTTCTTCTTGTTGGACTTCTTCAACGCGTGGGTTTAAAGAATCAATAATAGTTTGCGTTTGCTCTGCAGCTGTTTGGAAAAGTTGTTTTGCTTGTTGGTTATCCGTATCAAGAGCGAATCCCTCTAAGCTAGCTTGTGCACTTTTTAATCCAGAAACAGTTTGCTTTAGTTTTGTAATTACAGTCATTGAATGAAGCCCCCTTTGGAATATCAATTCAAAGATTATAATTTGTGAGTTGAGGTGAATTTATGATTGGAAAATTTAGGTGTATTACACGTGTAGATTACAATTTTGTAATGAATATGTAAGGGTAAGCGATAGTGGAAAAACTTTTTCTCCTAGAATAAAGAATGTAAAGCAAGTTAAAAGGATATGTTAAGGAGAGGGGAATGGGTTTAATTGGAATTTTTATATTAGTTATTGGTGTGGCAAGTTTTTCTCATAATGAGGTGATTGATAGATATAATCCGCTTGTGAAAGAAGACTTTGTATATGTAAAAGCGAAAGAATCCGGCCGATTATCCACAGTTGGAGAGGTAGCTGGAGACTATAAATTTACTGGTTAATCCGCTTCGGGTGAAGAAAGAGATGTTAAGTTTTATGCGCCGCGTGGACTTAGAGAAGGGGCATATGTAAAGGTTAAAATAAAAGGTGAATATATTGAAACATACCAAGAAGTACAGCCAAATGAAATTCCAAAAGGGATTAAAAAGAAACTAGATAAATAAGATGGTTAAGAATTGCCTCCTAAATGTAGAAATTAGGGGGCGTTTTTATGCAGGAAAAAGCGTACGTACAATGTGTTATCAAAGAGTTTTTATTGATTTAAATGGTTTTTATTGCTATTATTATGAAGAGAAAATGAAGTATATTTTATAATCATGCGCCCATAGCTCAGTCGGATAGAGCGGTGGTTTCCGGTACCACGTCTGCCGGGGGTTCGAATCCCTCTGGGCGCGTTAAAAATCCCTAACTTACATCGTTGTAAGTTAGGGATTTTTTTATTCAATAATTGTATTGTTTGTCCTGTAAATACCAGATTGGTAAGGGTTATGAATCAGTTGATGCCGTTGAACCAGCTTGCGCTTTATTCATTTTAAATAATGATAAATTCATTATATATTGCAAAGTAAAGGCTGCAAGTATAATGAAGATCGGGAAGAAGAAATAGCGATAACGAATTTGAACTTCAGTCACTAAGTAAATGAGAAAAGCACCGATAATCAGAATTTGAAAATACTTCATGTTTAAATTTTTAAATGGAGAACTGAAAAGAAAAATAAGGACAGAACCCATGCTCAGCAACATAATCGATACATAGTGTATAAAGTCTAGTTTTATAAATGAAACATCGTTGATAGTATTTCTGGCGATATCATTTATAGGGATATATGCATAAGAATCTGTTGGACTACCCCACATAATAATATTTTTTTTGTTCATAAGAGGGATAAGGTCGGTTAAATTTTCGGTTCTTTCTTTAATTAATTGTTTTTGAATTCGATTATGTTCCTCTATATCAAAATCGACAATACTTTGTCTTAATTTAGCGAAGTCCTCTAAGGAATATTGGCCGTTAGATTCTTTATTCAAGCCTATAACAAATTTCCAGCCAGAATCCGCATTGGTTATTGGGTTATGTGAAATATTAAGCATTACAGGAATATAGGCTAAAGTATATAAGATAACTAAGTATGTAGAAATAAATGTTATAGAAGAAATGAAATTCCTTTTTAAAATATTGCTGTGAAAGAATAAAAGGAAAAGCCCGGCAGCTATTAAAAATAGGATCCCAATAGGATAAATAATATTTCCTAAAGCGAATAGCAGACCACCAAAAACCATATTTATGTAATTTTTATTTTCATCGCGTGCTAATAGGTGATACGTTCCCCAAGAAAACAACATCATAGAAAGATGCTGATTTGTGAGCACAGGGACTAGTAAAAATAAGTTAATAGATGTTACGTATAAAATGAAACCAAATCGCCCGAAGGTTTCATTGTTTAATCGGTGTTTAGCTATGTAAAAAATAGCTAAACCTGTTAGCAATGTATACACAATATTCAAGAACTGTAAGGCAAAGTAACTATGTGAGGTTAATGTAAGAACAAGTGCCTCGTAAATTGTAAAGCCCAACTGAGTAGTATTCCAAAAGAAGTACTGATTATCCTTAATGGCTTTCATGTTGCCAGCGGCTAATTCTTTAGCTCCATCCAACATGTACTGAAAATCAGAAATTGGAGACGAAGGGACTAATTTAATAATTATGATAGATATCAGTAGATAAACGATGCTTATCGTATAGACGTATTTTTTTGTGCTTATATTTCTTGTTAAGAAAACGAGGGCATATATGAAAATGATGAAAGTACATATCCCAAAGATGATAAAAGGACTAAATGCCAAATCTTGTTGTTGAAAGATACTCCAACACATGATTAGCAGAATGATACATGATGCCAGGTTAACTCCTAATGAAGGTATACTTCGAAGTGTTTTTTGCATGATTCATCTCCCGTTCTAATTGTTGTATATAATGGGAAATTTTACGTTATAAATTTAGTTCTTTCAATATTTATAGTTAAAGATTTGTTGTTTTCTATGAAATTTTATTGTTTTATACACGAGAAGATAGAGTTTTATTCTATCTTCTTTTTTTATTTCCCTATTGTTATATCTAGTGATAAGATTTACTATTAGTATGTGGTTCTAATTTTTGCGCACTATTATTTTCTTTCAATATTATTCAAATTTCGGTTGTAAGTTGTAAATCTCATTAATACATATAAATTAATAATATTTTGGAATGGGTGTCTGCGATAGGATTCTCCTTTTACCAAACTTATTGTACAATAGAAACAAGGGGGAGATTAGTTTGAAGGCAAGTCTTTTACAAGAACAAAGCTTACGTTTGGCAATGACACAAGAGTTAAGGCAAGCGATTACAATGCTTCAGTATAATGTACAAGAATTATCGGAGTTTTTGTATGAGCAATCGTTAGAGAATCCCCTTATTGAGTTAGGTGGTTTTGAGAGGGAGAAGAAGAAGAGCTCTAACAAAAGTAAAAGTACCAGCAAACAAGTCGAGAATCAGATGGAAATCTACAGTGTGGATTCCATGACGATTCAGCAACATTTATTAAATCAAATACAGTATTATAAAATAGAAGAAGAAGAGCGAAAAGTAGCTTCTTTCATTATTATGAACATGGATGGAAATGGGTATTTACAAGAAACGAATGAAGAGTTAGCAGATCTCCTTTCTGCACCGCTTCATGTAGTCGATCGCTCTGTAGAGATTGTCCAATCACTTGAGCCGGCAGGGGTAGGAGCACGTAATATTCAGGAATGTCTAATCTTGCAATTGAAGCGCTTACAAAGAAGGGATGGATTAGCGGAAGATATTGTAGAGGAGCACTTTGCTTATTTCGTGAAGAAGGATTGGCGAAAGCTCGTTCATGTGCTGAAGTGTAGTAATGAAGAATTACAATCCGCGGTGAACTGTATTACATCATTGCAGCCGAAACCAGGCCTTGCGTATTCTTCGGATAAACCACTGTATATTGTGCCTGACATGGCAGTGAAAAAAGAAGGCGATCGCCTCGTTTTACAGATGAATGAGAGAAATATGCCGAGAATTGAAATTCACTCTGAGTACAGTGCACTTCTTAATAATAGTGAAAGTGAAGTAGCATCTTACGTTTCAGAAAAGTATCAGCATGTGCAATGGATTATGCGCAGTTTGAAACAGAGAAAACAAACACTTCTGCAAGTGATGACGATTATTATGGAAAAACAACGTGATTTCTTTTGGGAAGGTCCAGCGTATTTGAAGCCACTCGCTTTAAAAGAGGTGGCGGAAGAGCTAAGTGTGCATGAGTCTACGATTAGTCGTGCAACAAGAAATAAGTATGTGCAAACACCACACGGTTTATTTGAGATGAAATCGTTCTTTAGTAATGCAGTTTCGACGACAGAGGATGAGGCAGTTTCAACGAAGCGAGTGAAACAGTTTATTCAAACGCTTGTGGAAGCAGAGAA
The DNA here is from genome assembly GCF_016483245.1 of Bacillus cereus group sp. N31. NCBI lineage: Bacteria > Bacillati > Bacillota > Bacilli > Caryophanales > Bacillaceae > Bacillus > Bacillus cereus group sp. N31. Next base: position 102,647 of record NZ_JAEHCH010000009.1, on the reverse strand, counting down.
CAAGAAAAAGCCACTCTCAGATCAAAAGATTTCAAAATTATTAGAAGAAGAGCATGAAATTGTTATTTCTCGAAGAACAGTGGCGAAGTATAGAGAACAAATGCATATCCCAGCTTCATCATTACGAAAAACGATCGGATAGGTGAAGAAGATGAAAGTTGTACTATATACAAAAGTAGATTGTGGTCTTTGCGTGCAGGCGAAACAAGTTTTACAAGAAGTACAATGTGAATATTCTTTTCAAATCGAGGAAATAGATATATATGAAGATAATGACCTTTTAGAAAAATATCATTTAATGATTCCGGTTGTAGAAATAGGCGGAAAACAAGTAGAATATGGTAACATTCACAAAGGTGTCATAATAAACTATATAAAGAATGCAGTTAAGAGTTGAATAAGTTTCTATCTCCTGTTACAATAATACACGTAGCAGGGATTATTTTTTTAACCTATGTGGGACACAAAATGTCACTACGGGACGTAAAGTGACCACAAGGGAAAAATGAACCAATGTAGTGAGGAGAAAAGATATGCGCTCATGGATTCAGAACACAAAAAAATTATTACCTGATCTGCTACCTGTTATGCAAACGAGAATGCAAATTCTTCAATACATTAGGCTCATGCAGCCGATTGGAAGAAGAAACTTATCAGCAAGTCTCGGTATGACAGAACGAGTATTGCGAAGTGAAGTTCAAGTTTTGAAAGAACAAAACTTAGTTCACGTCGCTTCTTCTGGAATGACTTTGACAGAAGAAGGAACAGCTTTAGTTCTTGCTTTGGAAGACTTTATGAAAGAAATTTCCGGGTTAAAGGTTTTAGAAAAGCAACTTAAGGAAACATTAGACTTGGATGAAGTTTTCGTTGTCCCTGGTGATAGTGATGAATCGCCGTGGGTCAAACTGGAGATGGGCCGTGCTTGTGTGACTTGTATAAAAGACCGTCTGACAGCGAATAATATCGTTGCTGTGGCTGGAGGAACTACGCTAGCTGCTGCTGCGGACATGATGCAACTTGATTGCAAAGATTTACATATGCTATTTGTCCCAGCACGTGGTGGAATTGGAGAAGGTGTTGAATTAGAAGCCAATACCATTTGTGCCAAGATGGCGCAAAATACGATGAGTAATTATCGCTTATTGTATGTTCCAGACCATGTTAGTAGCGAAGCATATGCGTCTATTGTGACAGAGCCCTCCGTGAAAGAAGTTCTTGAGTTGATTCGATCTTCCAATATCGTCATTCATGGAATCGGTGATGCGTTAACAATGGCACGTCGCAGAAGTACTTCGGAAGCAGATTGGTTAAAGATTCAATCAAACGAAGCAGTTGGCGAAGCTTTCGGTTACTACTTTAATGAACAAGGAAATGTTGTTCATAAAGTAAGAACAGTTGGTATGCAACTTGAAGATTTACAAAATGTATCTCACGTTGTTGCAGTCGCTGGAGGTTCTTCAAAGGCAAAGGCAATACAGGCTGTAATAAAGCAAGGGCACACTTCAATTCTAATTACAGATGAAGGTGCAGCAAAACAATTAACAAAGGGTATTACCCTTTAATATAATCCCCCAAGGAGGAAATTCAAATGACTAAAATTGGTATTAATGGATTTGGACGTATCGGACGTAACGTATTCCGCGCAGCTCTTAACAACTCTGAGGTAGAAGTAGTAGCAATCAACGACTTAACAGATGCTAAAACATTAGCTCACCTTTTAAAATATGACACAGTTCACGGAACTTTAAATGCAGAAGTATCTGCTAACGAAAACAGCATCGTTGTTAACGGTAAAGAAATTAAAGTTATCGCTGAGCGTGACCCAGCTCAATTACCATGGAGCGACTACGGAGTAGAAGTAGTAGTAGAATCTACTGGCCGTTTCACTAAAAAATCAGACGCTGAGAAACACTTAGGTGGATCAGTTAAGAAAGTTATCATCTCAGCTCCAGCTTCTGACGAAGATATCACTGTAGTTATGGGTGTTAACCACGAACAATACGATGCAGCTAACCACAATGTAGTATCTAACGCTTCTTGTACTACAAACTGTCTAGCTCCATTCGCTAAAGTATTAAACGAAAAATTCGGCGTAAAACGCGGAATGATGACAACAATTCACTCTTACACTAACGACCAACAAATCTTAGACTTACCACACAAAGATTTACGTCGTGCTCGTGCAGCAGCTGAAAACATGATCCCAACATCTACTGGTGCTGCTAAAGCTGTAGCATTAGTATTACCAGAACTTAAAGGTAAATTAAACGGTGGCGCTGTACGTGTTCCAACTGCTAACGTTTCTCTTGTTGACTTAGTTGTTGAACTTGACAAAGAAGTAACAGTTGAAGATGTAAACGCAGCATTCAAAGCAGCAGCTGAAGGCGAATTAAAAGGTATCCTTGGATACAGCGAAGAGCCATTAGTATCTATCGACTATAACGGATGTACAGCTTCTTCTACAATCGATGCATTATCTACAATGGTAATGGAAGGTAACATGGTTAAAGTACTTTCTTGGTACGATAACGAAACTGGTTACTCTAACCGCGTAGTAGACCTAGCTGCATACATGACTTCTAAAGGTCTTTAATTCTTAAGTATATAAGCAATCAATGACAAAACGAGGGAGAGGGTTTGTTCCCTCTCTCTCTTCTTTCGTTTTAGAAGCAAATGTGTTAAGCTTTTGAATGGGTTTTGTCAATCCTAACTAGTAGTCGGAGGGAAATCCAATGAACAAAAAATCAATTCGTGACGTAGATTTAAAAGGTAAGCGTGTATTTTGCCGCGTTGATTTCAACGTACCTATGAAAGAAGGCAAAATTACAGATGAAACTCGTATCCGTGCAGCTCTTCCTACAATTCAATATTTAGTAGAGCAAGGTGCGAAAGTTATTTTAGCAAGCCACTTAGGCCGTCCAAAAGGTCAAGCAGTAGAAGAATTACGTCTTACTCCAGTAGCAGCACGTTTAGGCGAGCTTCTTGGTAAAGATGTTAAAAAAGCAGACGAAGCATTCGGACCAGTTGCACAAGAAATGGTTGCAGCAATGAACGAAGGCGACGTATTAGTTCTTGAAAACGTACGTTTCTATGCGGGCGAAGAAAAGAACGATGCAGAACTTGCGAAAGAATTTGCAGCTCTTGCTGACATCTTCGTAAACGATGCATTCGGTGCAGCTCACCGTGCTCACGCTTCTACAGCAGGAATCGCAGACTACCTACCAGCAGTATCTGGTTTATTAATGGAAAAAGAGTTAGATGTACTTGGTAAAGCACTTTCTAACCCAGAACGTCCATTCACAGCTATCATTGGTGGTGCGAAAGTAAAAGATAAAATCGGTGTAATTCGTCATCTATTAGACAAAGTAGATAACTTAATCATCGGTGGCGGACTTGCTTACACATTCGTTAAAGCTTTAGGTCATGAAATTGGTCTATCTCTATGTGAAGACGACAAGATTGAACTAGCTAAAGAATTTATGCAACTTGCAAAAGAAAAAGGCGTAAACTTCTACATGCCAGTTGATGTTGTAATCACAGAGGAATTCTCTGAAACTGCAACAACTCAAATCGTTGGTATCGACTCTATTCCTTCTACATGGGAAGGCGTGGACATCGGTCCTAAAACACGTGAAATTTATGCAGATGTAATTAAAAACTCTAAGCTTGTTGTATGGAATGGACCAATGGGTGTATTCGAAATGACTCCATTCGCAGAAGGTACAAAAGCAGTAGGACAAGCATTAGCAGATGCAGAAGATACATACTCTGTTATCGGCGGTGGTGACTCTGCAGCAGCTGTTGAAAAATTCGGTATGGCTGATAAAATGAGCCACATTTCTACTGGCGGCGGTGCGTCATTAGAATTCATGGAAGGTAAAGAGCTTCCAGGTGTAGTTTGTCTTAACGACAAATAAGTAGCAGCCAAAGAAAAAGGACGGTGCAAAGCATGCGTAAACCAATTATCGCAGGTAACTGGAAAATGAATAAAACTCTATCTGAAGCAGTTAGCTTCGTAGAGGAAGTTAAAGGTCAAATCCCAGCAGCTTCAGCTGTTGATGCAGTAGTTTGCTCTCCAGCTCTATTCTTAGAGCGCTTAGTAGCGGCAACTGAAGGAACGGACTTACAAGTAGGTGCACAAAACATGCACTTCGAAAAAAATGGTGCATTCACTGGCGAAATTAGCCCAGTAGCACTTAGCGACTTAAAAGTAGGCTACGTAGTACTTGGCCACTCTGAGCGTCGTGAAATGTTTGCTGAAACAGACGAATCAGTAAACAAAAAGACTCTTGCAGCATTTGAACATGGTTTAACACCAATCGTATGTTGTGGTGAGACTTTAGAAGAGCGCGAAAGCGGAAAAACATTTGATCTAGTAGCAGGTCAAGTGACAAAAGCACTTGCAGGTTTAACAGAAGAGCAAGTTAAAGCAACTGTTATCGCTTATGAGCCAATCTGGGCTATCGGTACAGGTAAATCATCTTCTTCTGCAGATGCAAACGAAGTATGTGCGCACATCCGTAAAGTTGTTGCAGAAGCTGTTTCTCCAGAAGCTGCAGAAGCTGTTCGTATTCAATACGGCGGTAGCGTAAAACCAGAAAACATTAAAGAGTATATGGCACAATCTGACATCGACGGCGCTTTAGTTGGCGGTGCTAGCTTAGAGCCTGCTTCGTTCTTAGGTCTTCTGGGGGCGGTAAAATGAGAAAGCCAACAGCTTTAATCATTCTTGACGGTTTCGGACTTCGTGAAGAAACTCATGGGAATGCTGTAGCACAAGCTAAGAAACCTAATTTTGATGGTTACTGGAACAAATTCCCTCATACAACGCTTACAGCTTGTGGTGAGGAAGTAGGTCTTCCAGAAGGTCAAATGGGTAACTCTGAGGTTGGTCACTTAAATATCGGTGCTGGCCGCATCGTATACCAAAGCTTAACACGCGTAAACGTTGCAATTCGTGAAGGTGAGTTCGATCAGAACGAAACATTCCAAAATGCAATTAAAAGCGTGAAAGAAAAAGGTACTGCTCTTCATTTATTCGGTTTACTTTCTGACGGTGGTGTGCACAGTCACATGAACCATATGTTTGCTCTTCTTCGCTTAGCAGCAAAAGAAGGCGTGGAGAAAGTTTATATCCATGCGTTCTTAGATGGCCGCGATGTTGGACCACAAACAGCAAAAGGTTATATCGATGCAACAAATGAAGTAATTAAAGAAACAGGTGTAGGACAATTCGCGACTATCTCTGGTCGTTATTACTCCATGGACCGTGACAAGCGTTGGGATCGCGTAGAAAAATGTTACAGTGCTATGGTGAATGGTGAAGGCCCTACTTATAAATCAGCAGAAGAGTGTGTAGAAGACTCTTATGCGAACGGTATCTATGATGAATTCGTATTGCCGTCTGTAATTGTTAACGAAGATAACACGCCAGTTGCAACAATCAATGATGATGATGCAGTTATTTTCTATAACTTCCGTCCAGACCGTGCAATTCAAATTGCTCGTGTATTTACAAACGAAGACTTCCGTGAGTTCGATCGTGGTGAAAAAGTACCTCACATTCCTGAATTCGTTTGTATGACACACTTCAGTGAAACTGTAGATGGTTACGTGGCATTTAAGCCAATGAACCTTGATAACACTTTAGGTGAAGTTGTTGCGCAAGCGGGATTAAAGCAACTTCGCATCGCGGAAACTGAAAAGTATCCGCACGTTACATTCTTCTTTAGCGGTGGTCGTGAGGCTGAATTCCCAGGAGAAGAGCGTATCTTAATTAACTCACCAAAGGTTGCAACGTATGATTTGAAACCTGAAATGAGCATTTACGAAGTAACGGACGCTTTAGTAAATGAAATCGAAAATGATAAACATGATGTTATCATTCTTAACTTTGCGAACTGTGATATGGTTGGCCATTCTGGGATGATGGAACCAACAATTAAAGCAGTAGAAGCAACTGACGAATGTTTAGGAAAAGTTGTAGAAGCGATTCTTGCAAAAGATGGTGTAGCACTTATTACTGCTGACCATGGTAATGCTGATCAGGAGTTAACTGCTGATGGCGGGCCTATGACAGCTCATACAACTAACCCGGTTCCTTTCATCGTTACAAAAAATGATGTAGAGCTTCGTGAAGGTGGTATTTTAGGAGATATCGCCCCAACAATGCTTACACTTTTAAATGTGGAACAACCGAAAGAAATGACAGGTAAAACAATTATTAAATAATTTGCTTATATAAAAAGGAGAGAATTTATTATGTCAACAATTATTGATGTTTATGCTCGCGAAGTCCTTGACTCTCGTGGTAACCCAACTGTAGAAGTAGAAGTTTACACAGAAAGCGGCGCTTTCGGACGCGCTATCGTACCAAGTGGTGCATCTACTGGTGAGCACGAAGCAGTAGAATTACGTGACGGTGACAAATCTCGTTACCTTGGTAAAGGTGTTATTAACGCAGTAAACAACGTTAACGAAATTATCGCTCCAGAAATCGCTGGTTTCGATGTAACTGACCAAGCTGGTATCGACCGTGCTATGATCGAATTAGATGGCACTCCAAACAAAGGTAAACTAGGCGCTAACGCTATCCTTGGTGTATCTATGGCAGTAGCTCACGCAGCAGCTGACTTCGTAGGTCTTCCATTATACCGTTACCTTGGTGGATTCAATGCAAAACAATTACCAACTCCAATGATGAACATCATCAACGGTGGTTCTCACGCTGATAACAACGTAGACTTCCAAGAGTTCATGATCTTACCAGTTGGCGCTCCAACATTCAAAGAATCAATCCGTATGGGTGCTGAAGTATTCCATGCACTTAAAGCTGTATTACATGACAAAGGTCTTAATACTGCAGTAGGTGACGAAGGTGGATTCGCTCCAAACCTTGGTTCTAACCGTGAAGCTCTAGAAGTAATCATCGAAGCTATCGAAAAAGCTGGTTACAAAGCTGGCGAGAACGTATTCTTAGGAATGGACGTTGCTTCTTCTGAGTTCTACAACAAAGAAACTGGTAAATATGACCTTGCAGGCGAAGGCCGTACTGGCTTAACTTCTGCAGAAATGGTTGATTTCTACGAAGAGCTTTGTAAAGACTTCCCAATCATCTCTATCGAAGATGGTTTAGACGAAAACGACTGGGATGGTCACAAATTATTAACTGAGCGTATCGGTGATAAAGTACAATTAGTTGGTGACGACTTATTCGTAACTAACACTCAAAAACTTGCTGAAGGTATCGAAAAAGGTATCTCTAACTCAATCTTAATTAAAGTTAACCAAATCGGTACTTTAACTGAGACTTTCGAAGCTATCGAAATGGCTAAACGTGCTGGTTACACAGCAGTTGTATCTCACCGTTCTGGTGAAACTGAAGATGCTACAATCGCTGACATCGCAGTTGCAACTAACGCTGGCCAAATCAAAACTGGTTCTATGAGCCGTACTGACCGTATTGCTAAGTACAACCAATTATTACGCATCGAAGACGAACTAGGCGAAATCGCTGTTTACGATGGTGTAAAATCTTTCTATAACATCAAACGATAATTGTAGAAAATAAACGACAGACCGTGAGAAATCACGGTCTGTTTTTTTATGCTAAAATTGTTCGCCCGTCATAAGTGACATGAAATGTTTGAAGAAGCGATTATAATCAAAATCAATTGCTATTTGATGACTCGGCCAATCAATAAATGGTTTAGATTCTCCTAAAGAGCGAAATTCTCCAATACTTGCCCCCTGTGCATAAGATTCTGTCATGACAACGATAGGTGATTTGTGATATGTAAACATAGCGTTATCAAGTAAAGCGAGTATTGGCATTGTGTCATGGAAGGGGCTGCCCTTTAAATGTGGTAGGGCGTCTTTATAATATCCGTAGTAATAGTGATCGAATAACGGTTTGACAAGTGGAGCTTTCCCTTTTGCCTCGATGTATTCGGCCATTTCTGGTGTAATGATGGAGTATTGGGTGACGTTTAATGGGTATATGTACATGTTAGCTGCGGATTGAAGGACTATATTAGCGGCAGTAGGATCGCCATAAAAGTTTGCTTCGGAAATAGGGGTAACATTACCAGGATGGAGAAAAGCACCGCCCATTACGTAGAAAGATTTAATTTGCTCCATTAATTGTTTACATACGATAAATAAAATTGCTAGGGAGGTAAGTCTTCCTAAACTTACAATGATTAATTCATCTTTATACTGTTCAATAAGAGGAATAACTTCAAAAAAATTCTCCATTTCTTCGTTAGTCACATTCTCCTTTGGAATAATTGGGCCGAGTCCCTGTTTCCCGTGTACATCTGTAAAAAAAGCAGGAGGGGCACCAGTAATTGGCCGTTCTGACCCACCAAAGATTTTGATATTTCTACCCTCTACTTCGTTTGTAAGAAAATGAGCATTTTCTACGGCCATTTTTTTTGGAACATTGCCGTAATCAGCAACGATACCGACTATTTCTATTTCATCGATAAAGAATGCTAAGAGGAGAGCCATCGTATCATCAATCCCAGGGTCACAAAAAATGAGAACTTTTTTGGGCATATGTTCACCACCTATCTTGTTTATCCCGTACAAACTTGCTTGGTGAGGGCTAATAATCAATAGGGATGAGGACACCTTCATTGATTAAAGTTTCACTTTATATATATGTAAGTTTAAGGATAAAAAGATTATTTTATTGAAATAATAGTATCATAAATTCAGAAAATAAAAACTTTTTATATTAGGTCAATATTTTTGACGTAATTTTTGTTTGGAAATGCAGTCATATCAAGGTTGTAAGCGTATAACATAGGCGGTTTTTGTTGTCAAGTTGATAAATTGCAGCTTTTTACAATTTATACTATGATAAAGATATTAACAGAAGATCGTATAAACATGAGGGATGATGAACATGAAATTTACAAAGATCCTTGTCCAAATTGCTGCTCTTTATGTGTTTTATATGGTTGGAACTTGGGTGCAAGAAATGTTGAATATTCCAATTCCAGGAAGCTTGATTGGGATGTTTCTTTTACTTGTTTTACTTAGCCTAAAAGTACTTCCAGTGAAATGGTTTGATTTAGGAGCGGAAACACTCGTCGCTATTATGCCGTTTTTATTAATTCCGCCAACGCTTGGCTTAATGAATTACGGTGCTTTTTTTATGAGTAAAGGAATTTCTCTTTTCATTACAGTTGTAGCGAGTACGTTTTTAATTATCATTGTCGCAGGACATACAGGGCAATATCTTGCGAATAGAAAGGAAAGAGAGTCGTGATGAGTCAAATATTAATCGGAATCGGTTGGGTTCTTTTTACGGTGCTATTATATCAATTATCTAAAAAAATCTATCAATTATTTCCAACACCATTTACTATTCCAATGCTTGTAGCGACAGGATTAATGGCTTTCTTATTTATTGTGCTTGATATACCATATCAACATTATATGGAAAGCGGTGGTGGCTGGATTGCGAAGTTACTTGGACCAGGTGTTGTAGCATTTGCAATCCCGCTTTACAAACAACGTCATGTGCTGCAAAAATATGTTGTACCGATTGCGGGCGGAGTATTAGTAGGTACAACAGTTGCGATTGCGAGTGATTTTGCTATTGCCTCACTTATGGGAACAGATAAAAGTTTAATTTTATCTTCATTACCAAAATCAGTGACAATGCCGGTTGCGATGAGCGTTTCTGAACAAGTTGGTGGTGTTCCATCCTTAACAGCGGCATTCGTAGTTATTGCAGGTATTACTGGAACGATTACAGGTCCAATTTTATTAAAATGGAGCCGCGTTACAAACTCGGTTGGTAAAGGTATCGGATTTGGATGTGCTTCTCATATTATGGGTGTTATGAGAGCAATGAAAAATAACGAACATGAAGGTGTTATTGGATCGGTAACAATGACATTAACAGCAATTTTGACATGTTTGCTCGGACCGTTATTTGCAATGATGTTTATGTAATAGAAGAAAAGCGAGAGCGACTCTATAGCTCTCGCTTTTCTATAGGATTTATGCTACAGTTAAAATAACTGAATCTTTGTAGGAGGTACGCCAAGTGCATACGTTATTATCCGTTTTACTTATTATTGTATCGATTTTAATGATTGTTATGGTACTTATGCAGTCTAGTAATAGCTCAGGCCTTTCAGGTGCAATTTCCGGCGGTGCAGAGCAATTATTTGGTAAGCAAAAAGCACGTGGAATTGAAGCGGTATTAAACCGTATTACAATTGTTTTAGCTGTATTGTTCTTTGTATTAACAATTGCTGTTACGTACTTAAACTTATAGAATTGAAAGAAGAAGCGTTAGTAGTTTGTACTAATGGTTCTTCTTTTTTTATTTTGTTATTTGAAAAAAGTTTCTAATTAGATTATAGAAATATAAATATGGTACACTAAGATATAGAAAGAATACGACTAGATTACAGAAGAGAAAGAGGAGAAGTACATGATGAAATTAGCATCTCCGAAACCATTTACATTTGAGGGTGGAGACCGCGCTGTTTTATTACTACATGGATTCACAGGAAACTCAGCTGATGTACGTATGTTAGGGCGTTTCTTAGAAAAGAAAGGCTATACTTGTCATGCGCCAATTTATAAAGGACACGGCGTACCACCAGAAGAACTTGTTCATACAGGTCCTACAGATTGGTGGCAAGATGTAACGGAGGCATATCAGCTTTTAAAAGATAAAGGCTTTGAGAAAATTGCTGTCGTTGGTTTGTCACTAGGCGGAGTATTTTCTCTGAAATTAGCATATACAATCCCTGTTTTAGGTGTGGTACCAATGTGTGCACCGATGTATATTAAGAGTGAAGAAACAATGTACCAAGGTATATTGGCATATGCCCGCGAATATAAAAAGCGTGAGCAAAAATCACCAGAGCAAATTGAACAAGAAATGTTGGAATTCCAACAGACACCGATGAATACATTAAAAGCATTACAAGAGCTAATTGCTGATGTACGTAATAATGTTGATATGATTTATGCACCGACGTTTGTTGTACAAGCGCGTCATGATGAAATGATTAATACGGATAGTGCTAACATTATTTATAATGGTGTAGAATCAACGTTAAAGGACATTAAATGGTATGAAGACTCTACGCATGTCATTACACTGGATAAGCAACGTGACGAGCTACATGAGGATGTATATAACTTCTTGGAGCAACTAGATTGGTAAGATCTAGTTGCCTCTTTTTTTCATAAGGAAATTTTTATGGAAACTGTAAAAAAATCATTAGGGGAGTATTGAATTTTCGCTTTATACATCCCCCATCTTTCGGATACACTAAATAATATAAGGGTTTAAAGGAGGTATTTTTGCTTGGAAGAAATCACACAAGAACATATTGATAAGTTGTTATTATTTATGAGAGAAGAAGCGTATAAACCGTTAACGATACAAGAGTTAGAAGAGGCATTTGGAATTAAAGGTTCTGAGGGCTTTAAAGATTTTGTAAAGGCACTTGTAATGATGGAAGAGAAGGGACTTGTTATTCGTACACGTAGCAATCGTTATGGTCTTCCAGAAAAAATGAATTTAGTGCGTGGTAAGTTAATTGGACATGCGCGTGGCTTTGCTTTCGTTGTGCCAGAAGAGAAGAAAACGGGAGATGATGATCTTTTCATTCCTCCTACAGAATTAAACGGTGCACTTCACGGTGATACAGTATTAGCACGCCTTAGTTCACAATCAAGTGGTTCACGTCAAGAAGGTTCAATTGTACGCATTTTAGAACGTGGAACGAAAGAACTAGTTGGTACATATACAGAATCGAAAAACTTTGGGTTTGTTATACCTGACAATAAGCGTTGGACAAGTGATATTTTCATCTTGAAAAGCGCATCCATGGGTGCTGTAGAAGGCCATAAAGTAGTTGTTAAAATTACGAGCTATCCAGAGAATCGTTTAAGTGCGGAAGGTGAAGTTATTCAAATTCTAGGTCATAAAAATGATCCAGGAGTAGATATTTTATCGGTCATCCATAAACATCATTTACCTTTAGCATTTCCTGAGGAAGTGATGGAGCATGCAAACAGTGTACCAGAAACGATTTCAGAAGAAGACTTGAAAGATCGCCGTGATTTACGTGACCAAATGATTGTAACGATTGATGGTGCAGACGCGAAGGACTTAGATGATGCTGTTACAGTAACGAAGCTTGAGAACGGTAATTACAAGCTTGGTGTTCATATTGCGGATGTAAGTCATTACGTTGAAGAAGGTTCTCCAATTGATGTTGAGGCAGCGGAAAGAGCGACGAGTGTATATCTTGTTGATCGTGTAATTCCAATGATTCCACACCGTCTATCTAACGGTATTTGTTCATTAAATCCGAAAGTAGACCGTCTGACACTTTCTTGTGAAATGGAAATCAACAACTTAGGTGATGTTGTCAAACACGAGATTTTCCAAAGTGTGATTAAAACGACAGAGCGTATGACATATGCTGATGTAAGAAGCATTTTAGAAGATGAGGACGAAGAGTTAATCAAGCGCTATGAACCATTAGTACCAATGTTTAAAGAGATGGGTCAATTGGCACAAATTTTACGTGAAAAGCGTATGCGCCGTGGTGCAATTGACTTTGACTTTAAAGAAGCAAAAGTATTAGTGGATGAAGAAGGAAAACCGACTGATGTTGTCATGCGTGATCGTTCTGTATCAGAAAAGTTAATTGAAGAATTTATGCTTGTTGCGAACGAAACAGTAGCAGAACACTTCCACTGGATGAACGTACCATTCATGTACCGTGTCCATGAAGATCCGAAAGAAGATAAGTTAGAGCGATTCTTCGAGTTTGTAACGAACTTCGGATATGCGGTAAAAGGACGTGCGAATGAAGTACATCCTCGTGCATTACAACAAATCCTTGAAATGGTTCAAGGACAGCCTGAAGAAGTAGTAATTTCAACGGTTATGCTTCGTTCTATGAAGCAAGCACGTTACGATTCGGAAAGCTTAGGACATTTCGGCTTATCAACTGAGTTCTACACGCATTTCACATCGCCGATTCGTCGTTACCCAGATACGATCGTTCATAGATTGATTCGTGAATACGTCATTAACGGTAAAGTCGACAGTGAAACACAAGCAAAATGGCGTGAAAACTTACCAGAGATTGCAGAACACTCTTCTAATATGGAACGTCGTGCTGTTGAAGCAGAGCGTGAAACAGACGAAATGAAAAAAGCAGAGTATATGGTCGATAAGATCGGTGAAGAGTATGACGGTATGATTAGCTCTGTAACAAACTTCGGTTTATTCGTAGAGCTTCCAAATACAATTGAAGGTCTTGTACACGTTAGTTACTTAACGGATGATTACTACCGTTACGACGAGAAGCATTTCGCAATGATTGGAGAACGTACAGGTAACGTATTCCGCATCGGTGACGAAATTACAATTCGCGTTATTAACGTAAACAAAGACGAGCGCGCAATTGACTTTGAAATCGTTGGCATGAAAGGTACACCTCGCCGTAAGTTCAAAGATCGTCCAGTCGTTATCGAACAGCCAAGAACAGGCAGAAAGAAACGGGGTGGACGTAGCGAGCGCAGTAATGAGCGCGGCGGCGAACGCGGTACAGGTAGAAAATTTGACCGTGGTGGCAAAGGTAAAAGCACAGGAAGAGGATCAGCATCAGCATCCACGTCCGCTAGTCAGCCAGGGAAAAAAGATGGTAATGGCAAGAAGAAAAAAGGATTCTTTGAAAACGTACCAGGATTCAAGAAGAAAAAGAAAAAGCGTAAGTAAGAAAAGAGTGGCTTCGCTTTGATGAAAAGCGGGGCCGTTTTTCTTTTTATTGGTCATTTCACTCCCTCGAACGAAGCAAAAAACGCTTCTCTGTCGGGAGTTCCAATGTCCAAAGATTCTGAGCGAGCTACTTTCGCTTTTTGTGTACATTTGTTACAATAGTAAAAATAGAGGAGGGACGTTATATGCCAAAAGGTACAGGTAAGGTTATTGCACAAAATAAAAAAGCATTTCATGATTATTTCATCGAAGAAACATACGAAGCAGGGCTTGTCCTTCAAGGAACGGAAATTAAGTCGATTCGCGCTGGTCGCGTGAACTTGAAAGATGCGTTTGCACGTATACATAATGGTGAAGTATGGGTTCATAATATGCATATTAATACGTACGAGCAAGGGAATCGTTTCAACCATGATCCGCTTCGCACGAGAAAATTACTTCTTCATAAAAAAGAAATTGATAAACTAGCGGGAGCTGCAAAAGAAACAGGTTACGCATTAGTTCCACTTAGAATCTATTTGAAAAATGGATTTGCAAAGATGGCACTTGGTTTAGCAAAAGGTAAGAAACAATATGATAAACGTCATGATTTAAAAGAGAAAGAAGCGAAACGTGAAATTGCACGCGTGTTCCGTGATCGCCAAAAGATGTAATACAGATATTTACATTTGTAAAACGGCGCGCGTATGATATAATAACTTATGTAAGGTTATTGCACATTGAAAAACAGCTCATAGTAGTTATCACGATATTTTCTTCGTATGCTCCATTTTTATCATGGGGACGTTACGGATTCGACAGGGATAGTTCGAGCTTAGGTTGCGAGTCGAGGGGATCGGCCTCGTTAAAACGTCAAAGCCTATAATTGGCAAACAAAACAATCTTTCTTTAGCTGCTTAATTGCACTAAAGGTTCCTCCCTCCATCGTCCATGTGGTAGGGTAAGGGACTCAAACTAAGTGGACTACGCCGGAGTTCGCCGTCTGAGGGCGAAGGAAGAGAACAATCAGACTAGCAACTTGGAAGCCTGTCGATAGGCCGAAGAGTTTGCGAAATGCTAATATATCGACTACACTCGTAGAAGCTTAAGTGCCGATATTTTTGGACGTGGGTTCGACTCCCACCGTCTCCACCAATACATATTTGGTGGTTTTTTTATTTTTTATAATATGAACCATAACTTTGCCAGCTTGGCGAGGTTGTGGTTCTTTTTGTTTGCGGCAAAGTTATGGTTCTAAAAATAGAATGTATCTAATTCTTTGGTTCTTTCACTTCCATTCTCAATGCATCTTGTGTGTTATCCCCTAAAGATTACAATTTTATCTAAAATAAACAACAACAAAATCGCTTTTACACAAGTATTTATAAGTAGAAAAATAGAGAGAATACCGTTTTTTCATTTTGTGATTTTATAAAATGCTTAAGTTGAGGGGCATGGGGCGGTACCCCTGAAACAGAAAATGAAGAACTAGTTATTAATGATAAGCAGATAGATACTATAGCTGCCCGTAAACGCCCAACTGGTGAGGTTTCATTTAAATTCACTTTATTAAAATATTAATATGTTTTGTGTTTTTATCCATACCTATTGTAAGATTATATAGAGTTCTCCTAATAAGCTGTTTTAATGGTTTTTTAGGAATTTAATATTTATAAATCTTAAATTATTTTTTTATTTAACTAAGTGATATTGAAGTAGAGGTGAACCATCGGTGAAACAGGTGTTGGTAATTAAGAATGAAAGGTCTTTAGCGAAGAAAATCGTAAGCGGTCTAACGCAAGAAGGCTATTTCATTTTAAAACTTCACAATGAAAACCAAGGTTTAAATATAATATATGAACAAGATTGGGATATTATCATATTGGATTGGGACTCATTAAGTATATCTGGACCAGAAATTTGTAGACAAATACGATTAGTTAAAACGACACCGATAATTATTGTGACCGACAATGTTTCTAGTAAGGATTGCGTAGCAGGATTACAGGCAGGAGCAGATGATTATATAAGAAAACCATTTGCAAAAGAAGAATTAGTAGCAAGGGTTAAAGCTATTTTAAGGAGAAGTAACTGTAACCAGCAAAGTGAGACAAACCTATTTCATTTTAAAGATCTCTTTGTTGATGCATCTAGCACTATTGTGAAAAAAGGTGGCGAAAATCTCTCGCTTACTAAGCGCGAGTACGATTTACTTGTATTTTTAATCAAGAATAAAAATACAATATTGAGCCGTGAAATGCTTTTGAACCAGGTTTGGGGATATAACGTAATAGTAAATCCAAATGTTGTGGACTTATATATTGGGTATGTAAGAAAAAAGTTAAAGTGCGAGAAGAAAGACAGATATATTCAAACGATACATGGCAGGGGCTATTCAATGGTTGAATGATAAAAATAAGATAATAAAGTAGTTTCTGTGAAATATGAAAAGGCAGAAACTATAAAAAGAAGATTGCTATCAGGAAATGGTCATTTTTTTGCAGTAGAAATCATGGTTTATAAGGTGTAAGCCTATCGGTTAGTATGTGTGGGGGATGGATCTGATGCGCATTAGTTGAGACCGTATCAAATTTATTTTTAATGTTATTAACTCACACCATTCACAAGATTTTCACAGAATTAATGACTATACTTATTTACAGGATGTTCAAATGAAAATGATTATCAATAGCAATTTAGATGTATAAAAGTTACTATCTAATTTAATCTATGAACTTTATCATTTTCGAACTAAATTACATAATAAGGAGTATACGTATGAAAAAAACTATGCTTTTAAAATTAGTAAGTATTCTAGCAATTTTCACTTTAATGTTAGTGGCTTGCTCGGATTCAAGTAAAGAAACTTCGAAGGCTAATAATAAAGATAATGGTAGTGATAAGCCAAAAACGGTTGAAATCACTGATGCACATGGAAAGGTTACTGTTCCTGTAAATCCAAAGAATGTAGTTGCTTTAGATAATAGAACGTTTGAAACTTTAGCTGATTGGGGAATTAAATTAGCGGCTGCTCCAAAGGATATCATGCCTGCTGATTCAGCATATAAAAAGGATGAAAAAGTTCAAAATATTGGGAATCACCGTGAGCCAAATCTTGAAATTATTGCAGCTGCAAACCCTGACCTTGTAATCGTTGGTCAAAGGTTTGCTGATCATTACGAAGAGATCAAAAAATTAGTGCCAAAAGCAGCTGTTATTGATCTTAATTTTGATGTTTCTGAGAAATCTACTACGCCTGGGAAAAACTTAGTAAAAGGACTTAAAGATTCTACAATTACTTTAGGGAAAATCTTTGATAAAGATAAAGAAGCTAAAAAATTAGTGGCTGATTTTGATAAATCTATTGAAACTGCAAAATCTGCTTATAACGGAAAAGATAAAGTTATGAGTGTTATCGTTACTGGTGGGAATATTGGTTTTGCTGCTCCACATTCTGGTCGTGTTTGGGGACCAATGTATGAAATTTTCGGTTGGGTTCCAGCACTAGAAGTTTCAAATTCTACTGCAGGTCATAAAGGTGATGACGTTTCTGTTGAAGCTATTGCACAAACAAATCCTGATTGGCTTTTCGTATTAGATCGTGATGCCGCAACATCTGATGCAGCTACTTCAACACCTGCTAAGGATGTTATTTCTAAATCACCAGCTCTTCAAAACACAACTGCTGTTTCTAAAAAACAAGTTGTTTATGCACCAGAAGATACTTACACAAATGAATCAATTCAGACTTATATAGAGTTGTTTGGAAATCTTGCAAAAACTTTAGCTAAGTAGTGTAAAGGAGTACGAAACAGTGTCAAAAAATATAATTTCTAGGGTTGAGAATATTTCTCAACCCCAGTTTTATAATCACAATAAATTATGGACAAAATCTTTTATAATAGCGATTATAGTTGTTATAATTTTAGGGATTATATCACTGTTTACTGGAGTTTATGATATACGTGGACAAGAGGACGGAATGGAGATGTTTTTCATAACTCGTGTTCCGAGAACAGTTGCATTAATGCTTACTGGAGCTGCAATGGCGATGGCAGGGCTCGTAATGCAACTTATTACACAGAATCGTTTTGTTGAACCTACTACAACGGGGACTATTGAATGGTCAGGCTTAGGCCTGCTTTTTGTATATTTATTATTCCCTGCCCCGACTTTAGTGCAAAGAATGACTGGTGCAATCATTTTTTCTTTTATAGGAACTATGATTTTCTTTTTATTTTTAAGAAGAGTTAAACTTCGTTCGTCTTTAATTGTCCCGATTATTGGATTGATGCTTGGAGCAGTTATTTCTGCAGTGTCTACTTTTTTGGGACTCCTTTTTCAAAAGACACAAAGTATTGAAACTTGGTTCGTAGGTTCATTTGCTAACATTCAGGTGGGAAGATATGAATATTTATGGCTGATTGTTATCATTACTTTTCTTATTTTTATGTATGCTAATAGATTGACTTTAGCTGGACTAGGAGAAGATGTCGCAACAAGCCTTGGAGTTAATTACAATAGAATTGTTCTTTTTGGGACTGGTCTTATCTCTGTTGCAGTTGGAATTGTTGCAGCTGTTATTGGACACTTACCTTTCTTAGGATTAATTGTGCCAAATATCGTTTCAATGTTTAGAGGTGATGATCTTAGGAGTAATTTACCTTGGGTTTGTGTGATCGGAATGGGGTCAATAACTGCCTGTGATATCATTTCTCGAACAATTATAAAGCCTTTTGAATTACCTGTTTCTTTAATACTTGCAACAGTGGGAGCAGTCGTGTTTATTACTATTTTATTGAGACAAAGAAAACCAAGGAGGCTACGATGATCACATTAGAATATAGAAATAAAGAAAATGTCGAAATCGATTCTAGCCTTCATAATGAAAGTAGATCAGCTAGCGCTTTTCGTTCTAAGAAGGAAGCAAGACGTTATTGGATTTTACTGATAACATTGATTGGTTTAGGTCTCCTTTCTTCATATGGACTTTTAGTGTATAACAATCCAGTTCCGATAGATTCACCTTCTTTTATCCCAGTTGTTAAGAGAAGGATAGTAGCTATTGTTGCAATGATTATTGCAGCTGTTTGTCATAGCTTGTCGACTGTGGCTTTCCAATCTATTACGAATAATAAGATTATTACTCCTTCGCTTTTAGGTTTCGAATCACTTTATTCAGCGATTCAAACGAGTACAATATTCTTCTTTGGTGCTAGTGCATTACTAAATTTTAATGGAATCGGATCATTTTTATTCCAAGTTGTTGTTATGGTTTTCATGAGTTTGATACTTTATGGATGGTTACTTTCCGGTAAATACGGGAATTTACAACTTATGCTTTTAGTTGGAATTATTATTGGTACCGGACTAAATTCTGTGTCAACTTTCATGAGAAAACTACTTGCGCCTTCAGAATTTGATATTTTACAAGCAAGATTATTTGGCTCTGTTAATCATGCAGATCCTGCATATTTTCCTATTGTAATTCCTATGATCATAATTGTAGCAGTATTAATTTTTGCTCATTCTAAGAATTTGAATGTTTTGTCACTAGGCAAGGATGTTGCTACTTCTTTCGGGGTTAAATATCAACCTAGTGTAATTTATACGCTTGTATTAGTAGCTATTTTAATGTCCATCTCAACAGCTCTAATTGGGCCACTTACTTTCTACGGCTTTTTAGTAGCAACTTTGAGTTATCAGGCAGCGTCAACTTATGATCATAGATATATTTTTCCAATGGCTTTTGCAATAGGATTTTTAATAATGACGAGCGCATACTTTTTAATGTATCATGTATTCCATGCTCAAGGTGTAGTTTCAGTTATTATTGAATTATTTGGTGGAATCATATTCTTAACTATAGTTTTAAGGAAGAGGGCTTTATGATAAAAATTGATAATGTTAAAAAGTTCTATACTGATAAGGTAAAAATAGGACCTTTGGATATTGAAATACCAAAAGCAGGCTTTACTTCTTTAATTGGACCAAATGGCGCTGGAAAGTCAACGACACTTTTGATGATTGGCAGACTTTTAGATATGGATGAAGGTCACATTCAGGTAGCAAATATGGATGTTTCTGAATCCAAATCAAAAGACTTAGCAAAAGTTTTGACTATATTACGACAAGAAAATCATTTTGTAACTAGGCTTACTGTTAGGCAACTAGTTGGATTTGGGCGCTTTCCTTATTCAAAGGGAAGATTAACGAAAGAGGATGAAGTTATTATTTCTAAATATATCGACTTTCTAGATTTAACTAATTTAGAGAATAGATATTTAGATGAGCTTTCTGGTGGTCAAAGACAAAGGGCATATGTAGCGATGGTATTGTGCCAAGAGACCGAATACGTACTTTTGGACGAGCCTCTGAACAACCTTGATGTTGCTCGATCTGTTCAAATGATGGAGCATTTGAGACGTGCAGCTAATGAATTCGGAAGAACAATTTTGACTGTTATGCATGACATAAATTTTGCTGCTAAATACTCTGACAAAATTTGTGCTATGAAAGATGGGCAAATTGCTGCTTTTGGAACAGTAGAAGAGGTTATGGACCCAACACTTTTGACAGATATTTTTGAAACCAAAATAGAAATTATCAATGGTCCCTATGGGCCGATCGCTGTTTATTAGTTACAAAATGTATACTGTAGTTTGCGTAAATTATGCTAGCTACTCTAGTTGAAGTTGCTGTCTGTATTTTATAGGCAGCAGCTTTTTTTACCTTGCAATTAAATTAATCTTGATATATAGTTTAGTTAACTAAACTAAATTAAATTCGGGGGGTTGAAATGGAAAAAGAAATAGTTTCAAACGAAAATAAGCCAAAAAAGCCATTTCTTTTTAAAGTTGGAATAGGGCTTCTAATCATATATGTTCTACTGTGGGCGAGTGCTTTAATCATACCATTTACTTCACTTTCGACTCAGATAAAGGCCGTTGTCATTCCAGGATGTATAGTAATAGGGGAAATCCTTTTTTTGATAGGTGCTGTCTTTGTCGGGAAAGAAGTGGTGTCAAAATATAAAAAGTATGTAAACCCAAAAAATTGGAGAAGAAAAGGTGAGAGAGACAAGTATGAAAAATAAAAATATAGCTGAGGAAATTAATCAAACACTTGAAGAATTATGGATATTACTTGAAACGAAAGAAAGATCCTATACGAATTTCAATTTAAATAATCAGCAATATACGTTATTAACATTAATTATTCGGTACCCATCATCCACTCCTAAAGAGTTAGCAGAAAAAATGAATGTAACGAAGAGTGCCATTAGCCAACAGTTAGTAAAACTTGAAATGGAAGGATATATTTTCAGAAGGCAACATGCAGAAGATAAGCGTGCATTTTCAGTTGAATTAGGGGAGAAAGGCTTGTTGTATAAAAAAGAAATGGACGCATATATGCAGCAGGTTTCTGAAAAGTATTATGCGAGTTTATCACCTGAAGAATTAACAAATTTTTTATCAGCGCTTCAAAAGCTAACGAAAGTAATTGGAGAGCTGTAGTGGTTGATCCTAGTTGTAACAAGAAGCATAAGATGACCGTTTTGGTTAGCTTATGCTTCTTTTCGTTTACAGCTAATTCATGTTTCGAATATAAAAAGTAGACTCATAAGAAAAATCCTGTAGTTCAGTACAGGATTTTTAATCAAACTAATTAAAAACTAAATTGTGGTTTAACATCACCTTTATAAGGTTCATGTTCAACGAATATAGTTATGTCTTTACCAGATTGGTCTTTACCAGTTCTTTTATACGTAAATTTCTTATTGTTCAGTTCAGTAAGTTCAAGAGCCGCACCATATTTATTATTTCCAATTGATACATGAGCTCTTATTTTATTTTCATGTAAAACATCGAAGTAACCATAGTCACCGCGGCTTTGACCTGTTTCGCTATTGAAGAACTCGTATTTATTAGACTTGTCATCAAATTTTGCTAGACTTATAAAATTAGAATTAAACTGTGTTACATCATTACCAACTTCGTCTAATGCTTTTGTTCCGTGCCAAAGGGTGCCGCCTAAAATTCTATCTCCATCAACGTTTTTAACAATATTGCCTGTAGTAGTGTTCAGCTGCTTGTCCGGATCAGTGAAAGAAAGTTCTTTTTCTTTATATGGAACATGTTCAACGAAAACTTCTACATCTTTACCGTTAGCGTCTTTCCCCATTCGTTTATAAGTAAATACATTTTTATTTAGTTTTGTCATGTCAACAACAGCTTGATACTTCATTGATTCTGAAATTAATATTCTCTTCTTCCCATCATTTGTGACAAAGAAAGTTCCTTTATCGCCATGACTTGCACCTGTCTTAGCATCAAAGAATTCATATCTGCCGGACTTCGCATCATATTTTGCAAGGCCAATGAAGTTTGCATTCTCTTTTGTTAAGTCATTCTTATCTTTGTCATATACTCTTGTACCTTGCCAATTAGTATCGCTAAGAATGTTAGCCATTTTTTGGCCTTTCGTTAACTTGTTTTCCTTTTTCGTCTCTTTAGCAGCTTGTTCTTGTTTTTGTTTACCATGATTTTCTTCGGCTTTAGTACCAGCACACCCTGTTAATGCTAATGTGAATCCGAGCAGTATTGATGATAGTGCTTTCGTTTTTTTGTTCATTTTTTATCGTCTCCTCATTTTATGATTTTCATGTTATTCACATGGTTTTAAGTAGTGCGGTTTGTGATTATAGTAGTAGTTCATCCTTCTGAATCTTTGTTATATGAAAAGGTTTAGGTTGAATCAATGAACTTAGTTGCTACGTTTATTATGTTAATCCCAGAGTATAAACTCCCTCTAAATAAAACATTAAAAAAAGATAAACTAATTCCTAAAAAATTTTCATATTTATAAAAAAGCAATCGCTAGCTTGCTGCAGGGATCTTTCGAATATTTACCAAAGTTGTTTCTGATGCCTACGAGTAATCAAAAAAATACATTGTAAAGAAGAAGGAAAGCCGTTAACAATAATGTAATTCCTAATAGAGTTAATCGATTGTAGTGCAAAATTTTTGAGCTGAACTGTATGGGAAATGAAGATTTTATAGAAGTCGCTTCATATAGGAAGGGGATGTCCATGTTTGATTCAACAGATTTTAAAATTATACAGTTACTAAAAGAAAACGCTAGAATGAACTGGAGGGAAATTGGAGAGATAGTACATTTGACTGGCCAAGCCGTTGGAAAACGAATTAACAAATTAGAAGAGGCAGGTGTCATTCAAAAATATACGATAGATATCGACAGAGCTAAGCTGGAAGGATCCATTATGACGTTTGTTACGCTATTTTTGCATGCACCACATTATCATAATCAAATTCAAAGTTTTTTCGAAAAAACAGACGTAATTCCTGAAATGTATCGTATAAGTGGCGATGGGTGTTATATCATGATTCTTCACACATCTTCGCATCAGCAATTAGAAGAGACGCTTGCAGATGTTTTACATTATGGTGATTATCGTATAAACACTGTCATTAAGACATATGAAAAAAAGAAAGAATAAGATATTTATTCTTTCTTTTTTTCATATGGAACTGTAATTCTTTATTTGTTTTTGTTTATAAAACATTTTGCTGACATGACTTCTGCGTAAATATTACCAAACTCTAATGCGCTCATGAACGATTGATGAGCGTGTACTGCTGGGATTAAATTCCCTTGGAATTCTAAATCTTTTGTCGTACAAGCATCTTCAATTACAATACATTGAAATCCTAAATCACTGGCAGCCCGTACTGTTGCATCAATACATACATGAGTCATCATACCGCAAATTACTAGTTGGTCTATTTTTTCTGTTTTTAATGTTTCTAATAAATTTGTTCTTAAAAAACTGTTAGGGTGATGTTTTTGAATGACTCTTTCATTAGCGATCGGTTGTACATCATCATGAATTTGAGCACCTACTGTCTCGGGGAGGAAGAAGGTAGCTCCTTCATTGTTCGCAATATGTTGTACATGAATAATTGTTTTATGTTTTTCACGAAACACTCTCAATACTTCTTTCGCTTTTTGGATGGCTTTTTCAGGTAGATGTAATTCCATATTGCCGCCTTTAAAGTAATCATTTTGTATGTCGACTAATAGTAATGCTTCGTTCATCGTTATTCCCCCATACTTAGTGATTCAGCACGTTATTTGTACTGTACCGTTATTATATAAATTGTAGCTATGCTGAAGTAATAACATTATGAAACGATTTTGAGGTATATAGTTTCAGTGTGAAAAAAGTGAAAGTTGGTATAAGTACAAATGGATTTTGTGGAATTCACGGCAAAGTTATAGGTAGAGTGGCATTATAAGGTAAAAACCATAACTTTGCTGGAGGAGCAGGTTATGTTTTTTTTATGAGGAAATGCGATTTTAAGTTTTTGCTGAAGGTGTTTTTCTAGGATATGCTGTGAGTGATTAGAGTGAGGTATTGTCGGATATTGTCGACCAATCGATATATTGGAAAAATCGTTGATATATTGTGAGTTGTGATAGATATATTGGAAAAATCGTTGATATATTTGTAAAGGGGTGTTTGAGGTGATTGTGAAAGAAAGAAAAATGCCGATTTATATAAGACAGTTAGAAGCACTTCTTAGAAGGTTACCTGTACATCATCCGAAACGAAATTTAATTGGAGAAAACTTGGCAAAACACATGGCGGGATATAAAGGGGAGCAATCGATTGATTATCCACTTAGTTTTATTTCTGAGAAAGAGTATAGTATTTTACATGATGTTCGCTTATCTAATTATGATAAATACTTTCAAATTGATACTATTATCCTTTCCACAAAGTTTCTTCTTTTTCTTGAGATAAAAAATATAGCAGGTACATTAATATTTGATACAAAGTTTAATCAACTTATCCGAATAACAGAAGGAAATTCAGAGGGATTTCCAGATCCGGTTTTACAAATAAAAAGGCAAGAAATACAAATAAAGAGATGGTTAAGCTTACATGGATTTTCCTCTAGTCTTCCAATTGAGTCCCTTGTTGTTATTAGCTCGCCTCGTACCATTATAAAATCTTCAGATGACAATCTTCTTCATACAATTATTCATAGTGCAAATTTACCTCATAAAATAAAGTGGTTTGAAAGTAAATATAAAAGAAAAGTTATAGATAATGTAGATAGGCTCATTCATCAAATAATAACGGAGCATTCTCCACTTCAACAAAATATACTTGAGCAATATAAAATAGAAAAAGAGGAGTTGTTAAATGGAGTACAATGTGAGAAATGCTTAGTTATTCCAATGGTTAAAGTGAAGAAGGGCTGGCGTTGTACAAGTTGTAAAGATTTTTCAAAAGTGGCACATGAGGATGCTATACGAGATTATGCATTGCTCATTAGTACGACATGTACGAACGGTAATTTGAAAGAGTTTCTCCATGTTTCGTCGGGTATGGTTGTAAACAGAATTCTCCACACACTAAATCTTCCCTACACTGGCAACAACAAAGGACGAATATATGATTTAACTTCTTTCCAATGATAATTTTGCTATAATAAATACGTACGTATACGAAGGGGAGTTTAAAGAGAAAATGAAGTCATTTAATATCGATCATCTTATAGCTAGTGTTTTGCAATGGATATTAAATATAGCGCTAATTATATTATCCATTGTCTTATCTATCTTTTTAATTAATGAGACAATCACATTTATTCAATACATCTTTTCAACAAAGAAATATACATCGTATAAATTGGTTGAAAGTATCATCGTATATTTCTTATACTTCGAGTTTATTGCATTAATTATTAAGTATTTTAAATCGAACTATCATTTCCCGTTACGTTATTTTATTTATATCGGAATTACGGCATTAATTCGGTTAATTATTGTATCTCATGAGGAACCGATGGAGACGTTATTATATGCGGGATCCATTCTTGTTTTAGTCATTGCTTTATACATATCGAATATGAGAGATTTGAGAAAAGAGTAGTAGTGCAGACGTAAGTTTGCACTACTTTTTTCACCTTGACCTTCAAGTTACTTGAAGGTTTACAATGAAATTAGGGCGTTTGAAATTGAAAAAATTTGAGAAATTAAGTGAAGAGGTTTCTTTTACTTGGAGGTTATAGAAATGAGTCAGGAATTGAAGTTACGTCCATTAGAACGAGAAGATTTAAAGTTTGTACACGAACTGAATAATAACGCGCATATTATGTCGTATTGGTTTGAAGAACCTTATGAGGCCTTTGTAGAATTGCAGGACTTGTATGATAAACATATACACGATCAAAGTGAACGCCGATTTATCGTTGAGAAAGATAATGAAATGGTTGGATTGGTTGAGTTAGTGGAGATTGATTATATTCACCGAAGAACAGAATTCCAAATTATTATTGATCCAAATTATCAGGGGCATGGTTACGCAGCAGAAGCGACGCGTTTAGCGATGGGTTATGCCTTTGCTGTCTTAAATATGCATAAGATATATTTAGTTGTCGATAAAGAAAACGAAAAGGCTGTGCATGTTTATAAAAAGGTTGGATTTATGGTAGAAGGTGAGCTTCTCGACGAGTTTTTCGTTGATGGTAACTATCATAATGCGATAAGAATGTGTATGTTTCAGAAGCAATATTTTGAAAGTAAGTAGTTGAATGATTTGGAAGTAATGTTGACGCTTCGCAAAACCGTATGCTAAAATCCCTTTTAAGTATTAAGGAAGGTGCAGAACATGCTTTATATAAAATTTGTAAAACTCATTAGAAAACTTTGCTCCGCACAAATGTATACGGTGAAGCGTTGTACGGAGCTTAATCAAGGGGCATAAATCCCCTATATTCATCGGCTGAATAACTTTTCTAAAAAAGTATAGTTTATCTATGCTTATTTGGTTACGGTTTGTAAGTCGATGTATAAAATAGATTAAGGGGCCATAGACAATGCTTTGTCTATGGCCCTTTGTGTATATTATTCCAATGAGCTTTTACTATAAATTGGAGTAGTATAGGAAAAACCACGAAGCAGAGGGCTAGTGTCGAATGACGCTATCTCTCTGCTTTTTTTAATTTCAGGAAAAGAGGAATACGAATGAGTTTACTTAAAGTTGAAAGTTTATCACATAGTTTTATAGATAAAGCCTTATATGAAAATGCTTCTTTTAGTTTGCATAAAGGAGAACATATGGGGATTGTTGGACAGAATGGTGCAGGAAAAAGCACGTTAATGAAAATATTGATTGGAGAAATCATTCCTGATAAAGGAGATATAAAGTGGCAACCTAATATTCAAATTGGACATCTTGATCAATACGCAGAAATTGATGGGGGCTATACCATTTCACAATATGTAAAGAGAGCTTTTTATGATTTGTATGAAATGGAAGATAGAATGAACAAGTTATATGAAGAAAGTGCTAGGACTGGAGATGAGAATCAACTATTAAAAGCGGCAGAGATTCAAGAACAGCTTGAGGCTCGTGATTTTTATTCGGTAGACAGTATAACGAATAAGGTGGCAGCTGGTTTAGGTATTGATGCTATCGGGATGGATCGTATTATTGGTGAATTAAGCGGAGGACAACGTGCAAAGGTAATTTTAGCGAAGCTTTTATTAGAAGAGCCGACTATTTTATTACTAGATGAACCGACGAATTTTCTTGATAAGGAGCATGTGGAGTGGCTTGCTAATTATTTAATGAATTTTGAAGGGGCGTTTATTGTAGTGTCACATGATTTTGATTTTCTGGAAAAAGTGACTTCTTGCATATGTGATGTAGAGTTTGGAACAGTTAAGAAGTATTACGGAAAATACTCAGATTTTGTAAGACAAAAGGAGCATTTGCGAAAAGATTATATTCGCCAATACCATGCACAACAGAAGAAAATTGAAAAAACGGAAGAGTATATTCGTAGAAATATTGCTGGAGTGAATTCAAAAATAGCACAAGGACGTAGAAAGCAGTTGCAACGTATGGAAAGAATTGCGCCACCAAGTTTTACCCATAAACCGTCTATTCATTTTCGGGAACTTCCTATTTCAGTTCAAACAGTTCTTGAGGTTAATAATCTCGAAGTTGGTTATGACTTTGCTCTCTTACCAAAATTGAATTTTTCAGTAATGGGTGGGCAAAAACTTGTTATTACAGGATTCAATGGAGTAGGGAAATCTACTTTATTAAAAACAATTGTTGGCACTATTGCTAGTATTGCTGGAGAATTTCACTTCTCAGAGCAAATAAAGATTGGATATTATGAGCAAGATTTAAATTGGAGTAATGATTCTTTAACTCCGCTTCAAATTATTTCGGAACAGTTTCCTACATTGAATATGAAGGAAATACGTCATCATTTAGCTGCGTGTGGTGTGAAAGATACTCATGTCTCGCAAGAAATTCGTACGTTAAGTGGTGGTGAACAATCGAAGGTGAAACTGTGTGGATTGTTATTATCACCTTGTAATTTTTTAATTGTAGATGAACCGACGAATCATTTAGATGCAGAAGCGAAGGAAGCTTTGCGAAAGGCGTTAATACAGTTTAAGGGCAGCATTATACTCGTATCTCATGAAGCGAGTTTTTATCTTGATTGGGCGGATAGTATTTTCAATATAGAGACGGGATTAGTTAAGGGGGTGTGAAACATATGAATGAAAATAATTGGAGAATGAACATTATATTATTTTTGACCGCTCAAACTATTTCGTTGTTCGGTTCATCTCTCGTGCAATACGCGATTATATGGTATATCACCCTTACAACATCATCAGGGGCGATGTTGACCATTTCAACTGTTTGCGGTTTTCTACCACAAATTGCGATATCTTTATTTGCTGGTGTGTGGATTGATCGTTATGACCGTAAAAAGATGATTATGTTATCGGATGGGATTATAGCGATTGCTACGTTAATTTTGGCAATTTTATTTTTAACAGGATATAAAAGTATTTGGATGCTGTTTATAGTATTACTCATTCGCTCAGCTGGTACAGGTGTACAAACGCCGGCTGTGAATGCGTTAATTCCACAAATTGTTCCGAAAGATTATCTTATGAAAGTAAATGGGATAAATAGTAGTATTACATCTTTAATTATGTTTCTTTCACCGGCGGCAAGTGCCGCAATTCTTTCTGTTACTAGCATTGAAACGACATTTTTTATTGATGTTATTACAGCTATAATCGGAATTAGTATTATGTTTATCATTCAAGTGGAAGGACATGTGAATGTAGGGGGTAAGCAAAAATCTAATCTACAAGGTATAAAAGAAGGGTTTGCTTATTTAAAAGAAAATGTATGTATGAAAAGGCTACTCGTTTTATTAATCATTATTATGATTTTAATAAGTCCAGCCGCCTTTTTAACACCTTTAATGGTGACTCGTTCCTTCGGGGCGGAAATGTGGAGACTTACTGCTAGTGAGATGACCTTTAGCGCTGGTGCAGCAGCTGGTGGCGTACTGATTGCAGCATGGGGTGGTTTCCGTAATCGTATGCATACAACAGCGCTGGCCTGTGCGTTATATGGTCTGCTTATGGTAGGACTAGGAATTGCACCGGTATTTATTATGTATTTAGTCTTTAATTTTTTAATTGGTATAACAATGCCATGTTTTAATACGCCAGTTACTGTGTTATTGCAGGAGAAAGTAGATCCAGTTATGCATGGCAGAATGTTTAGCCTCGTACAGATTGCGAATTCATGTGCTTTACCTTTAGGGATGATTATATTTGGTCCTTTGGCTGATGTGTTTAGTGTAGAGGTTTTGTTAATTTATGCTGGGATATTCGTACTATTTTGCGCAATGTATGTTGTATTAAGCAGGAAGTTTGAAGTGTAAATATTTATTGTCTATAAAAGGTTTGTGAGGCAATTTAAGATGCTTCATAAACCTTATATTTTCAATTTAATCAATAATAATTTATTGTAAAACGATAAATTATTATTGACTAATGATTTTGTTTTGGATAATATGATGTTAATTAAGAAGAATTATATGAATAGAGGAGAATGTAAAATGAAAAATAAATACGTAGTAGCTATTTCTTTCATGATCTTAGCGATTATTTCTTTAACTATACATGCTTCAAACAGTAAAGTCGGAGCGGATGGATTTCTTGAAGAACCTTTCTTTTTCCTAGTACCGGTAAGTTATGTATTGTTCTTTAGTGGTATTGGTGTATTACTATTTGGATGTATTACTTCAAGGCTGAGAAAAAGTAATAGATAAAGTGAAGTTTAATTAGTGATGGATTCCCCAATCGGGACAAAATACTCACTATGAAATAGAAACATACCATATGGAAGAAAAATAATAAGTGAGCTGAATAATGATGAATCATTATTTTTATAATGGTAGACAAGTAGGGGCGGCTATAACGCTAGCCGGGGCACAGGGGACAATTCATGCTGTGAATCAAGTGATTCAAATGCAACAACAAGCATATTTTGCACAAATGATGCAAGGACAGTATATGCAATACTCACAATTTCCAATGCAAAGTGTGCATTATGATGTGTATCCAGCGGGTTTACTTTCCATTCCATATGGCGGGACTTACTTCTTATGAAAGAAAGCGACTCAATAGAGTCGCTTTTTTATATTCCACCGAGCTTCATTCCAAGGAATGCGAAGAGGATACCGATTATGTAAGTAGTACTTACATATAAAAGGGATGTGTAAATTTTTTTGCGATTGAGAAGCTGAATGAATTCTAATTTAAACGTCGAAAACGTTGTGAATGCGCCCATAAATCCAGTTCCTAATAATAATTGCCAGCCTGTAGTGACTCCGTTGCCAATTATATACCCGAGTAAAAATGCTCCTGTTATATTAATAAGGAATGTAGCAATTGGAAAGGATGTTTTATTTCTTTTTTTAAACCAATTGCTAATTGCAAATCGTGTAATCGCACCGAAAAAACCTCCAGTTGCCACTAATAAAGCTTCCATCATAAGTGATCTCCTTCCGTAACTGATTTCTTAATTAAGAAATCACCTAGTGTATAGCCAATTCCAGACATAATGAGACCGCCAAGTATGCTACATGATACATATAGGAAAGCCATGCTCCATTCAGAATGGTTAATTAATTGCATGGTTTCTACACTAAATGTTGAAAACGTCGTAAAAGAACCAATGAATCCAGTACCGATGCCTGTGATAACCTCCGAAGGTAAGATGTTTAGCCGTGCAACATATGTAGTCAGCCATGCTAATAAGAAGCAGCCGATTAAGTTAATGAGTAATGTAGCTAATGGAAATGAATGATGCCAAAATTCATGAATAGTAAGACCTAAATAATAACGAGAAAGGGCTCCTAATATACCGGCTATACCGACGATAATATAAATCAAATTCCTCACCTCTTTAAATAGCTTGCTCAAAAAAATAGACTCCTACCAGTAGTTATACTGGTAGGAGTCATTAGCTAAGCAGCGGTTATGGCGAACTCCATCGCCTATAATTATTACATATAGTGTACTAAAAATTGCGTTTGATTTCCAGTGAAGAAGTTGGTGTATTTTGTATTTCTCAAATCGTTTAAGATAGGGAATCATTACTTATAAACTAAATATAGTGATATAAGATTTTCAGTGTGATAAAATGTTTCGTATATCTGTCATTTTTCATTTGACTGAAAATAAAGAAAAGTAAAATCGTATGTTTTAGAAAAGGAGTCGTTTGTTTGAAAAAGTTATTAAAAATAGTACTTATATGTATTTTAGTAGGTGTGGGAGTTGTAGGTGGGTTTTTAGCGTATATGACACTTACAAAAGAACAGCCAGCTGATGTTATAAGCTTGAAGGTGGAAAACAATAAGGAGCGCGTAATTGCGCAGGGAAATGAATTTAAAGTTACAACGTTTAATATTGGATATGCTGGACTAGATAAGGATCAAGACTTCTTTATGGATGGGGGAAAAGGGTCTGGTTCAAGTAGTAAAGAACAAACGGAAACGAATTTAAAGAATATGCTTTCGTTTTTACAAAATGAGAATAGTGATTTTACGCTATTACAAGAAGTAGATATAAAATCAATGAGATCATTTGATATAAATGGGCATGAATTTTTGAAAAAAGGACTGCCTGATTATGCTTCTTCGTTCGGAAAGAACTATGATACAAAATGGGTTCCGGTACCAATC
This sequence comes from Bacillus cereus group sp. N31, assembly GCF_016483245.1. NCBI lineage: Bacteria > Bacillati > Bacillota > Bacilli > Caryophanales > Bacillaceae > Bacillus > Bacillus cereus group sp. N31. The sequence goes on along the minus strand of NZ_JAEHCH010000009.1, from coordinate 70,778 downwards.
ACAAGTCCAATGGGATATGCTGATGCTGGACTAAGTACGTTTTCTAAATATACAGTTCAAACAGCGAAGAGGTTCCAATTACCAGGAATGGAGCCGTGGCCAAAGCGTTTATTTGATTTAGACCGAGCGATTGTTGAACATAAAATTCCTGTTAATAATGGAAAATTTGTTAGACTCGTAAATTTACATTTGTCTGCTTATGATGAAGGCGGAAAAATTAGAAAGCAACAAGTGGAGTATTTAAAAGAATATATGAACAAACATTATAAAAATGGTGATTATGTAATAATGGGCGGAGACTGGAATCAATTGATTTCTAACGCTCAGTTAAGTGATCCGAAGTTCGTGAAAGAGCGTCCTGAGTGGTTAGTAGAGTTACCGAAGGACTTTACTGAAGGTGGCTTTAAGTGGGCTGTAGATCCGTCTGTTATGACTGTGAGAGATGATGTAAAGAAATACGTGGAAGGTGAAAACTTTGTCACGATTATTGATGGCTTTATCGTTTCACCGAATGTTGAAATTGTAAATGTAGAAGGGAAAGATTTGAAGTTTGAAAATAGCGATCATAACCCAGTGAGTGCGATATTCAAGCTGAAGTAATCGATACGTATGAGAAGGTGGGGCTTCATATATGGAGTGGTTAAAGAGAACTTGTTTTTCTAACCTTGAGAAAGAATCACAGAAAAATCATTTATTGCTGTTTATCACGATTTGCAGTTTCTTCCTTGGGGTACTCGCGATTGGGTATTATGGATATATTTTTACAGAGCGAGCAATAGCATTTTGGATGTGTGGTATTTCTATCGTAGTATTTGGAACGCTGCTTACTTTTATAGAAAGTATGGAAGCGATGTATAAATACATCATGACATGTATGCTACTTATTATGTCTTTCATTATGGTACAAGCATTTAATGAAAGCCCAGCTGTATTTCAAATGGTCTATTTTACATTAGCGGTTTCACTTATTTATTTGAGTGAACGTCTTATTTTAATTCTTGGTGGGGTAGCAGTTGTTGTTACATTTATACTTTGTAGTTATTGGCCAAATCAATTTTTTGCTTATACAGCATCATCTGAAGCTGCAAATTTCGCAAGCTTGTTAGCGATTGTAACGATCGCAATGTGGGGTGTCACAAAGATTGGTTCTAATCTTTTGGCTCGTTTAAGTGATGAGAAGCAAGCAGTGATGAAGAAAGCTCAGGAGTTAGAAGAAACGCAAAGGCTTATTGAGGAAACTGTTGTGAAGTTAGATAGTAATTTCAATCATTTAAGACAGAATATGAACACTTCGATGGAGTCGATGAATGAAATTAATTTTGCTTTTGAAGAAGTGGCAGTTGGTACTCAATCACAATCAGAGATGATGTCACGTTCAGTAGAAGTATTGAATGATATGGAGGGAAATATTGACCAAATCATCTCTCAAGTAAGAAATGCTTCGATGCGTGTTGATAAAAGTTTGGAAATCTCAAAGGGTAGTGTAAACACTTTAAGAAATTTTGAAGCTAACATGAGAAGTTTAAATGATGTTGTTTCACAATCAGGAACGATATTTAGAGAATTGATGACACAATCGAAACAAATTAATGAAATTGTAGATGTAATAACGAATATTTCAAGTCAGACGAGTTTGCTAGCTTTAAATGCAAATATTGAAGCTGCAAGAGCAGGAGAACATGGAAAAGGTTTTGCTATTGTAGCGAATGAAGTGTTAAAGCTTGCTGAAGAATCGAATCGTTCTGCGGGGAGAATTCAAGGGATTTTGAAGGAGTTTAGTAATCAAGCAAGTAAAGTAGAAGTGCAGGTAGAGAAGTCAGAAAGAGTACAAGAAGAGTGTAACGAAATGTTAGCAAGTGTTTTAACGAATGTAACGGATTTAGGGAAGTTTATTGATACGATTAATGATGTAATGAGGGAGATTGTTGGTCATCAAGAAAATTTCCAAGTTAAAACGACGAATATCGTTAAAGATGTGACACATGCTTCTAACGTAATTCAGCAAACTTCTGCAGCTACGGAAGAAGTGTTAGCAAGTATTGAAGAAGAAAAGAATCGAAATGATACGTCGGTGAAGACACTACATACTGTTAGTGAGCAAGTGAAGTTGCTAGAAGATATTTTAGAAAAATAATATCGCTGAAAAAGAGCACAAATGATGTGCTCTTTTTCAGTTGAACGAATACTTGATAGGAATTTAATTGCTTTTCTATGAGTTTTCTGCCAAGCTTAAGGAGATAAAATTTAACTAATAGCTACTGATTATTAGTTAAATCTCGCGGATAGCGAGATAAAATACTTCAAAGAAAGAATTATATAGGTGACGCATATGATCGAAGTTAAGACTTCTGAACTTAGTGATGGAGAATTTAATAGAGGTGTATTTGCAACTCGTGATATTAAAAAGGGTGAGTTGATACATTCAGCACCAGTTATCTCTTATCCGAATGAACAGCATGAACATATTGAGAAAACGTTACTTGCTGACTACGCATTTGAGTATGGAGTAAATCATACGGCATTCCTTTTAGGATACGGCATGTTATTTAATCATGCATATAATCCGAATGCAACGTATGAGATTGTCTTTGAGAATCATACGTTTAACTTCTTTGCTTATAAAGATATAAAAGCTGGAGAAGAGATTTTAATTAATTATAATGGTGAAGTTGATGATGACGAGCTGTTATGGTTTGATAAGGAAAAAGAAGAGAACGAAAAGTAATGTAAAGAGTATAGAAAGAGCGCATTCTGTGGGATGTGCTCTTTTTTATATTGAAGAAAATAAAGTGAAGATTACAAAAAATACCACTTTATTTTCGTGTGGTATAGTAAGATACTGAAGGATAGTGTTTTATAAAAGTTATATATTTTACAAATTGTTGTCTTTCTGATGACATGTCAAGTTTAGTAGTCCATTTGGGTTGCTTTATTATGCAATATATATTTTAATATGAGTGGCACCTCTTATAATTTAAGAGGTTTATAGGTGTCTCGAATTGATTTTGGGTACACTGTATCCACCACTTTAGTTTCATTTCATGTATGTGGGGATATTATGGGCCCGTATAGCGGGATAAAAAGAATATAGAAATAGAGGAATCGTAAAATGAATATGCAAGAGGTTTATAAATATTTAAGTACGGTATTGCCTGAAGGTCATGTTACACAAGATGAAATGTTAAAGAATCATACGCATATTAAAGTTGGCGGAAAAGCAGATGTGTTCGTTGCGCCTACGAATTATGATGAAATTCAAGAAGTTATTAAGTATGCTAACCAATATAATATTCCAGTTACGTTTTTAGGAAATGGATCAAATGTCATTATTAAAGATGGTGGGATTCGCGGAATTACGGTCAGTTTAATTCATATTACAGGTGTTACTGTAACAGGAACAACGATTGTAGCACAGTGCGGTGCAGCAATTATTGATGTATCACGTATTGCATTAGACCACAATTTAACAGGTCTTGAGTTTGCTTGTGGCATTCCAGGTTCAGTTGGCGGAGCATTATATATGAATGCTGGTGCCTACGGTGGTGAAGTATCGTTTGTATTAACAGAAGCTGTCGTAATGACAGGTGATGGAGAGTTACGCACTTTAACGAAAGAAGCATTTGAATTTGGATATCGTAAGAGTGTATTTGCGAACAATCATTACATTATTCTTGAAGCGAGATTTGAACTTGAAGAAGGTGTACATGAAGAGATTAAAGAAAAAATGGATGATTTAACGTATAAGCGTGAATCGAAACAACCTTTAGAATATCCTTCATGCGGTAGTGTATTTAAGCGCCCACAAAATAACTTTGCTGGTAAGTTGATTCAAGAATCAGGACTACAAGGAAAGCGAATTGGCGGAGTAGAAGTTTCATTAAAACATGCTGGATTTATGGTGAATGTTGATAATGGAACAGCACAAGATTACATCGATTTAATTCACTTCGTACAAAAGACAGTTGAAGAAAAATTCGGTGTGAAGTTAGAGAGAGAAGTAAGGATTATTGGAGAAGATCTACAATAATTTTTGAATTAAAAGCGTATAAAAGTATGAATTATTTTAAAATAACATTTGGGTATTGTTGACAATTTGTTTTCAATTCAATATAATGGCTAATAATTTAACAAATAACATACGTTGAAAGAGCCCAGTAGCAGTTTGTCACTGTTATCAAAGAGAGCTAGGGGTTGCTGGAACCTAGCACAAACAAACTTGTGAATTACACTCTGGAGTATCTTAGGTAACGCTAAGCGGAGTAGCAATCGATATTATTGCTAAGAGTGGTATGAATAGCTATGCTATTTATGCAAACTGGGTGGTAACACGGTGAATAATCGTCCCTATGTCATAGACATAGGGGCTTTTTTGTTTTAAAAAAATAAAGGGGATGACAAAAGATGAATATTATTGATGAATTAGAATGGCGCGGTGCTGTGAATCAACAGACGGATGAAGAAGGTTTACGTAAGTTAGTAGAAGAGAAAAAGATTTCACTATACTGCGGAGTTGATCCGACTGGTGATAGTATGCATATCGGACATTTGATTCCGTTTATGATGATGAAGAGATTCCAATTAGCTGGTCATCATCCGGTTATTTTAATTGGCGGGGCAACAGGAACAATTGGTGATCCAAGTGGACGTCAATCAGAGCGTCAACTGCAAACTTTAGAAGTAGTGCAGCATAATGTAGATGCGTTAACAGCGCAAATGAAAAAGCTATTTGATTTCGGCGGAAATAGCGAAGTGAAGATGGTAAATAACTACGACTGGACACATGAAATAAACATTATTGAGTTTTTACGTGATTACGGGAAAAACTTTAGCATCAATAGCATGTTAGCGAAGGATATTGTAGCAAGTCGTTTAGATACAGGCATTTCTTTTACAGAATTCACGTACCAAATCTTGCAAGCGATGGATTTCCATCATTTATACACGAAAGAAGATGTTCAACTGCAAATTGGTGGTAGTGACCAATGGGGAAATATTACGAGCGGGTTAGATTTAATTCGTAAGTTAGAAGGGCACGAGGCGAAAGTATTTGGACTAACAATTCCGTTATTATTAAAATCAGACGGTACGAAATTTGGAAAATCAGCAGGTGGTGCGGTTTGGCTTGATGCTGAAAAAACAACGCCATTTGAATTTTACCAGTTCTGGGTGAATACAGATGATCGTGATGTAATTAAATACTTGAAATACTTTACATTCTTAGCGAAAGAGCGAATTGATGAATTGGCAACGAAGGTAGAAGCCGAGCCTCATAAACGTGAAGCGCAAAAAGTGTTAGGCGAAGAAATGACGAAATTCGTTCATGGAGAAGAGGCATTATTGCAAGCTGTGAAAATTACCTCGGCATTATTTAGCGGAGATATTAAATCGTTAACAGCTGATGAAATTGAACAAGGCTTTAAAGAGATGCCGACATTCCAGTCTTCCAAAGAGACGAAAAATATTGTAGAGTGGCTAGTTGATTTAGGGATTGAACCATCTAGACGTCAAGCTCGTGAAGACATTAATAACGGTGCGATTTCTATGAATGGTGAGAAAGTAACGGATGTAGGTACGGATGTTACTGTAGAAAATTCATTTGATGGAAAATTTATTATTATTCGTAAAGGGAAGAAGAACTACAGCTTAGTGAAATTGGGATAATAATTTTTGTGGAAGAGTGGAAGTAAGAAAGATGCTTTCACTCTTTTCATATACACAATTCCGACACAAAAAAGTCAGTATATTTAGATAATTAAAAAGGGTTATAGTATCTCTTTGCCGAATATAAGTAAGTAGAGAATATTACGGATAAAAATAGCCCGAACCATGCCGGGCATGATTCGGGCTTATATTCAGATTAGTAAGCTAAGCTGAATAGACCTTTAATGTGTGATAAGTAACGAACGTTACTTGCTTCTTTCATTAATGATGCTGGTAAGCCTTTAAGTGGAGTATTGCTTGCTCCAATTGTAGCAACAGCATCTTTACGTCCTAGACTAGCAAGTGTTCCAGAGTTTACAGGTGCGAACTCTTCGAATGCTTTGCCTTCTAGTGCTGCGTATAAGTTGTATCCAATTAACTCACCCATTTGCCAAGCGATTTGTGCAGTTGGTGGGTATGGACGTCCGTCTGGAGCGAAGACAACAGCGCTGTCTCCAGCAACGAATACGTCTTTATGAGAAGTAGATTGTAGGTATGCATCAACTGTTGCACGACCACGGTTTACTTCAAGACCTGATTCACCGATTAATGGGTTACCTTGTACGCCGCCTGTCCAAACGAATGTGTTAGCAACAAGTTTTTGACCGTCTTTTAAGTCGATTTCATTGCCAGCAACGTTTGTTACAGGAAGACCAGTTAAGAATGTAACACCGCGTGCTTCTAGGCTAGTAGTTGCACGTTCGATTAAGTGGTCTGGTAATACTGGAAGGATTTTTGGACCTGCTTCAACAAGAAGAAGTTTAACTTCTTTTGGATTTACGCCGTGGCTTTTTGCAAGTTTAGGCATAATGTCAGCAAGCTCACCAACTAGCTCAACGCCAGTTAATCCGCCACCACCGATTACGATTGTAGCATCAGCTTCGTTTTTCGTTTTCGCGTATTCACGAATACGGTCTTCAACGTGTTTGTAGATTTTGTTTGCATCAGCAGCAGATTTTAATACCATGCTGTTTTCTTCTAGTCCTGGAATACCGAAGTAAGCAGTTTTACTTCCTAAAGCAACTACAAGTGCATCGTAAGATAATGTAGTGCCACCAGCTAGTTTGATTTCTTTGCTATCAACTGAGAATGACTCAACTGTTGCGATTTTAAGATCGATATCTTTACCTTTGAAAAGCTTTGTAAGTGGCATTGCAATTGCTTGCTCAGCAACGTTACCAGCTGCAAGGCGATGTAGTTCAGTGATGATTTGGTGTGTTGGGTATTGGTTAATCACTGTAACTTGTGCTTCTGATTTGCTGTAAAATTTACGTACGTTTAAAGCGGCAAGAAGACCGCCATAACCAGCGCCTAAGATGACAATTTGTTTTGACATAGTATGATATCCCCCGTCTTTACTAATTGTTGTTATAAGTTAAATTATTTATTGTTACGTTCTGCACTAATTTGAAGATATGCGTTCACAAAGCGGAACATTTTTTGTGCTTGTGGGTCTTTTAGTAATTTTAATAGACCGAATAGGCCGATAACTTCGTTACTTTCGTCAGCACGATCTTTCGCTTCGATTGCAGTTGCAGCCATGCTTTTCACTGTATCTTTTACAGGCTCTACAAGCTCTGTAATTGCACCAACAGTGTCGCTTTTTAATACTTCATCAGTAGCAACAGTTTGAGCGAAGTCATAAGACTTAGTTAAAATGTTAACAAGCTCAGTTAATTTTGGAAGCTGTTCTACTAGTGTTGTTAATGATTCTTGTACCTCAGGTTTTAACAACTGATCAAGTACATCAAGTTGTCCTTGGCTAGCAGAAATTTGTACAGTTTCTTGTTCTGGCTTTGTTTGAGTCATAGTTTCTGGCATCTCCAATTCTCCTTTACGATAGCAATACTCTTATTTTTTATAAGTAAGATAGTAACCGTTTACGAAACTTTATACAAAGTTTCACAAAACACAATAAAATGCCTTTAAATTTATGACAGCAACTAAGCTGCAAACATAAATCTAAAACCATAACGTCTTACTTATTATTTATGAACTGTCCGATATATGGCTTGTCCGCATAATGGAAAAGCTCCGTTACCGGAAAGTGTATATAATATATATCCTATATTATATACTATATACACCTATGTTAACATAAAAATGATTCCTAATTATTTGATATTGAGTGTATAACGTAGTGCTGACAAGGTATGAAAGCGTATAAAATATTTTGTTTCAGTTAGAAATGTACATATATATATAGAAAAAAAGGAAAAAACGAACAAATTCATGTTCGTTTTTTCCTTTTTCCTATTATTCACCTTCCGCAATTAGCATCGATGTGTTACCTTCTTTTTCAAGATGGCATTCGCCCCAAGAACAAAGAGAATCAAGAATCGATTCTAAAGACCAACCGTAATCAGTAAGAGAATATTCTACTTTTGGTGGGACTTGATTGTATACTTTTCTTTGAATAACGCCGTCGTCTTCTAATTCACGTAATTGCTGCGTTAACATTTTTTGTGTAATACCAGGCATTGAGCGTTTTAGTTCACTCGTTCTCTTTGTACCTTTCGTTAAGTGACAAAGAATAACAACTTTCCATTTGCCGCCGATAACCTCTAAAGTCGCCTCTACAGGAATATTGTATTTCTTCATATGAAACCCTCCTTTTGTGAGCAAAGTAAGTTAAATAATATAAATGTTACTTTTTAGTACCTATAGCACTTTAAAGTACGTACTTTTTATTATGTTAAATATGTTTCATAATAGCACATGTAAGAGGCAAATGAGTAGTACGGTACTGAAAAGTGACTATGTTACTTTTGGGTGCCTATCGTACTTTAAAGTGCGTTCTTCAAAAAAAGAATGAAACCATTCATAATAGCATTTGTAAGTATGAAATATATGTTTTAGAAGATAGAAGGGCCCTTTTATCATACTATTATGATTGGATTTCTTGTAATAAGGAGGAATTCAATTGAGTTCATATACAGTACCATCTTCGGAAGTTCAGACGAATCGAAGAAGTATGTTTGCTTTATTAGCACTAGCAATTAGTGCGTTTGGGATTGGTACGACCGAGTTTATTAGTGTCGGTTTACTACCATCTATTTCAAAAGATTTAAATGTTTCGGTTACAACAGCTGGTTTAACGGTTTCCTTATATGCGTTAGGAGCGGCAGTAGGAGCTCCTGTTTTAACAGCGTTAACGGCTAGTATGTCGCGAAAGACATTATTAATGTGGATTATGGTTATTTTCATTATTGGTAATGGCATTGCGGCGGTAGCAACAAGCTTCACTGTATTAATTATCGCAAGGATTGTAGCTGCATTTGCACACGGTGTGTTTATGTCGATAGGATCTACAATTGCGGCTGCAATCGTACCAGAGAATAAACGTGCTAGCGCAATTGCGATTATGTTTACTGGATTAACAGTTGCGACTATTACTGGTGTGCCAATTGGAACATTTATCGGTCAAGAGTTTGGCTGGAGAGCGTCATTTATGGCGATCGTTGTAATTGGAATTATTGCTTTCATCGCAAATAGTATACTCGTCCCATCTAATTTAAAAAATGGTGTACCTGTATCGTTTCGTGATCAATTTAAACTAATTAAAAATGGAAGACTGTTACTTGTTTTCATTATTACTGCACTAGGATACGGCGGTACATTCGTAACATTTACGTATTTATCACCGTTATTACAAGAAGTAACAGGATTTGAAGCAAGTACCGTTACCATCATTTTATTAGTGTATGGAATCGCCATTGCGATAGGGAATATGGTCGGCGGAAAATTATCGAATCATAATCCAATTCGAGCGCTATTCTACATGTTCCTTATTCAAGCGATTATATTATTTGTTTTAACATTTACAGCGCCGTTTAAAGTAGCTGGATTAATCACAATTATTTTCATGGGACTATTCGCGTTTATGAATGTTCCGGGGCTACAAGTATATGTAGTTATATTGGCAGAGCGCTTTGTTCCAAGTGCGGTTGATGTTGCTTCAGCAATTAATATTGCCGCATTTAACGGAGGAATCGCTTTAGGTTCTTATATAGGTGGCCTTGTAACGAATTCGTTAGGATTAATCCATACTGCTTGGGTAGGCGGCCTTATGGTAGTAGGTGCTGTTATTTTAACAGCATGGAGTATGACATTAGAAAAAAGAGATCAAGTAAAATAAAGTGAAACTTTAATCAGTGGGGGTGTTCTTCCACCAATGATTATTAGTTGAACCAATCGGGCGTTTACGGGCAGTTTATCTCCCACCTAACGTCTTTGCTTCAGCCGAATTTTGAAGTGGGAATTTTTACTGCCCGTTAATGCGGGATAAAAGGAGAGAAAATAAAATGAAAAACTTACAAAGTAAAACAGTATTAAATAATGGTGTAGAAATGCCTTGGTTCGGTTTAGGTGTATTTAAAGTAGAAGAAGGACCAGAACTTGTAGAAGCAATTAAATCAGCGATTAAAGCAGGATACCGTAGCATCGATACAGCTGCAATTTACGGAAATGAAAAAGCTGTAGGTGAAGGAATCCGTGCAGGTATTGAAGCGACTGGTATTTCAAGAGAAGAATTATTTATCACTTCAAAAGTATGGAACGCAGATCAAGGATATGACGAAACAATTGCTGCATATGAAGAGAGCTTAAAAAAATTAGAACTAGATTATTTAGATTTATACCTTGTTCACTGGCCTGTAGAAGGAAAATATAAAGATACATGGAAAGCGCTAGAAACACTTTATAAAGAAGAGCGTGTACGTGCAATTGGCGTAAGTAACTTCCAAATCCATCACTTACAAGATGTAATGAAAGATGCAGAAATTAAGCCAATGATTAACCAAGTAGAATATCACCCTCGTTTAACGCAAAAAGAATTACAAGCTTTCTGTAAAGAACAAGGTATTCAAATGGAAGCATGGTCACCACTTATGCAAGGTCAATTATTAGATAACGAAACATTACAAGAAATTGCTGATAAACACGGCAAAACAACAGCGCAAGTTATTTTACGTTGGGACTTACAAAATGGAGTAATTACAATTCCAAAATCAACGAAAGAACACCGTATTATTGCAAATGCTGATGTATTTAACTTCGAATTAACAAAAGAAGATATGGAAAAAATCGATGCATTAAACCAAAATCACCGCGTTGGTCCAGATCCTGATAACTTCGATTTCTAAGATTAAAGTAGAGAAAAAGAGTGCAAATTATTTGCACTTTTTTTGTTGTGTTTATGTATAAAAAAAATTTCTAACTAAATACTACTTATTAGTAAATTTGTTATTTCATAAGGGGTTGTAAAACATGAATATAAAGCAATCGTTCAAACTTTTAGCTGTTTTTTTAAGTGTTTTATTTGTGTTGTTCCCGCTTCAAAAGGCATTCGCAGAAGTTATGGATCATACAAAGTATGAAATGGATTGGAGTTATAGTAAGTCAAAGAAGAAACCAATCCGAACAGAGCTTATTAAAACGGCAGATGGAAAAATTGCATTTTGCTTAAATGTAGATTTGAAATCTCCAAGTGGTCAAGATTTACCGGAAATGGGAAAAGTGGATATTAACGTGTACCGTGTACTATTAAATGGATATCCACAAAAGAGTCCGCAAGAATTAGGTGTTTCCGATTGGAGAGAAGCACATTACGCAACACAGCTTGCAGTATGGAATGCATTAAAGCAAATCGATATTAACGATTTAGATTTCCGTAATAAAAACGTAGAGAAAGTAACGAAAGACATAGTTGCAAAGGCAAATGCGAGTGAAGAGTTACAAGAAATTACGATGAGTGTAACTCCTACAGAAGAACAAGAAGCAGTATTAAAAAATGATTTCTTTGAAACAGGTTTATATACAGTAGAAACAAATGCAAAAAGCGGAACGTATAAAGTGCAAGCAACAGGTGCACCAGCTGGTGTGAAATTTGCAAATGAAAAAGGCGAAGCAAAAACAGAATTTAATGTAGGAGAAAAGTTCCGCATTTTAATTCCGAAACAAACACCAGCAGGTGGATTTAGCTTTAAAGTATCAGGGAATTTAACGAAATTACAAGGGATTGCGCATAAAGGAACACCAACAATTCAAAATGCAGTAGTATTACTTGAGCGTAGTGAAGAGAAAACAAGTCCGGAATTAGCGGTGAGTTGGAAAAAGTCTGAAGGACCACAGAAACCGAATAAACCGTATACTCCAAATGAGCCACATAAACCGAATCAAATTAAAAGATAGTATAAAAAGCATTGGCATTTGCCGATGCTTTTTATATACATGGATTAGAAGGAATGGAAAATACGAAAGCATTGACAGAACAATTTAATGGTATGTTATTTGGGTATGATATACATGACGTATTCTTTAAAATTACCAAACAAGGTTTCGAAAGAATAGAAGGTATACAAGAGGTAAAAGCTTAAAAATAAAAAAGCTCGTAAAACATAATATTTTACGAGCTTTTTCTTATTATTCAGCTTCAGAAACTACTGTGAAGCGTTCGTTCACATGTTTTGGATTTTCGATTTCATCAAGTGCTGCTACTGCGAAGTCTTCGTAACTTACGTAGCTATCGCCTTTTGAGTTAACAAGAAGATTGTCTTTACCAGCTGTGTAAGAGCCAGTGCGTTTTCCTAATGCGAATAGTGCAGAAGGGCTGATGAATGTCCAAGTGATATCATTTGTTTGTTGCAAGATTTCTAAGTTTTTACCTTGGTTTTGAGCTGTTGCAAGGTATTCGCCCGGGAAACCTGGTGTATCAAATACACGTGTTGTTTTCTCTTCGTCTACAAATAAGCTTCCAGCTCCACCAACTACAAATAATTTTGTATGTGGTGCACCTTTCACAGCTTCAATCAGTACATTTCCTGCATCTACGTGAAGATGCTCTTGTCCTGCTGGAGCACCGAAAGCATTTACAACTACATCGAATGCTTGTAGATCGTTAGATGTAAGAGCGAATACATCTTTCTCTAAAACTTTTACATTTTTTTCTGTAATTTTCGCAGCATTTCTTACAATTGCAGTAACTTCATGTCCACGATCTAATGCTTCTTTTAAAATACGGCTTCCAGCTTTACCAGTTGCTCCGATGATTCCGATTTTCATAATAAATCCCTCCAAAGTGTTTTGTTAAAGTGTATATCTGAAATGAATGAATGTAATGTAATTAGGTTAGTTACAACTTGATGTAACCATTATAGTTACAGTTATATATTTTTGTCAATGGTGTTGTTTATGAAATTATTTTTTGTTTTAGTATGCACAGCTACTGAAAGTGGAGTCATAAAAGAATGATGTATTTATGTAGATCAACCTAATATTTGGAAGTCGCAAGATGTCGAAAAATGTTGATTTTTGAATATTTTTTGAATATAATTCGATTTATGGAGAAAAGGAGGGGTTAATTGTATGAATATTTTAGATCAATTCGTTTCATCAACGAATACGATTCTTTGGTCATATGTTCTTATTGCAATGCTAATTGGTTTAGGGCTTTATTTTTCTATTAAATTAAAATTCGTACAAATTACTCATTTAGGAGAAATGGTTCGATTAATGAGTGATGGACTAACTGGTAAGACACGTAAAAAGGGTAGTGTATCTTCTTTCCAAGCGTTCTGTATGAGTTCAGCAGCTCGTATTGGTATCGGAAACTTAGCTGGTGTAGCGTTAGCTATTTCTATGGGAGGACCCGGAGCTGTATTTTGGATGTGGGTTATTGCGATTATCGGGGCGTCTTCAAGTTTCGTGGAAAGTACGCTTGCGCAAATTTATAAAATAAAAGATGGCAGTGGCTTCCGTGGTGGTCCTGCTTATTATATGGAAAAAGGTTTAAATAAACGTTGGATGGGAATTTGGTTCTCTATTCTAATCACAATTAGTTACGGTTTAATTTTCAACTCAGTACAAGCGAATACAGTTACGTTAGCATTTGAGAATGCATTCGGTTTAGAGCGTTATGTTGTTGGGATTGTATTAGCGGTATTAGTTGCAGTTATTATTTTTGGTGGTGTGAAAAGTATTGCGCGTATGTCAGAAATGATTGTTCCGCCAATGGCACTTATTTATATTGCAGTAGCTATTTTCGTTGTTATTAAAAACTTCTATTTAATACCAGATGTATTTACAGAAATCTTTAAAGGTGCATTCGGTTTAGATTCAGCTGTAGGTGGCGGTATCGGTGCTGCAATGAAATTTGGTATTCAGCGCGGATTATTTGCGAACGAAGCAGGTATGGGTAGTGCGCCGAATGCGGCAGCAACAGCTGATGTAACGCATCCAGCGAAACAAGGTTTTATTCAAACAATCGGGGTTTTAGTAGATACATTTTTAGTATGTACATCAACAGCGTTTATCGTATTATGTTCTGGTGCATATAAAGCAACAAATTTGGAAGGCATTGAATTAACACAAAACGCATTAAGCTCACAAATCGGCCCATGGGCAAGTAGCTTCTTGGCGATTATTATTTTCTTATTTGCATTTAGTTCACTTCTAGGAAACTACTATTATGGTGAAACAAATATTGAATTCATTAAACAAAGTAAAGCTTGGTTAACAATTTACCGTATTGCGGTAGTTGCAATGGTATTATTCGGTTCTGTTGCGACGCTTAAAGTCGTATGGAACATGGCAGATTTATTTATGGGTCTAATGGTAATTACAAACTTAATTGCGATTACACTTCTTGGACGATTTGCGTATGCTGCGTTGGCAGACTATGTAAAGCAAAAGAAACAAGGGAAAGATCCAGTCTTCAGTGCAGATTCTATTCCGGGTTTAACGAACACAGAGTGTTGGGATAAGCCAACGGTAACGGATAAAGAAAAAGCGGTATAAGAAAAGGCGAGCATCGAGAGGGATTCGATGCTCGCCTTTTTTGTTGCAGTAAATGATGAGAAGGGTGAAAGGTAATTATTAATATAATTTTTGTTTGTTCATTTCTCTCGTTATTTGTAGGTAACGTACTGTCTTAAAAGTATGATTGGTCGAATAGGATGAGTGATTGAGTAGTGGATAAATACACGTATTGGTTATAGTTTTAAGTGAAAAACATATACATGTTAAGGAATATAACTTATCCATGTCATAAAACCTAACACAAAGTTCTTGATTACTAAAAGTTTTTAGAATATAATTTTCTTATTGTTAGGAAGAGGGGCAATTCGATTATGGATTTTTTAGCTAAAGTAATTGGGGATGTAAATAATGTCCTTTGGTCATATATCATTATTGCGATGTTAATTGGATTAGGACTCTATTTTTCATTTCGTGTGAAATTCGTCCAAATTCGCTACTTCGGAGAAATGATTCGCCTACTTGGGGACGGGGCGAGTTCAAAGACAAGAAAAGCGCAAAAAGAAAAAAGCGGTGTATCATCATTCCAAGCATTTTGTATGAGTACAGCTTCTCGTGTAGGTACTGGTAACTTAGCTGGTGTAGCTATTGCAATCTCAGCAGGTGGTCCAGGTGCTGTATTTTGGATGTGGTTAATTGCGGTAATTGGGGGTGCTTCTGCGTTTGTAGAGAGCACATTAGCGCAAATTTATAAAGTAAAAGATGGGAACGCATTCCGTGGGGGCCCAGCGTATTATATGGAAAAGGGTTTAAAGAAACGCTGGTTAGGTGTTGTTTTCTCTGTTCTAATAACAGTGAGTTTCGGATTGATTTTTAATGCAGTACAGTCAAACACAGTAGCGGCAGCTTTTGATGGCGCATTTAAAATGGATAGTAGGCTTGTAGGTCTGTTTATGGCTGGTTTACTTGCAATTATTATTTTCGGTGGGGTTAAGCGAATTGCACGTGCAGTTGAAATGATTGTTCCGGTAATGGCAATTATATATGTAGCAGTTGCATTATTCGTTGTTGTAACAAACATTACGGCAATTCCGTATGTATTTAAAGAAATCTTCTTACATGCATTCGGAATTAAAGAAGTAGTTGGTGGGGGGGTAGGAGCTGCGATTTTACTAGGAGTAAAACGTGGATTATTCTCAAATGAAGCTGGTATGGGTAGTGCACCGAACGCAGCAGCGACTGCGAACGTAACGCACCCAGTTAAACAAGGTTTCATTCAAACTTTAGGGGTATTTACAGATACATTATTAATTTGTAGTTGTACAGCGTTCATCATTTTATTATCTGATGTACCTGGTGCAGCTGATCTAAATGGAATTCAATTGACGCAACAAGCGTTAAGCCAACATATCGGACCGTGGGCATCTGTATTTGTAGCGGTTGCAATCTTCTTGTTTGCATTCAGCTCATTAGTAGGTAACTACTACTATGGTGAAACAAATATTGAGTTCTTAAATGGAAGTAAAGTGTTATTAACGGCATACCGCATTGCTGTACTTGGTATGGTTATGTTAGGGTCTGTAGCAACAATTCAAATCGTTTGGGACTTAGCAGATTTATTTATGGGGATTATGGCTGTTATTAACTTAGTGGCAATTGTATTCCTTTCAAAGTACGCTTTCGCAGCGTTATCAGATTACGTAAAGCAAAAGAAACAAGGAAAAGATCCAGTCTTTTATGCGGAGTCTATTCCAGGGTTGAACAATACAGAGTGTTGGGATAAGCCGGAAGTAGCAGAGAAAGAAAAAGCTGTATAATAAAGTGAAACTTTAATCAGTGGGAGTTTTACTGCCCGGCAAATAGCGGATAAAAGATGGAACGAGCATCAGTGAAATTTGATGCTCGTTTTTTGTGTAGTTATAAAATAGGAAAAAGGGGCAAAAGACGAACATTAATGAGGGTTTTATAATAAAATGTAATTTTTTTTAGAAAAGTGCGGATATGAGTTGGGATTTATGATAGAATGGAAAATGCCTTTGAGACAAGAGGTTTTATGATTTTTTATATCCAGTAAAGTGTTTTGGTGGAGAAATGGAAAGTTCGGATTATTTCTTGTTTTGAATGGTCAGACGTTCAACGTTAATGAAGAGTTAAATGGAGGATTTTATTAATGAAGTTTGTTATGTTTCTTGTAGGATTACTCGTTGTATTCGTACTAGGTTTTCTTATAAGTGCCGATCGAAAGAAGATTAAGTATAAACCAATCGCACTCATGCTTGTAATTCAGTTAGCATTATCGTATTTCTTATTAAATACGCAAGTGGGTTATATTTTAGTAAAAGGAATTTCAGATGGATTTGGCGCACTTCTTGGGTATGCGGAAGCTGGAATCGTTTTCGTATTTGGTGGCCTTGTTAATAAAGGAGAAGTTTCATTCTTCTTAACTGCATTATTACCAATCGTATTCTTCGCAGTATTAATCGGAATTCTACAACACTTTAAGATTTTACCGATATTTATTCGTGCTATTGGTACTTTGTTAAGTAAAGTAAATGGTTTAGGGAAATTAGAATCATATAATGCAGTAGCAGCTGCAATTGTTGGACAAGCGGAAGTATTTATTACAGTAAAAGATCAATTAAGTAAAATCCCAAAACATCGTTTATATACATTATGTGCATCTTCAATGTCAACAGTATCGATGTCAATCGTTGGTTCTTATATGAAAATGATCGAGCCAAAATATGTAGTAACAGCACTTGTATTAAATTTATTTAGTGGTTTCATTATTATTCATATTATTAACCCGTACGATATTACGGAAGAAGAAGATACACTGAAGTTAGAAAATAAGAAAAAGCAATCATTCTTTGAAATGTTAAGCGAATATATTATGCTTGGTTTCACGATTGCAATTACGGTAGCGGCAATGTTACTTGGTTTCGTAGCATTAATTACAGCAATCAATAGCTTGTTTGATTCAGTGTTCGGTATTACATTCCAAGCTATTTTAGGATATATTTTCTCACCATTAGCATTCGTAATGGGTATCCCGCAAGCAGAGATGGTAACAGCGGGACAAATTATGGCAACAAAATTAGTATCAAACGAGTTTGTTGCGATGCTTGATCTTGGCAAAGTAGCTGGTGATTTATCAGCTCGTACAGTAGGTATTCTTTCTGTATTCCTTGTATCATTTGCGAACTTCTCATCAATTGGAATTATCGCAGGTGCAACGAAAGGTATCGATGAAAACCAATCAAATGTTGTATCATCATTCGGTTTACGTCTTGTGTATGGTGCGACATTAGTAAGTATATTATCAGCGATTATCGTTGGTGTTATGCTATAAAAAAGGATGGTTCTAGCTCATAGCTAGGGCCGTTTTTTATGGTTAATTTACATAAAAAAACCAATTAATTAGGAATATATTAACATATGAAAATCTTTTAAAATTTATATTGCATTTCTTCTAGATAACGCTTACAATTTGATTTGTAGGTGGTATCAATTTCAGACTTTTAATACGGTAGGAGAGAAGAGGCTACCTTTTATAAATTGCAATTTATGTAAACGCTTACTGATTTTAGATAACAGTTGAATAGTATTTAGGGGTTTTAAATTTTTTTAACATCAATGGTCAGACGTCATTCGTTATACGTTATACGACCAATAACTCGTGGGAGAAGTGGAGGATTCACATATGAAAATAGTAATGTTTCTAGTTGGTTTACTTGTCGTGTTTGTACTAGGTTTCCTTATAAGTTCAGATCGTAAGAAAATTAAATATAAGCCAATTGCACTTATGCTTGTCATTCAATTGGTACTTGCGTATTTCTTATTAAATACAAAGGTCGGATTTGTATTAGTAAAAGGTATTGCAGATGGATTTGGGGCTATTTTAAAATTTGCGGAAGCTGGGGTTAATTTCGTATTTGGTGGTTTAGCGAACGATGGACAAGCACCATTCTTCTTAACAGTATTATTACCGATTATTTTCTTAGCGGTATTAATCGGGATCTTGCAACATATTAAAGTTTTACCGATTATCATTCGTGCAGTCGGTTTCGTACTAAGTAAAATTAACGGTTTAGGAAAACTAGAATCATATAATGCGGTAGCAGCTGCAATTGTTGGTCAAGGTGAAGTATTTATTACAGTAAAAGATCAATTAAGCAAATTACCGAAAAATCGTTTATACACACTTTGTGCATCTTCAATGTCAACAGTATCAATGTCAATCGTCGGTTCTTATATGAAAATGATTGATCCAAAATATGTAGTAACAGCACTTGTATTAAACTTATTTAGTGGATTCATTATCGTTCATATTATCAATCCATATGAAGTGAAAGAAGAAGACGATATTTTAGAATTACAAGAAGATAAGAAACAAACATTCTTTGAAATGTTAGGCGAATATATTATGCTTGGTTTCTCTATCGCTGTAACAGTAGCGGCGATGTTAATCGGTTTCGTAGCATTAATTACAGCAATTAACGGTGTATTCGATTCAATTTTCGGAATCACATTCCAAAGTATTTTAGGATATATCTTCTCACCATTAGCATTCGTAATGGGTATTCCAACATCAGAGATGCTAGCAGCGGGACAAATTATGGCAACAAAATTAGTAACGAACGAATTCGTTGCAATGCTTGACCTTGGAAAAGTAGCTGGTGATTTATCAACTCGTACAGTAGGTATTTTATCTATCTTCCTTGTATCATTTGCGAACTTCTCATCTATCGGAATTATCGCAGGTGCAACAAAGAGTATCGATGGCAAACAAGCAAATGTTGTATCATCATTCGGACTAAAACTTGTATACGGTGCAACGTTAGTAAGTATATTATCAGCGATTATCGTTGGGGTTATGCTTTAATAAATTAAGAAAAGCAATGAGCGTAGGCTCATTGCTTTTTTTGTTTAACTTGCTTTATCCAAGTCTTTTTTAAATCGTGGTCTCTCTAAATAAGTTCCCATTCTCCATACATATTCTATAGGGCCCATTCGGTATTTTTGTAGCCAATAGGTGCTAACGAATAATTGAATTGTATAAATTCCAATGGTCAAAAGAATACCGAAGAAATATCCGATTTTACCGAATAAGCCAAAGCCGTATGCGTAAAAAATTGTTGTTGTGATAATGGATTGAGCTAAGTAATTACTAACCGACATTTTCCCCATATTCGCCATATATGTTAGTAAGCGCAATGCTTTTTTGTAATGGAATAATAAAATAATGGTGCTTCCGTAAAAGAATGTCATGGTTACTGATGTAAGGCCATCTTGTAACATAATTAAAATTGGATGCTTTACGAACATGGCTAAGATTTTAATTGTAAAAGAGAAAATACCAGTGATAAGCCAAATCTTTTTGATAGAAGGTATGTGTTTATCAATCTCAAATAGCCAGCCTTTTTTTCCTACATACATTCCGAGTAAGAAAAGTGGGGACATAAAAATTATTGTGAAAATTGATATGAAAACTAGTCCGAAGAAACCGTTAATCCCAATATAATCGAAAGGACTTTCAGTTAACCTAAAGTTGACATGATCCATATAGCTTCCAGTTTCATGAACTTTATGCTCTTTTTCAATATAAGGAGCAAAATCATTAATATTTGTATTTGGATCAGTTTGATAAGACATAAGTGTAATGAGTGCGAGTAGAATAGTTGCCCAAATCAATAATGTTTTTGGTTTTCTATTTATAAACATCATTAAGAAAATCCCGATAAGTCCGTATGCAAATAAAATATCTCCGGACCAAATAAAGGTACCGTGAATGAAACCTAGTAGTAAAAGAATGCTAATACGTCTTATATATGTGGGGAAAAACTTTTTTCCTTTTGCGATAATACTTTTTTGTAACAAAATAATGCTAAGCCCAAATAAAAAAGAGAATAGGGAAATGAAATTTTGTGTGCCGAAAAATTGAATAAACCAATTAGCACTTTCATCGAGTTTTCCAAAAATATAAGTGGGTTTTTCATTAGCGAATAACCCGAATTGAATTAATGTTATATTAACAAGTAAAATGCCAAATAAAGCGAAACCACGAATTGCATCAACAGCTTCTACACGTTGATTCATTTTTTCTCTCCTCACATATTGTTTTATCCCGCATTAACCAGCAGTAAGACTCCCACCTCAAAATTTGGCGGGGCAAAGAGGTTAGGTGGGAGATCAACTGCCCGTAAAGGCCCGATTAGTTGAACTTTATATTGAAGATAATACCATTCCTTAACTGGTTCTATGTCAAATGCTAGGAAATTTAAGGTGATTTTAAGATAGAAAGCAAATAAAAAAATCACCTTAATACATGCATTAAGGTGATTAAAATACTACTCAGCTGGAGGCATAAATGTACGTTTCTCTAATTCAGCATCTAGCATAAATAGTGCGTTTGAATCGCTTGTAATACGCTTTAATTTTTGAATGATGCTATCGAATGAAGCTTCTTCTTCTACTTGCTCATCAACGAACCATTTTAAGAATGTAATTGTTGCATGCTCACGCTCATCCCAAGCAATATCAGATAAGTGATAAATACGTTTCGTTACTTCACGCTCGTGCTCAAGTGCGACTTCAAAAGCGTTCAATACAGATTCGTATTCGTTATTTGGATTATCGAATCCAGTAATAATAGCGCGCTCACCGCGGTCGTTAATATAGTTGTAAAGCTTCATTGCGTGGAAACGCTCTTCTTCAGCTTGTACAAGGAAAAAGTTAGCGAATCCATCATAGCTCTCAGCTGTACAGTAAGCAGCCATTGCCATATAGGCGTGGGCAGAGTAAAATTCAAAGTTCATTTGTTCATTTAATGCGTCATGCAATTTTTTAGATAACATAAAATCCCCCTTAGTATTGTGACAAGAATATTATACCATAATTGATAATATTCTCATTTGAGTGCTTCGAACCTTTTCGAAAGCTTTGTGACGTGTGCGTCCATAATGTCTTGTAAATCCAAATCATATTTTTGCGAAAGAATAATAAGGTTAGATAGTACATCACCAAGTTCTTCTTTTAGTTCTTGTTTTAGCTCTTCTTCTGTTTTCGCATCTTCATCAGGACGATCGCGGCCGATTTCAATAGCGCGAACAACTCGTGAAACTTCTCCAACTTCTTCAGTTAAGAAATTTAAGCGAATAAAGGCATTATACTGTGACCAGCTTCGTTTTTCGTAAAATTCCTCAACCCATCTTTGAAATGCAACGATATCCATTTCTTTCTCATCTCCTCAATATGTTGTACAATGTCAATTGTATCATAACAATATATAGTTTCGGGGTGTAGGAATGAGAAAGATTTGTGTGTTTGCAGGTTCCAATTTAGGGGAGAGACCAGAGTTTAAAGAGCAGGCAATCCAGTTAGGGAAAATGTTTGTTGAGAACGACTATGAGCTCGTATACGGTGGTTCATGCGTTGGATTAATGGGAGAAGTAGCAAACGAAGTTCTTCGTTTAGGCGGACGTGTAACAGGTGTTATGCCGCGTGGTCTATTTCGAGGAGAAATCGTACATACAGGATTAACAGAATTAATTGAAGTAGAAACGATGCATGAGCGCAAGGCGAAAATGGCAGAGCTTGCGGATGCTTTCATTGCATTACCAGGCGGATATGGAACGTTTGAAGAGCTCTTTGAAGTAGTATGTTGGTCACAAATTGGTATACATAATAAGCCGGTTGGTTTATTGAACATAAAAGACTTTTACGGACCAATTTTGCAAATGGTTGAACGGGCAGCAGAAGAAGGCTTTATGAATCCATCGAATAAAGAGTTAATTGTTTCCGCTGAGACGGCAGATAAACTAATTCATGAAATCCAAAATTACGAGCGTCCTGTCTTGGGGACGAAGTGGAAGCAATTATCATAGTACGTTTTTATAGCGATTTATAGAAACACATGTCTTTTTTATCTTAAAAAGACATGTGTTTTTAATTTAGTTAAATATTTTAATGTTAGAATATATAGTTTTTCGGAAAGGAGAAATAGATGGAGAAGTTTGTGTATTTACGTCCTGTTTTTAAAAGTATTTTAGCAGCGTCTATTCTTGTTATGCTAATTGTTTTAAGACAGAAGAAAGAGCTGATTAATGAGTTTTCGCTTTGGTTTATTTCGATATTGTGTGTTGGTGTTTCAGCGATAACATTGTTCATGTCTGGATTTATCGTTGATGAGTATAGTCTAGGTGGAGATGGACAATCGTTTTGTATGTTTATTGCGATTGGTTGTATCAGTGGTTTGAATTTTGTTATTTATTATAGACGGAAATAAAAGAAGGCATTCCATATTACTTTGGAATGCCTTTATCATTTTGATTACTTTGTTTTTTATACAGGTACCAGCCACCCCAGCCGCCACCAATTGCTACAACAACGAGGAAAGCATAGTCTTTCACCTCGACACGTATATTGAAAATATTGGCTATAAGTAAGACGATTCCAACTGTTATTAACGCAAAAAATGCTCTAATTAAGTAGTCTTTCAACTGAACCACTCCCGCCATTTAAGTAGTAAATGATGAATTTGGAAAAGCTTTTTGGATCTATTTTACTAAAAGGTGTTTCCTATATTTTAACATAAAGTGAAACTTTAATCAGTGGGGGAGAGGTGTGTTAATATTGTCGTATTTTGTCGGTAAGTCGATATAATTGAAAAATCGCTGATATATTTGATGAAACGGTCGATATAATGAAAAAACCGCCGATATATTTGATGGAATCGCCGATATAATTGAAAAATCGCTGATATAATTTCATGTACTGCCATGGGCGGCCATTAAATAGAAAAAAGCGACTCTGAACGAGCCGCTTCCGCTTTTACATAATATCCAGCTCCGGTAGCTAGAATGTTCGGTGGCTTCGCTTTTTCCTGCGAGGCAAAGAGCGCCTCTACGTCAAAAGCTCCATCCCCCTCACATTCTGAGCAAGCTACCTCCGCTTTAAAATCTATTATTGATTCAAGAATGCGCGTAGCATCCAAGCGTGTTTTTCTAGTTCTGTGTAGATGCCTAGTAGTAAGTCAGATGTCATTTCATCGTCAGAGTCTTGAGCGATTTCCATGCCTTTTTTCAGTTCGACTAGCATCATTTCGTAGTCTTTCATGATTGCCTCGACCATCCCTTCTGCAGTTTCTCCGTAAGCTGCTTCTTGAATAGAAGATAGTTCTAAGTATTCTTTCATTGTTGCTACTGGTTTGCCGCCAATTGCTAAAATGCGTTCTGCAATTTCATCGATGTGAGTAGCTGATTCTGTGTAAAGTTCTTCGAATTTCTCGTGTAATGTGAAGAATTGAGGTCCTTTTACGTACCAATGGAAGTTGTGTAATTTTGTAAATAAAACGCTCCAGTCTGCTACTTGTTTGTTTAATACTTCGATTACTTGTTTGTTCATTATGATCAATCTCCTTTTGAGTTGTTATGTTATATAAATTACTAATTTATAATTATTATAATCTAGTAATTTGTATAAATCAACCCTTTTGCTGGAATTAATTTGAACAAATTATGAACGGTTGTAAATAAAAGGCCCTATTACGGTGAAGTAATAGGGCCTTTGTTTGTTAAACAGCCTTTTGGTTTTCTTCTACATCCTGCCCATCCCAACACTCTGTATTCTTTAAGCCAGGGATAGAACTTGCAAGGAAGACAGGATCTTTACCTTGTTTCTTTTGCTTAATGTAGTCTACTAATGCTGCATAGGCAAATTTGCTAAGGAATGAGATGGCAATTAAGTTTGTGAATACCATTAGTCCCATAAAGAAATCAGCTAAACTCCAAACAGTTTGAAGGGCAGCGATAGATCCGAAGAACACCATTCCGACAACTGCAACACGATAAATCAGTAACCATGTTTTGCTTTCTTTAATGAATGCGATGTTTGTTTCGCCATAATAGTAGTTTCCTAGTAAAGAACTGAAAGCGAATAGGAAAATAATAATCGCTAAGAAAGTGCTTGCCCACGGTCCAATTTGTGAACTTAATGCTTGCTGTGTTAATTCAATACCTTCTAAATTTGATCCTTTGTAAAGTCCAGAACATAATACGATAAACGCTGTTGATGTACATACTAAGAATGTATCTACGAAAACACCTAATGCTTGAACAAGTCCTTGTTTTACAGGATGAGATACATCAGATGTTGCTGCTGCATTAGGAGAGCTCCCCATACCTGCTTCTGTCGCGAATAAACCGCGTTGGATTCCGAACTTGATAGCTGCTCCAATACCACCAGCGATGGCTTGGTCTAAACCGAATGCACCGTTAAAGATTTCCATGAAAATGCTTGGTAACATATTGAAGTTGTTAATCACGACAAAAATAGCCACACCAATATAAACAATTGCCATTGGGGGAACAATCATTTCTGTAATGCGTGAAATGCTCTTAATACCGCCAAAAATAATAACTGCAACTAATAAAGCTAGTAGGGCTCCTACGATCGTTCGCTCTAATCCGAAAGCATTTTCAAACGCTATTGTTACTGTATTTGCTTGTACTGAATTGAAAATTAATCCGTACGCAACTGTAATAAGAAGTGAAAACCAGACACCCATCCAGCGTTTGTTTAACCCTTTTTCCATGTAATATGCTGGGCCACCACGGAACCTGCTTCCATCTTTTACTTTATAAATTTGCGCGAGCGTACATTCTACAAAACTAGTAGCTGCTCCGAGAATCGCGATAAACCACATCCAAAATATTGCACCAGGTCCTCCCATTGAAATTGCTAATGCTACACCAGCTAAGTTCCCGATACCAATGCGAGCGGCTGCACTTAAGCAAAATGCTTGGAATGGAGAGATGCTATCTTTCTTTTTTTCTTTTCGATTAAACCCTTTACTAATTAAACTGACCATCTCACTGAAATGAGTAATTTGGACAAATTTTAATTTGAAAGAGAAATAAAGACCGAAGCCGATTAGCATTGCAATAAGAATATATGACCATAAAATATTATTCGTTACCTCAAGGAACCTGCTAAAGATATCAACCATATAATACACTTCCTTTTTTCCGTAATAAGAAAATTATATGCAAAAAATATACTAGAATCAATTTTTCTAAAAAATGATGTTACTTAAATGTATTTTATGTTATGATTATGTTACATCGTAATATTTTTAGAATTATTTACATTTTAAAAAACTAAATGTAAAGCGAGAAAGTGGGGATAATTTGAAAGAAGAAACTTTATTGAAAGTAAGCCTTGAGAGTTTAAAAATGAGAAGCAATGTATTTTTTATCGTTACATCTTCAAGTATTTTTCTAGGGGCCACTTATTATTACAATAAAAGATTTCCAAATCATAAGTATCCGGAGTGGTTAGAATTTCTAAAATTGGTTGGATGAACAAAAGACTGAAAAACAGAATATTAAAATAAAATTGTTGAGGAGGAGCTAAATATGAATATTAGAGAAAGTGAACTTCCAGGTATTGGGTATAAATTTCAAATCGTTACGAAAGGTAACGAAAAAATGGTGATTGTGATTCATGATGACGGACGTAGAGAAATGTATCATTTTGATTCAGACCATGAAGAAAGTATTTCTAGTATTTCATTACGTGACTCAGAAGCAAGACAAGTTGCAGCAATATTAGGTGGGATGGTATATAAGCCTAGGGCATTAGAAAATGTTGAGATGGTCTTTGAAGGTTTAGCGATTGAGTGGTTTAAAGTGGAGAATGCAGCTCCAGCAATCGGAAAAACAATTGGTGATCTTGAAATAAGAAAAACGTATAGTGTAACGATAATTGCAGTTATGAAAAAGAATATGAAAAAGCTATTTAATCCAGGACCAGAAACAGTAATTGAAGAAGGCGATATGCTTGTAGTTTCAGGTGAGAGAGAAGAAATTAAAAAAATTATTAATGAGTTACTTTCGAATAGGGGGACTGACTAGATGGATACTTTAATTTTTGAAGTTGGTACAGCTTTAGTTCTAGTGGCAATTGCGGCAGTAATCGCTGGAAAGTTTAAGTTCTCAGTAATTCCTTTTCTAATTGTTCTTGGCATGTTAGTAGGGCCGCACGCACCGACAATAGGTGTTATCGATCTCAAATTTATTGAAAGTGCAAGTGTAATATCCTTCCTTGGAAGAATCGGTGTTCTGTTCCTTCTCTTCTATTTAGGGCTAGAATTTTCGATGAAGAAACTAATTAAATCCGGACGTTCTATTGCGATTGGCGGAACAATCTATATTCTAATTAACTTTTCACTTGGATTATTATACGGGTTTATCATGGGATTCCCATTACTAGAAATCTTAATTATTGCGGGTATTATTACGATTTCTTCTAGTGCCATCGTTGCGAAAGTCTTAGTGGATTTAAGAAGAACTGGTAATAATGAAACCGAACTAATTTTAGGAATTATTATGTTTGAAGATATATTCCTTGCTGTATATTTATCAGTCGTTTCTGGTTTAGTACTTGGGGATCATGCTTCCTTCTTAGGTGCTCTTACTTCAATTGGAATTGCTTTAGGATATATGCTTCTATTCTTTATTGTGGCTAGAAAAGCAACGCCGTTATTAAATAAATTGCTCAATATTAGTTCAGATGAAATCTTTATTATTGTAGTATTTGCTTCGTTATTCTTCATCGCTGGTTTTTCAGAAACAATTCACGTTGCAGAAGCAATCGGAGCACTTCTTTTAGGATTAGTTTTCTCTGAGACAGAGCATAGTGATCGAATTGAACATCTTGTTGTTCCATTTAGAGACTTTTTCGGAGCAATTTTCTTTTTCAGCTTCGGGTTAAGTATCGATCCGTTCTCGTTAGGCGGAGCAATATGGTTAACGCTAGGTGCGGTACTTCTTACGATAATCGGTAACTTTGTAGCAGGGATGATTGCAGGAAGACAAGCTGGATTATCTCATAAAGCTTCTACAAATATTGGATTAACAATCGTTTCAAGAGGAGAATTCTCCATCATTATGGCTAATATCGGTATCGCTGGTGGTTTAATGTCAGTGTTAAAACCATTCTCAGCACTATACGTGCTTATACTATCCATCTTAGGTCCACTTCTGACAAAAGAGTCAAAGAATGTATATAAATTTTTAAATAAAATCTTTAAGTGGGACACGAAGACTAACTAAATTTTAAATAGTAAAAGTACAAGATACTTACTGCTTGTACTTTTATTTTTGGTAACGAAAACAGTAAAGAGAGGTAAATGATGTTAGGAGAGTTGATTCATTCAGTTTTAGTTTTTCTAGAAGGACTTGGTTATTGGGGAATTATGCTTGGATTGATGTTAGAAGTTATTCCGAGTGAAATCGTATTGTCTTATGCAGGCTATTTAGTATCAACAGGAAGCATTACATTTTGGGGAGCTGTTGCGTTCGGGACAATTGGCGGTGTAATCGCACAACTATTTATTTATTGGATTGGTCGATACGGAGGAAGACCTGTTCTTGAGCGATATGGAAAATATATTTTAATTCAGAAGAAGCATATTGATTATGCAGAAGATTGGTTTAATCGTTACGGAACTGGCGTTATCTTTACGGCACGTTTTATTCCTGTTGTGCGTCATGCGATTTCGATACCAGCGGGTATTGCGAAAATGTCACATGCTAAGTTTATTACGCTAACTACATTAGCTGTTATTCCGTGGTCAATTGTGTTTGTATATTTAGGTTTTAAATTAGGAACAGAGTGGGAAAGTATTAATAAAGTAGCTGGGCCATATGTGAAATATTTTGCACTTGCTGCTATTGTTTGCGCAATTGGTTATTTTGTACTAAAAAAAATTATGAAAAAAAAGTAATTATGGAAAAGAACCTATACTAATATAGGTTCTTTTTATTGTCATTTTTCAAAGGGGGAAAGAGTATGTTTAATATTTACCATATTGTGGCATACATATAGAAAAAGAGAGCTTGGAAAGGGGAATAAAAAGAAATGGAACTCCAGTTTCAAAATGTATATCAACAGGTGGAGAATTGGTATGTGTTGGATTCGGAGCTTCCTTGGGATGTCAAAAGGATTAGAGAGGATTTATTTTCTCTTATTGAAGTATGTAAAACGCCAGTTATTTTTTGTGATACGTGTGATGCAAATCATGTACTTCTATCATTAGGGGAAGAGGAAGAGGAGTTTTTATTCCCCGTAGGTGGTTTTTATCATAAAGAAAAACAATTAATTTTCGTTTGTATGTGGGATGAGTATGAGCAAGTACTTAAAACACTACTGCATGAATTTCGCCATGCGATGCAGCATAAGAGAGAAGTATTGTATGTTGGAAGTGAATCGTATGAAGAGAGATGGATTGAGAAAGATGCGAGGAAGTTCGCGGAGAGGAAATTAGATGAATATAAAAATAGAAAATTGATGTAAGCATAGTGGAGAAATAGCGCTATGCTTTCTTTGTTACTTACTAAAAATAAGTAATTGACTTCTATAAAGTTTAGTTCTAAACTAATAGTATGAAACGAGCGAGGTGATGAAATGAAAACAGAAGATAGATTAGGACTACTATTATGGTTTCGTTTATCACGTTTTTATAACAAGAGTATTCGTGAGACGAATCAGCATTTGAAAAAATGGAATGTATCTGCCGCTCAGTTTGATGTACTAGCTCAAGTTGGAGGACATAATCGTTTAACGCAGCAAGAGCTTGGGAAGAAGCTATTTGTTACGAAAGGAAATGTCACGCAGCTTTTAAATAAAATGGAGCAGCTGGACTGGATTGGGCGTGAACAAGAAGGTACTACGAAATATATTTCTTTAACAGAAACGGGAAGAGCTTTATATGAGGAGATCGTCCCGCCCCAGGAAACGTTCCAAGCGGAGCAGTTTCATAAATTAAATATAGAAGAACAAAATCAATTATTAAAATTACTAAAAAAATTACAGTAAGAAACAATTTTAAAGTAAATCTTGAATTCGAGATAATATGAGGTGAAGGATATGTTTAGAAAAGTTGATCATAAAAATATGGGTAGAGCAAATCACGGTTGGTTAAATACACATTTTCATTTTTCCTTTGCTAATTATTACAATCCAAATAATATGAGTTTTGGAGCGTTACGTGTTATTAACGATGATTTAGTAGCGGCACAAACTGGGTTTGATATGCATCCGCACCGCGATATGGAAATCATTTCTTACGTTGTAGATGGTGCCTTAACACATGAAGATAGCATGGGGAATAGAGGAACAATTGAGCGTGGACATGTTCAATATATGAGTGCTGGTACTGGTGTATTTCATAGTGAACATAATTTAGGGAATGAAACATTGCGTTTATTACAAATTTGGATTTTACCAGACCGTGCTGATCATAAACCAAACTACGGTGAGTTTAAATTTGATTGGAGTAAACGTGAAAATGAGTGGTTCCATATGGTTTCCCCAGTGGAAAGTGATGCGCCAATTCAAATTCACCAAGATGCGAATTTATATTCTTTATCGTTAGAGGCTGGAAAAGAAATTCATTTTCCTGTGAAAGAAGGTCGTCAATTGTACCTTGTACAAATTGAAGGAAGTAGTGTGATAAATGGTGAGATACTTGTTATGCGCGATGCGGCAGAAGCAGTAGAAGAAGATATTCATATTCAAGCGAAAGAGCAATCACACTATTTAGCAATTGAGCTAAAAAAATAACAAAATGTTTATAAAAAAGAGGACACCTGATAGGGTGTCCTCTTTTTGCGTGGAATTATCTGAAAAATGTTTCTCAAATTTTTGAAAGAGGTATCAGAGTGAAGATTCAGAATTTTATAAAAGTGTCAAAAATCTTTATGGGAATGGGGAATGTTATAGTGAAAAAGCAAGTCATTTCATCAGCACTAGCGTTAACTGTTATCGCCGGGGGATTTGGAACGTTTGGAGCAACGACAACGAAAGCGGAAGAACAAAAAATTCAATATCATCAAGAATTTAAAACACCTGCATACATAGGTGAAGAATGGAAAGCACCGGAAGGACTAGATAAAAAAGAGACGGTCTTTCAATATTTAGAAAGTAAGAAAGATATGTTTAAATTAGCAGGAAACATTGATAAACATTTCAATGTCGTTGGGGAAGAAAAAGATGCTGAATCTGGTACGACACATGTGAAGTTAGTTGAGAAACATAATAACATTCCTGTGTATGGTTCAGACCAAACTGTTACACTAGATAAAGAGAATAATGTAAAAGCATTCTTCGGACAAGTTATTCCGAATTTAGAGGATAAAAATATTCCTACCTTTGCAAGTATTAGTGCAGAACAAGCAGAAACAATTGCAAAGGCAGATATTGAAAAAGAAGTTGGTAAAGTAAAGAATTATGATGGTGTGAAAAAAGATTTATTTGTGTATGAAAAAGATGGAAACTACTATCTTGCATACTTAGTTAAGGCATCGATTTCAAAACCAGCTCCAGGCTATTGGCATTACTTTGTTGATGCAACAAATGGAAATGTGATTGAGAAATATAATGCTGTAGATAACATTACAGGATTTGGTTACGGAGTATTAGGTGCTAGACAATCATTTGAAATTGCTCAAAATGAGAAGACAGGAGCATTCCATTTATTTGATGGTAAGCGTGGACAAGGTGTTCATACGTTTGATGCAGAGAATATGGATGAAAACTGGTTTAACATATTCTCACAATGGTTTGGATATACAGGTGTCGAAGTAGAAAGTAAAAATAAGTTCTTTGATGACAAAGCAGCGGTTGATGCGCATGTAAATGCAGGGAAAGTATACGATTACTACAAAAAGACATTTAACCGTAACTCTTTCGATGATAAAGGTGCGAAGCTGATTTCCTCTGTTCACGTAGGAGAAAGCTGGAATAACGCAGCTTGGAACGGTATCCAAATGATGTATGGTGATGGAGATGGCAAGACATTTATTCCATTATCTGCTGGCCTAGATGTTATCGGGCACGAATTAACACATGCTGTAACTGAGCATACAGCAAATCTTGTTTATAAAAATGAATCAGGTGCGTTAAATGAATCGTTATCTGATATTATGGGTGTCATGGTTGAGAAGAAGAGCTGGGATTTAGGTGCTGATATTTATACACCTGGTAAACCTGGTGATGCGCTTCGTTCTTTGAAAGATCCAGCATCTATTCCAAACCCATTAAAACCAGGTGAAGGTTACCCAGATCATTACAATAAACGCTATACTGGAACAGCTGATAATGGCGGCGTTCATATTAACAGTAGTATTAACAATAAAGCTGCGTACTTAGTATCTGAC
This sequence comes from Bacillus cereus group sp. N31, assembly GCF_016483245.1. Classification (NCBI taxonomy): domain Bacteria; kingdom Bacillati; phylum Bacillota; class Bacilli; order Caryophanales; family Bacillaceae; genus Bacillus; species Bacillus cereus group sp. N31. The sequence goes on along the minus strand of NZ_JAEHCH010000009.1, from coordinate 39,102 downwards.
GGTGGCACGCATTACGGCGTGAAAGTAACTGGAGTGGGCCGTGAAGCGACAGAAAAAATTTACTACCGTGCTCTTACTAAATATTTAACTGCAAACTCTGACTTTAAAATGATGCGTCAAGCAGCACTTCAGTCAGCAGAAGATTTATATGGTAAAAACTCTAAAGAGTTACAAGCTGTAACGAAAGCTTATGATGCAGTAGGCGTTAAATAATAAGAGAAAAAGACCTGACTATGATGTCAGGTCTTTCTTTATCCAGCAAGCGCTGGATTGGTGTAGGCTGATTAAAGTTTCACTTTATTTAGTCGCGAATACCTAATGCGATTTTCGCCATACGTGACATACGTTCTTTCGACCATGGTGGATTCCAAACGACATTTACTTCTATTTCGTTTACTTCAGGTACGTTCGTTGATAGTACTTTTTTAACGTCTGATACGATTTGACCAGCCATTGGGCAGCCGATAGAAGTCATCGTCATTGTAATGATAGCATTATTATTTTCATCCGCTGTAACGTCATAAACTAATCCAAGATTGATAATATCAACACCTAGTTCAGGATCAATAACAGCTTCTAAGTTTGCATATAATTTTTCTTCAAATGCTTGTTGTGACATGTGTAGCACCCCCTACAGATTAATGATATCGATTCTCATTATAACGGATATATGTATAATGTGCAGGGAATGAGCTCAAAAAAATATTCCTCTTGAAAGAGGAATATTTTTTTGAGCTATTCAGTTTTAAAATGAGATACGAGTTGATCTAATTCTTCAACCGTTTGTTTCATTTGTTTTGCAGTTACTGTCATTTCATTCATAACAATAACTTTCTGCTCAGCAGATTGTGCCGTTGCGGCTGTTTCACTAGATACTTCATTTGAAATAGAAGCGATGTTATTAAGTGAAGCGTTCATTTCTTCAGCGCTTGCAGCCATTTCTTCAGCAGTTGCTGATATGTCTTGCATTTGAGTTGATACTTTATTTACTTGTTCAACAATTGTTGTGAAAGAAGTACCAGCCTCACGAACGACAGTAATGCCTTCAAATGCTTCAGAACGACCTTTAGACATCATAGAACTAGCTGTTTCTGTATCATTTTGAATTTGATTTAGTAATTGGTTAATATCTGTTGCAGCAGTTTTAGATTGTTCCGCAAGTTTACGGACTTCATCAGCTACGACAGCAAATCCTTTTCCTTGCTCACCAGCACGAGCTGCTTCAATAGAAGCGTTTAAAGCAAGTAAGTTTGTTTGCTCAGCGATATTAGAAATAGATTGTACAGCCGTATCAATATATTTCGTATGGGTGATTAGACGTTCGACTACTTCTGATGTAGCATTTACAGCTTCATGTATCGTTGTCATTTGTGAAACAGATTTTTGGATAACAGTACTTCCATCGTTAGCATGTTCAGATGTAGCTACAGCAAGTTCGGCTACAGATGAAGCAGATTCAGCGATGCGTTGAACGCTTATTGCCATATCATCCATCGCAGTTGAGCTTTCTTCCATACTAGAAGTTTGCGATTGAATACTTGAATTTAAGTTGGACATCGAGCTTTGAACTCGTATTGTTGCCTCGCGTGATGTATTAGTCTTTTCTAGCATATTTTCAGAAGCTGTTTGTACTTCTACAGATGTTTTTTGAACACGATTAATGATATGTTGCAGGTTTTCTAACATTTTATTAAACGATGATGCAATTGCACCGATTTCATCATTGCTATTTACTTGTAGACGGGCTGTTAAGTCGCCTTCTTGAGAGGCTAATTCTTTTAGCTTAATATCAATTTGTTGAATTGGTTTTACAAGCTTACCAGAGAACCACCATGCAAGAATAATTGCAGTTACAATACAAATAACAAGTGATAAGAAGACAACATATTCAATTCGTAGTGAAGATTGATCGATTTTTTCAATAGATTGTTCGCGTAATTTAGCTTGTTCATTACTGTAATTTGTGAAATCACCAATTACTTTATAAACAGTACCATTTTCTGTAGAAGCTACTTGTAAAGCTTCTTCCCATTTTTGTTCTTTTGCAAGAGTGAATACTTTCTCTTCAATGAACTTTCTCCAAGTGGATCCTAATTCCATTGTGCTTTTCACGGACTGAGAAGTGTTAGGGTTAGAAAGAAGTTGCCCTTTTGTATCTTCAAGACGTTTACTCATCTCATTAAACTTGTCTAATTCGACTTGATCATGTTGTAGTAAATAACCTCTTAAAGCAGAAAGTTGTACTTGATAAGCGTCTCCGCGCTCTTTCAATTCTGTTGCAAGAGGAGAAATTTCTTTTTGTAATGTTTCAGCTTTATGAGACTGATCCATGGTAAAGAATAAAATAAAAGCTAAGGCAATGCCGAATAAAGCACAAATCGTTCCCATCATGAACATTAGTTTTTTTCTGATACCTATAAAATTCATATGATAAAAAGCCTCCTTTGTGAAATCTTAGTATTAGAATTAATTAATGTAAAAAATTGAAAGAAAGCTTTATTCCAGTAGGAATAAAGCTTTCCTCTTTCCTTTAGGAATTATAGCAGACAGAATGGGAGATAGAAAGAGATATTTTAGCGTGAAAAAAGAGAGACTCTAAATCGCTCTTTCTAACAATTTAGAGTTCGTAGAAGTATAAATGGAATTTTCATTTTAACCATTTGTTTTGAAATGAGAAACGAGCACTTCAAGTTCTTGTACAATTGTTTTCATTTCTGATGATTTTTTAGCAACGATACTCATTTTGTTTACTTGGTCACCAGCTGAAGTTGCTGTTTGTGATGTTTCGGCAGCAACTTCATTTGAAATAGAAGCGATATTATTTAAAGCTGCATTCATTTCTTCAGAACTTGCGGCCATTTCTTCAGCAGTTGCAGACATTTCTTGTATTTGTGTAGATACTTTGTTAATGTGATTAACAATTTCTGAGAATGAAGATCCAGCGGTACGAATGACTGTAATTCCTTCAGAAGCTTCTGACTGACCTTGTGTCATCATGTCATTTGCTATTTTTGTGTCCGTTTGAATTTGATGAAGTAAATGGTTAATATCAGTTGCTGCTAGCTGAGATTGTTCAGCAAGTTTTCGTACTTCATCAGCAACAACAGCGAATCCTTTTCCATGTTCACCAGCACGGGCCGCTTCAATAGAAGCATTTAAAGCGAGTAAATTCGTCTGCTCGGCAATATTAGAAATAGATTGAAGTGCAGTATCAATATGATTCGTATGTGTAATGAGTCGCTCTACCACTTGTGATGTAGCGTTAACAGCTTCATTAATTGTATGCATTTGTGTAATAGATTTCTCAATGACTTTATTTCCATCATCTGCTTTTTCAGAAGTTGTAACAGCTAGGCTAGCGACAGAAGAGGCAGTTTCTGCAATACGCTGAACACTCGTTGCCATATCATCCATCGCGGTTGAACTTTCTTCGATGCTAGAAACTTGGGAACGAATATTGTGCTCAAGAGCATTCATAGTCTCTTTCGTTTTTGCGGTATTTTCCATAGAAGCAGTTGTTTCGATAAATACATTTTCAGAAGCTTCTTTTACACTTGTTGATGTTTGTTGAACTTGCTTTATTATACGCTGTAAGTTAGCAAGCATTTGATTAAAGGAATTTGCAATGTCACCAATTTCATCTTTACTCGTTACGTGTAATCTAGCGGTTAAATCGCCATCTTGAGAAGCTAATTCTTTTAACTTCGCATCAATTTGTCGAATCGGTTTAACGAGTTTACCAGAGAACCACCATGCCAATAGAATAGATGTTAATGTACATGTAATGAGTGAGAAGAAAATAATATATTGAATAAGGGATGAAGAAGACTCTACGTCAGCAATTAATACGTCCCTTTTGTCATTTTCTTCATTTGCATATTTAGTAAAACGACTTAAAAGATCATTTACATAATCTGTTTGAGCAAGAGCAATTTTGGATGCTTCATCCCATTTTCCTTCCCGCGCAAGAGGGAGGACTTCATTATCTACGATGCTGCGCCATTTTGCTCCCATTAAAATGGCCTCTTTCATTCCTTCTGGGAGTTTTTTATCATTTGTTACTTTCTCCCTAGTATCAGCTAGTTTTTTTCCTTCTCGGTTGAATTTATCCAATCCTTTTTGGTCATGTGATAGTAAATATTCTTGTAAACCAGCGACCTGTGCTTGGAACCAATCGCCACGTTCTTTTAAAATCGTTGCTCTTTTCGATACATCATTCTTTAACGTTTCGATTTCACTTGCTTGATGCATCGCAAATGAAAGAATAGCAATAAGAGCAATGCTAAATAAGGAAGAAATGCTTAAGAGTGTGAACAGTAGTTTTTTTCGAATGCTAACATATTTCATCGTTACCCCTACCTTTTAAAACTATTTATTATAATTTATAAATATTTAGAGCGGAATTAATAAAAACATGATTAAGAATTTATTAATCTGTTCCATGAAAATTATAGCAGATAATGGAATATGGCAGATTAATGTGAGTAAATGTTCTTAAAATGTATACATTTGTATATCAAAAAATTCATAAATAAAAATTAGAAATGGTATTGTAATTTGAAATAACATCATGTATACTTCTAATTAGTTGATAACGATTATCAGTATCAACTAAAACATTACTCTTCGTTATGTTGGTCATACCCCTTTTTGACGACGTAAGTCAGAGACAAAATGTTGAAATATCTTGTGTCCTATTCTACAGAATTATGGTAATCTCCAACCTCAACTTATATGCGTAAGCATGCAAAAAGGATCCTATCCGTGAAGGGATCCTTTTTTGCATGTCGTCGCAATTAATGTATATAGACCTGGTATACGTTCTTCAATTCCTTCAGGTGAAGTAGAAGGGAAAACCCACCTTTGATGAGATCCGTGTTCTTCAACTAGCTTTTCAATTTTAAAACGTTCTTCCGCAAGTGTTGTAACAATTTCTCCTAACGTCCAGCGGCGTATGTTTGTTTTCGGTAAAGCCTCTTTCTGCGATTCTGTAAGAAGAATGCTATAAGCAACATCATCTTCAATCAATTCCTTATCGAAATAATTTCCATTGGCCCGAAATGATGGATGATCTATACCTAATAATTTAGTGTAAACAGGATGATAGTCACGAAGGATAAGCATTCCATCTTGTTTAAGTAAGTTAGCAATCTTTTGAAAGAGTGGTTTTAAATCTAAAAAGTAATGAAGTACACCAAGTTCCAGCAATACGACATCAAATGATTCGGAAAGATTTACATCAAGTACATCAGAGACGATGTATTGGATAGAGACACTAGCGGCTTCTGCAAGTTCATTTGCATATTTGGCATTACTCGCTGAAATATCAACAACTGTTACGTCAGATCCTAATAGGGAAAGAGCGACGGCTTTGTTTCCTTTTGACCCGAGTAAATTAATAATACGTTTTCCTTTTGGAGATTGTATGTAAGGTAAATAATGTGCTACTTCGCGTGTGGGCTCTTCCATAATTTTTTTCGCATAATCAACTGGCGCCCCGTGGCGATTCGTCCAAGCTTCATAAGCAGCTGCATTCCAACTTTTTTCATTCATCATGCTTAGTTGCTTTTGATTCAATGTTATCACTCCTTTTGTGAACGTATAGTTATTCTGCAGGGGAAGGAGATTTCCTTTTCTTTTTAAATAAAGTTTGATTTTTCTATAATTAAATCGTAAAATACGTGTTATACGTAAAAGCGTTGAAAAGGAAAAGTAGGATGAAACCATTCTTTCCAGAGAGCTTCGGTAGGTGAGAAGAAGCAAGAATATTCATTTGAACAATGGCCTTTGAGCTTCGTCCTGAACTTATCAAATGATAATAGTAGGCGGCGACGAGAGTTGGTACTCGTTATCAAAACCACAGTATAAGAGCATATAGCTCCGTACTTGTTAAGGCTAATTATGTGAGTGATTGGCGAAATAAGGTGGTACCGCGACTGTTTATACAGCCCCGCCCTTATCTTTTTTAAGATAAGGGCGGGGCTTTTTATATTTTAAAGGAGGAATATAGGATGAGTATTTTTATTGGAGGCGCTTGGCCGTATGCAAATGGTTCGTTACATCTTGGGCATATTGCTAGTTTGTTACCGGGAGATATTTTAGCACGTTATTACAGGGCAAAAGGTGAGAATGTGTTGTATGTTTCAGGAAGTGATTGTAATGGAACACCCATTACAATTAGAGCAAAACAAGAAGGTGTGACGGTGGTAGAAATTGCTGATAAGTATCACGAAGAGTTTGAGCGATGTTTTCGTAGCCTTGGTTTTACTTATGATTGCTATACACGTACAGATAGCGAGCATCATCATGAAACAGTTCAAAAAGTTTTTTTACGTTTATTAGAGGAAGGTTATATTTATAAAAAAACAGTGGAACAAGCATATTGCGAAACGTGTACACAGTTTTTACCAGATCGTTACGTAGAAGGAATTTGTCCTCATTGCCATGAAGCAGCAAGAGGAGATCAATGTGATGCTTGTTCGGCCATTTTAGATCCACTCGATTTGTTAGAAAAGAAATGTAAGTTATGTGGTAGTACGCCATCTGTACAGGAAACAGAGCATTTCTATTTCGCACTGCATACATTTCAGCAACGAATTAAAGAGGCTGTAGAAATCGCAAAACAAAAAGGAACATGGCGTGACAATGCAATTCAGCTAACAGAAAGATATGTAAAAGAAGGGTTGCAAGATAGGGCAGTATCGCGTGATTTACCAGTCGGGGTTCCAATTCCAGTGGCAGGATACGAAGATAAGAAAATTTACGTATGGATTGAAGCAGTGACAGGATATTATTCTGCAAGTAAACATTGGGCTGAAAAAACAGGGAAAGATGACCAAGAGTTTTGGGATAAAGAAACGAAAACGTATTATGTACACGGAAAGGATAATATTCCATTTCACTCTATCATCTGGCCAGCGGTATTACTTGGAATAGGAGAAGAAGCAATTCCTCGTCATATCGTTTCAAATGAGTATTTAACGGTAGAAAAAAGAAAATTATCGACAAGTAAAAACTGGGCAGTATGGGTACCTGATATATTAGAAAGCTATGATCCAGATTCGATCCGTTACTTTTTAACAGTAAATGCACCAGAAAATCGTGATACTGATTTTTCGTGGCGTGAGTTTATTTACAGTCATAATAGTGAATTGTTAGGTGCATATGGGAACTTTGTGAATCGGACATTAAAGTTTATTGAAAAGTACTATGATGGCGTTGTACCGAAGGGAACTATTCATGTAGAGCTGAAAGAGAAGATAGAAGGATTATATATAAATGTAGGAGAATCAATTGAGCAAACTAAATTTAAAGTGGCTCTAGAAACAATATTTGATGCAGTACGTTTTGCAAATAAATACTTTGACGAAAAGCAGCCTTGGAAACAAAGAGAAGATGATCCAGTTTCATGTGAAGAAACGATTTATAATTGTGTTTATCTTATCGCTAATTTTGCAAATCTCCTTGAACCATTTTTACCATTTTCAAGTGAAAGAGTTCGAAACACATTGTCGATTGTTAAACGAAATTGGGAACCTCAAAATATGTTGCCGAATAAAATTGATAGCGTACAGCCATTATTTGAGCGAATTGATGTAAAAAAAATTGAGCATGAGATAGAGAAACTGTATGGAGCGGTAAAGTGAACGAGAGAGAAAAGACCTTTCAAGTAAATGAAAGGTCTTTTCTTATGCACTATGCACACGATTATGTTTGTTTTCTTTTCTATACGTAAGGAGCTGAGGAGTGAAAATACCAAACAATATAAATATAATTCCAATCCACTGCATAAGCGTTACAACTTCATGTACAAGTGTTATAGAAGCGATAATGGCCGTTGGTAATTCAGCTGCACCTAATATTGTACCAAGTCCTATTCCGACTTTCGGTACGCCAATTGAAAAACAAATGACAGGTACGACAACGCCGAATAATCCGAGGAAGAAAGCATATTTCCATAGACCGGCTTGCAGGGCACCATCTGTTAAAAAGGTTGGCGGGAAGAATAGGCAGACGATAAGGGTAGCACTTGTTGTCATGAGAAAGCTTTTCGTATAAGGTGGAACATCTGTAGCAACGCGTCCACTTGCAAAAACATAGAATGAAAAAGAGACAGCAGCTAATAGTCCAAAGATAATACCTTTCGTAGAAAAACCTTCTCCTAGCCCTTCAAAGACACCGCCAGCAAACAACGTACCAGTGAATAAAATGATGATAGATATAACTTTTTCACGGCTTGGAAACGTTCGATTTGCAATAGCCTCGATGACTACTCCGATCCATGTGAACTGGAAGAGTAGAACGACAGCGATAGATGCTGGCAGTTCTTCTACAGAAATAGCATAGAAAATACCAGTCATACTCATTGTTGTGCCGACTGTTAATAATGACAAGAATTGCTTTTTTGTTACTTTATGGCGTGAAAAGAAAAGAACGAGCAGAAGTAGTCCAATCCATCCGAAGACATATTGTCCCCCTAATAGTTGATGTGCTGAAAATCCGTTAATAAATCCGAGTTTGAAAATAGTTGAAAGCACGCCGTAGCTACAAGCACCGAGTAAAACGAGTAGTGAATACTTAAACTTCTCCATAAAAATCCTCCTTTTAAAATAAAAAACGCCCGCTATCCAAATAAGGACAACGGGCGAACGAAACAGAGTAACATACTCTACAAAATTCCGCCATTCATACAAAGTATGAATTTGGGGTATGAAATTACAATAGGTTTTACATTGCCTTTGGGAATACAATGGAGCATTTTACACCTTGAGGTGTGTTTTGTATTCCATAAGGAAACTGATGTTTATCTAATATTTGTTTTACAATATATAACCCAAGACCACTACCTTGTACTAAGCCATGTTTGTCAGGATTTGCGCGATAGAATGGCTCAAATAAATGGGCAAGTTTATCTTCATCAATTTGAGAACCTGTATTTAATACTTCTAATGCGTAACCGTTTGGCTTTTCATAAAGCTTTATATATACATGCTGATGGTCAATTGTATAATGAATTGCGTTTGAAATAATGTTAAAAATAGCAGTTTGCATAAATTTAGGATCAGCTAAAATTTGTACATCTTGTTTAATGTTAGATTGAACATTTAATTGTTTTACAGATACAAAATAATCTACTTTCTTTATAACGTCCTCAATAATATTAGTCAATGAGATAACTTTTAAATTGGGTTTAAATTGAGGGTTTTGTATTTTGGATAATTCTGACACCTTTTCCGTTAATATGTTAATATCTTGCATCATCTCATATGAACGTTTTAAATATTTATCTCTATCTTTATAAGCGCCAATTCCGTGAATCATGCCATCGAGTTGTCCCATAACGGCTGCGATTGGTGTTTTTAATTCATGGGATATCATAGACATAAATTCTTTACGAGATTGTTCTAATTGTTGTTCCTTCTTGATTTCATTTCTTAAATCTTGATTGCTTTCATGTAAATTTTTCACAATAGTAGGTACTTGTGAGGCAGCTACTTGCAAATTAAAATCTGTTTGATCTGTATTTTTGTTAAGTAGCTTTTTATCTGAGAAATCAAGATTCATAATATCTTTTAAAGCATCGCTCATATATTGGAAAGGTTTGGCGATTATTTTTGCGTAGATTAAAGATCCAAGCAGAGATAATGCAAGCATTGTCGCCCCAATATGTGGAGCTAATTGCTGTAACACATCTGTTAACGATGGATTATCATGTGTATCATTTGTTTTACTTGCTGCATTTTGTGTATGTAAGGCATCATTGTTAGTAACTTGCTTTTCCGCTTCTGTAAGTGAAGACGTTGTGTTACTTTTCCCCGGAATATTTTGTGCATGTTCTTTTGCTTTTGCAGTTTGGCTAGGCTGCAAAAGATGATTGATGGCTGTAGAGAGTGTATTCATGTCTATTTGAGAAGATTGAAAATTAGAGATGCTACTCTCTGACACAGCTTTATTTTGCTTTGTTTTACTTTGGTCGTTTTGTTTGTCTGATTCCGCTTGTTCCGCAGTTTGCGTTTCAGACGCTTTCAAACGATCTTTATCGTAATTTGAGGCTAGAAAATAAATAATTTGATAAAGACAAAGTGATAACAAAATACAAAATAATAAGGTTTTGATGAATATATTTTTGGTGATGTTGTCTTTGCTACGATTCGATTTTGTAGCCAATGCCTTTCACCGTTTTAATATAAGGAATTTCTAATTTTTTTCGTAAGTTTTTAATATGTGTATCTATTACTCTCACATCACCATAATGTTCATAGCCCCATACCTTATTCAACAAATCACTTCTTGATAGTACTTTTCCCCGATTTTGCAGTAAAGTATATATAATTTCAAATTCTTTTGTAGTCAATTCAATTTGATTACCATGAACATAAGCGGCATATGCTGTAGAATTTAACATCAATTCATGGAATTGTAGTATAGTTGCAGCTTCTGCTTCCTTCGTTGCTGCTCTTCTTAATACAGCTTCTACACGTTTTATAAATACGGTGTAATGGAACGGTTTTGTAATATAGTCATCAATACCTAACTCAAATCCTTTAATTTCACTTTCTTCATTATGTAAGCCTGTTAACATAATGATTGGTACATCAGATTGTCCTCGCATAATTTTACAAATACTATAGCCATCTATATCTGGTAACATTACATCGAGGAGGACAAGATCGTATGAATTTTTTTGGAAAAGAAGGATGCCTTCTGTACCAGCACCAACTACATCAACAGTAAAGTTTTGTGCCATTAGAAATTCACGAATAAGTTCTTGTATATCTGGGTTGTCTTCAATCACCAGTATATGCGTCATAGTAACACCTCCTAAATAACGCTTTTTACTGCAATATTCGAATTCATCATTTTTCGGATGACTCAGATTGTTTATACATATAATAAGCCCCCGCTATAAAATATTAATGAAAGTAGCAAGGGGGATTGTTTAGTGTCACTGAATATTTCAGAATTACAGTAGTTCTATTATAGTATGTATTGTAAAATTTATAAAATATTATAACTGTATAATTTTAATATCCATGTTTATCAATGTTACGATGATGTTGAACGCAATCTATTTTTATTATATATGTAAATACAGTTGTTTTGCTACTGTAAATGAATAAATAAAATAAGCCAAGACATAAAATTCTTGGCTACACGTAAATCTTGTTCTTAGGTTAATTTACAGTGACAGTAGCTTGCTGCTGAATGCGCTCAAATAACCAGTGAATATCATTGTTAAACATACGAATACAACCAAGTGTTGTTGCTTTCCCGATTGCTTGATTATTGTTAGTTCCATGAATCGCATACGTTGTTCCGTAAGTTCCTGCCATATTTAATCCGAGCCAGCGGTCCCCAAGTGGATTACGTGGATCGCCGCCTTTAATTTTTCCTGTATAGTAAGGACGGTTTTTAATTTTATTTACGATTTGAAAAGTACCTTTAGGTGTTGGTGTTGCTGCTTTTCCAGTAGCGACAGTGAAACTTTTTATGAATTTTCCATCTTGATAATAATCCATTTTATTTAGTTGTGTGTTTACGATAAGTTGATCTTTCGTTGTAGCTGCTTCTGTAGTAGTGAATGGAAGAGTTAAAAATCCTAATGATAATAGCGCACTTAATAATAGTTTTTTCATTATATTCTCCTTTTACTTCTTGTAGTAGTCTTACATACAATGAATTTGTAATCCTCGTAATGCTTGATTGACATTTTCATCTAATGTTTCAAAGAAGGTAGTAATCTTTGGATTGCATTTGTTGTTTTTATCAATAAGTAATCTTTCATTTAATAAAAGCTCACCATGTAGTCCAAAACTTTGAACTTGAATATTTAGTTCATCTTCAGTTTCAGAAATAATCGGTAAGAAATAGTGAAAAGCTTTCGTTGGAATGATGTAGCTTTTGCCAATCATGCTTTCTTGATTTGAATTCACCCATTTTCTAGTGACAATCTTAATGTTCTTTTTTGAAACGATAAAAGACAGCGTAGTAGATTTTGTTAAACTTACGTCAAATTCATTTGTTTCACATATTTGTAAATTAAAAACGGTTTCATTTTGATGAGATTCAACATTCGTATTAATAAAATCGTGCATTTTATAAGCTTCCATTTCTTATTCACCCTTTTTTCAATTTCGAAAAGCGACTTATATTTATTCAATTTAATGTTTAGTCATATATTAGCTAAATTTTTCAACAAATTCCGATATAATCTTACAATACGTATATGAAGCTAATATGAAGTTCGTATGAGTTTGTGGTGGTTTTTTATAGAGAACAAAATAAGATAGTTTTTTAGTGTTAAAAATTGGATGGAAAATGTATATTAATGGATTTCATTCGCGTGATATATAGTTGTTAGCTTATTTTTAAATGCTAATAGATATAAGTAAATAGAGAACAAAAAATTTTAGTGTGAGCCTTACAAAAATGTAATAAAAATGTAAGCTATTGTGATAGTTATTTCGACATTTTTTTTATACAATAATAGTAAGAAGTTGTACGTGACTGAAAGGAGAGATGACATGGAATGGGTTCATGAATTATTTCAGCAATACGGGTATTATGTTGTACTTGTCGGCTTGCTGTTAGAATATATTGCGCTTCCGTTTCCAGGAGAGCCAACATTAGCATATGCGGGATTTTTAGCACAGAAGGGTGATTTAAGTTTACCAATTTTAATTATCTTATCCTTTATTGGGACAAGTGTAGGAATGACGATTCAATACTTTTTAGGAAATAAATTAGGTATGCCTTTCGTTCAAAAATATGGGAAATACGTATTTTTAACACAAAGAAAAATCGACTTAACAAGAATGTGGTTCGATAAGTATGGGTACTTCCTAATCTTTATCGGTTTCTTTATTCCTGGTGTACGCCATTTTACAGGATACTTTGCAGGAATTATTAATCTACCATTTCGTCGTTTTGCGATTACAATTTATTCAGGTGCTCTGTTTTGGGTATCATTCTTCTTAATCGGTGGTTACTGGTTAGGTGGAAACTTACATGATATTTTTGGAGTGCTAGAAGGTCATATTGGTAAAATCATTTTTGGAGTTATCGTAATCGTAGCAATTACGCTAGGCATTCGTTTCCGTAAACAGTTAAAACGAGTATTGTTACAAAACGCAAGTTAATATGGAATCCATTCTATGTCAAAATTTAGGAAGGCAGTGCAAAAGCACTGCCTTTTTTATTTTATCCCGCTATTTGTCGGGCTGCCCGTAAAAGTCCGATTGGTCAGGGCTGATAATCAGTGGGGGATGAACAAAACCCCACTGATTAAAGTTTCATTTTATGTTCCAATCTATTTTTAACTTTCCTTTTAGCTGATTTCCGCTAACTATAATGTAATAAGTTCCTGTCTTAATTGCCGCGAACTGGTATGTATTAGGTCCAGCTGGAGCTAAATAATTTTCTTCCTCTTGAAATTCACTAGCCATTTTTATGTCCCCCATGTAGCCATTCGAATTTTCAGCTCGTGATTCAATGGTGAATTCTAATATGTCCCCTCGTTTTAGTTCAATTGGGACTTTATGTTCACCACTAAAATGTTGAAAAGATGCTTCGAAAGAGTTATCTGTTTTTGTTTCGACCCATTGTTCTTTTGATGTTCCAAACCTTTCTAAATCTACTAAGTTAATTGTGATAAATATAATAAACATAATGCTTGGTACGAAATATTGTAGCCACTTAAATTTTGTTGCTATAACTGTACATAAATAGAAAGAAAGAGAACATACTGCACCAATTGATCCGAGGAACAAGAACTGTATTAGACTAGCTTCTTTAAATGTTAGGAAGGGAAGAAAAAATAAATAGCCGCAAAAAATATAAAGTAATAATGTCTTCAGTCTTGTATGTGTTTTTAATTTCAATTTATCGATGCAAATAGAACAAAAAAATGCATATGCAGCAAGAATAGGAACGAAGGGAACATATAGCAGTTCTCGTAATCCAGCTAAGAAACTATATAATGTTTGTTGACTAGTTGTTAAGAGAAGCGTGCTAATAAGCAATAATAATAAGAAAGTCACTGTAAGCTTAGTAAGAATATAGGAAAAAGTAGATATTTTATTCATATGTCACTTCCTTTGTTTAATATTTCACATTCATTATATAGGTTATTTTCATCATAATATATCCTTATTTTTGTCAATTATTATAGTCGTAATGACAATTATAATTGACAAAAATAAGGATATTATTTACAATTTTAATTAAATAAATGAAAAAGAGGGAAGATATGAAGCTTCAAAATCGAGTGAGGGAATTGCGAGCAAAGCATCGTTTATCACAAGGGGATTTAGGGAAAGCGATTGGCTCATCACGGCAAACGATTAGTTTAATTGAGCGTGGGGATTATGCACCATCTATTGTATTGTCGTTAAAAATCGCAAAAATTTTCAATGTACCGGTGGAGGAAATATTCACGTTAGTGGAGGGGGAAGAGGACGATGAAGAGTAAACGAAAAAAACAATTTGATTTTGTGGGAAAAATAGCATTAAGTATGATGGGTGGTTTTTTAACATCTTATATAGCTTTAGATTTACTCTCGGATGAACCGAGAAAATTATCATCTAATCTATTTATAGGTGTATGTACTATTTTTGGAATTTTAATGATGTACTACACTTGGAAGAATACACGTATGTTAGCGGAAGCACGCGATGAAGAAGAGAGCGTACAAGGCAGAAAATTAGGTATTATAAGTATATATTTACGTGTAGGTGATATAGTTACGCAGGCATGGTTTGTATATGCAGTTATTACATGTAGACGTGCACTGGTGCAGGATACAAATGTTTCATTTGCGGTGTGGAATTTAGTAGCTTCTATTGTCTGTTTAACTACTGTAGTGATTATCGGGCTCATAACAAAAAATCGTTATAATAAGCTATATCCTGAACAAGGTGTAACATATATGGAATCTATGGAAATGTGGACGAAAAACGCAGATGAAGGATTAAAACACATTGTGCATGAGGCTGGATATAAAGCGTATGAATTTACGAATACAATATTGGCATATGTATGGTGGGCTGCCGTTATATATACAGCGGCTAGTAATATTGATTTTGTATTAATTGGCTTAATCTCATTTATTTGGATATTGCATCTCGGAAAATTCATGTACGAAATGCAGAGGAAAATGATTTATTAAGGAGAGAAAAGAGTGGATATTTTAAGAAGGCCAGCTAGTTCAATGACGGTGGCGCTAGTTTTGTCCATTTTATATGGAGTAATCCGAACTGGGAAATTAGAAGTAATGTTGAATATATGGGCAGTATTTGGAATTGTATTATTAGTGTTAGCCATTCATGAGCTAGGGCACGTACTATTTGGATTGATAGGTGGTTTGAATTTTAAATTTATGACAGTAGGACCTATCACTGTTCAAAAGGAAAAAGGGAAATTACGCATTCGAGAAAATAAATTATGGGCGTACTTTGGTGGCGTGGTGATGTTAGCGCCGTCTTCTATAGAGACACCGAATCTTTCAAAGAAATGGGCGTGGATGACTTTAGGTGGGCCAATTATGAGTTTACTATTCGGTATTACTTCAGGTTACATATATATGGTGAGTTATTATCAATATCTTTTATATTTTTCCGTTTTCCACTTTGTGATTTTTGCAGTTACAATCGTGCCGATAAAAGGAACGCTTCTGAGTGATGGTATGCAATTTCTCATTTTAATTAAAGATGATGAAAAAGCTAAGCAGCATTTATATACGATTCAAATATCGAGTGAGTTATTTAGTTATAAAAGACCGAAAGATTGGGATGAGAGATTAGTAGAACTTAGTGAGGAAAAATTAAAAGAGGATAAAAGTATAAGAGAGATAATGAGCGGACTTATGCTCGTCTTTTATGCCCGAGCTGATCAAAGGGGAATGGAAAGAGCAATACCGTATATAGAACAAATTGTTCAACTATCTGTAACGAAGGAAAATAAATTTTTCGTTAGTAGTTTTCATAGTTGGTATCTTTTATATAAAGCTCTTTATCAGATAAATAGCCTTTCTCTGCAAGAGGCAAAGGAACATGCAAAGGCCATTACCAAAATGGATTTAAACGGATATTACCGTACACAAGGAATTATTAAATATTTAGAGGACGATATGGAAGCTTCTCGCATTTATATGAAGAAAGCTGATAAAGAATTGGAGAGCGCTGAGAAGAGTGGAATGGGATATTTACAAGTAGAGAGAGAATGGTTTGAGCAGCTACAGGCGAGGGTATCTTACGATGGGTGAGGTATCCTCTTTTTTATATGTCATCTTATAACGTTCCATAAACAGCCTAGGACGAGTAAAATAAGATAAGAAGAGCAAAGCTTGGAGGAAGTAAATATGGAAATTTTATCAATTGTTTTGATAGTCTTGCTCATTTATGTTGTTTTTAAAGTAGCATATATAGCATTAAAGATACTCGCGATCCTATTAATTATCTTTTTAATCGTAGAGTTCGGCAGTAAGTTGCTTGGGGGATAGGGTATGTTGTGTGTTTCAAGTGTCGAAGGTTGTCGTTAAATCGATATCTTGTGTCGAATCGTCGATATAATGAAAAAATCGTTGATATAAGTGGAGAAACGATCGATATATTTGAAAAATCGTTGATATATTTAAGTGAATACTAAGTGGGGTATATGGAAAAGAAGTTGCCGTGGAGGTAACTTCTTTTTATTTTGGTGATGGAGTATGAACAGGAAAGAATAGCAAACAAAAAAGCTGGAAGATATTCTTCCAGCTTACGAGTTACTTTCAATTTGACGACCATTTTCTTCTTCAGTGTCTTGTAAAAGATTGAATACATCTGCTAGGCAGAATGCGATAAACCAAGTCCATAGACCGTGGAAGAAAGCAGAGCTTAATTGAAGTGGTAATGTATAGTTTGTCATTGAGTAGGAAATACATCCACCAACGATTCCGATCATTGTTAATAACATTGTTTTTTGAGCATTTTCTTCTGGATTGAAGAGGAAGTAAATGTATCCGCCTAAAATTGAAGCGCTTACAAGTGTTTCGATTCCATTAAAAATGATATTCTCTCCAAGCTGAGTGTTTGTCCAGAAGCAAATCACACCGCCGATAATGGCAAACAGGACAGCTATTGTATATCGTATATATTGATTCATATGTTCATCTCCTTATGTAATAAGATGATTTGGAAGTCAAAAAGGTAGGTATAGTATATTGAAGTGAATTTTAGTTGTACGTATCTTTTTATAAAAAGATTAGTGAAGAATAACTAAGATGATCGGTTTTTAAACCGTTACGTGTATGGTGACTGAAATATACCCGACTTCTCGTTTCTTTTTGTTTGTAAAATATGAGAAACTTCCAAGTCTATATACTCTTTTTTTGTGAGTCTGTTTTCATTATAACACATTTAGGGACACAATAATAGAATTATCTGATTTTGTAATAAGTGTAAAAAATAAAAAGCGCAAGGAATGTTAGTTCCTTGCGCTTTTTTATATGCGTTTGAAACGGCCGACAATTTCAACTGTTTCAGTAATGTTCATGAATGCTTTGTTATCCACTTGACGGATAATACGTTTCATTTCGCCTAACTCATATCGAGTCACGACAGTGTAAATCATTTTTTTCTTATGGTTTGTATAGCCGCCGACAGCATCTACCATTGTCACCCCGCGTATGCCGTGATGTAATAGTGCGCTTTTTATTTCCTCACCTTTTTCTGTAACTGTCATTATCGTTAATTTAATATGTTTTGTATGCACGGCATCAATTACTTTGCTGACTACAAACCGGCTAATTAACGTATAAAGCGTAATATCCCATCCGAAAATAAATCCTGCTGCAACAAGTAAGATCAAGTTGAATCCAAAGATGATTGCTCCAATCGAAATATCTCGATGTTTTGCTACAATCAATCCAACGACATCAAAACCACCTGTTGAAGAAGCAAATCGGAATATGATTCCTGAAGCTGCTCCGCAAATTACACCACCGAATACAGAAGAAAGTAAAATATCGTCTGAAACTTGATGTACTGGGATAATGTTCATCGCTAAAGATGATACAGCTACAAAATACGCTGTTAAAAAGGTTGTCTTCTTGCCTAAGTAAAAGTGACTTAAAATAAGAAGAGGAATGTTTAGTAAAAAGATAAGTGCACCGATATTGTAATGCATTAAATAACCGATAATCATCCCTACACCAGCAAATCCACCGCTAATCATATTATGCGGGATAAAAAACATGTTCATCGAAATTGCATACAAAATAGAAGCTATGAAAATAACAACCAACTGTATCATAAATTCTAAGTGAAATGTTTTAGCTGCTGGGAAAGATAAAAAGGCGGTGTCGGGAACGTAATCGGCGTCTCCTAGTTGACCCATAGTATGTTTCATCTCCATATTCATTTTTGATTACAAGAAGAGAATAAAGGTTTTTTCAAAAACTGGCAATAGTTTTATTATAATGCAAAAATTTTATAAATTTCTAATAAATCAAGCCTATTCATTGATGTGCGTGAATATACTAAAGAAAGCGAATACAATGTTTCTTAATTATTGTTTTCTTGAGAAAATATGCAAAATACTTTTTTTGAAAATAAAAGGAAATAGAGAATATTTGCCCGATGTGCTAAAATGAGCTTATTAAGGATGTGAAGCGATGGAATTTTTATTGCAGGATGCAATTCTATATATATCGTTTGTAACAACGGCGCTTTGTTTATTAGAAGTTTTCTTCCTTGCCAATGTTTCTCGCTTTGTGCGTCAGCAAGCATCGAGCGGTAAACAAAGAGCTTTTGCGTTAGTTGATACATGTGAAGATAGTGCAGGAAATGTAACGCTATTTTCTATTTTTTATAAATATGGAATGATTCGTTCTGTTCGCAGACAAGAATCAAGTGAAGAGAATGACGAGGTCGGTCCGTATACACCAATGTTTCGCTAAATAATTACGAAACATTGGAGGAATGAACATGTTAAAATCATATCGAGCTGTGCTCGTTAGTTTATCATTATTACTTGTTTTTGTTTTATCTGGTTGCAGTAATGCGGCCCCAATTGATGCACATAGTACTGGGATTTGGGATCATTACTTTGTATATCCAATCTCGTTTATGATTCAATTTGTTGCTCATCATATACCTGGAGCTAGCTTCGGGATTGCGATCATTATCATGACGCTCGTTATTCGTTCAGCAATGATTCCATTAGCTGTTTCACAATACCGTAGCCAAGCGAAAATGAAAAAAATGCAACCTGAATTGCAGAAGCTAAAGAAAAAATACGGTGATGTAAGCAAAGATCTTGAAAAACAAAAGCAGTATCAAAAAGAAATGTCAGAACTAATGAAATCAGGCGGTTGGAATCCACTTGCTGGTTGTTGGCCAATTTTTATACAAATGCCGATTTTCTCTGCTTTGTATTATGCGATTAGCCGAACAGAAGAGATTCGCACATCTTCATTTTTATGGGTGAACTTAGGACATGCAGATCCATATCATATATTACCGATTATTGCAGCGTTAACGACATTTATTCAGATGAAAGTTTTCCAATCTAATATCACACCTGGAGAACAAGTACAAATGCTAAAAATGCAGCAAATTATGATGCCAGCAATGATTCTATTTATGGGATTTGCGGCGCCATCAGGTCTTGTACTGTATTGGATTACAGGTAACCTATTTACAATGACACAAACAATTGTATTAAGAAAAATAATGGAACGTGAAGAATTACAATTACAAAAAGCTTAGAACAACGCCGCTCGTGATGAGCGGTGTTTTTTTGTTAAGTCGTTAAGGGAATTTTAAGAAACCAATATTACTATAGGCATTGTATACGAAAGTGTACATGCTTTAGAAATATGAAGGAGGAAATTTCCTATGAAGAAGAAAACAGTTGGGTATTTAGCAATTGCAGGTGCTTTATCATTTGGAATTATAGGAGGAGTGGGTGTACCAGCATTTGCGGCAACGAATACTCCAGCAGCGGATCAGCCTACAAAAACGGTGAAGAAAGATTTAGATGACGCTACAAAACAAAAAGTGAAAACAATTATGGACGATACAAAGAAACAATTAGAGGAGCTAGGTGTAAAGCTACCTGAGAAAGAGAAACGAAAAGATATGTTTGCAGGATTAGATGATCAGGCGAAAGCAAAAGTGAAATCAATTTTAGAGCAAGAGAAATCTGGGAAGTTAACACGTGAACAAGCAAAAGAAGAATTAACAAAGCTAGGTGTGAAATTGCCGGAGAAGGGTAAACATAAGGATATGTTTGCAGGATTAGATGATCAGGCGAAAGCAAAAGCAAAGTCAATTTTAGAGCAAGAGAAATCCGGAAAATTAACACGTGAACAAGCAAAAGAAGAATTAACAAAGCTAGGCGTGAAATTGCCAGAGAAGGGTAAACATAAGGATATGTTTGCAGGATTAGATGATCAGGCGAAAGAAAAAGCGAAATCAATTTTAGAGCAAGAGAAATCCGGAAAATTAACACGTGAACAAGCAAAAGAAGAATTAACAAAGTTAGGCGTGAAACTTCCAGAGAAAGAGAAGCATGAAGACATCTTCGCGGGATTAGATGAAGCAACAAAGGCAAAAGCAAAAGCAGTTCTAGAAAATGAAAAGAAACAATTAGAGGAATTAAATGTGGATCTTCCGCATCATAAATTTTTTATGAAAAAAGAAGATAAATAATTGAGTTATGTATCTTTCGTGTGGGCAACCGGAAGGTACATGCGAGGACCGATTTCTACTTATAGAAATCGGTCTCTTTTAATGATTCAATAAAATTCTTTTCATTGTTAGTATGTATCCAAGGATGCAGTAGAAGATTGCAAAACCGATAAACACTTCCGTATATTGATATTTACCCAATACGTAGAAGGAAACAGCTGGCATAATAGCTACCGCTAAAATGCTATAACCAGGATACTTTTGCCGATGCATGATAGCGAATAGAACAGAGAGAAACGTAGCGATGATACAAAAGACAGCAATCATTATTGGTGCACCTCCTAAATGGATTGTACCATTTTTAGGGAAATGGAGAAGTGTCGTACCTTCTGTTATAATATAAGAAGAGAAATATTTCTTATGTTATATAAAAAATATATTGATTTTTTCTAACAATTCAATATAATGAACAATAACTACAAAATTCGACATCAAGAAGTGATGATGAGGACATGATCAATTTTTTACGATTCTCAGAGAGGGAAGCCTTTGGCTGTGAGCTTCCTAGTACGGGAAAATAGATTACCACCTATGAACTGCAGCAGTGAACGGATACCTAGTAATTGCTTGCCGGCAAAAACCGTTATTTAGACTTGAGAAATTGGTGAAGTATGTCACTTTGCGAATTGAAACAAGGGTGGAACCACGATTAAAACACTCGTCCCTTTTTTAGGGAGGAGTGTTTTTTTATTTCATTTTTGCATCACACTAGGATTGGAAGGAGGATACGCAGCATGCATCATGATGAGAAAAACAAAATTGGTTTAACAGTAGCGCTTTCTATCGTAGTAGGGACTATCATTGGATCTGGTGTGTTTATGAAACCAGGGAGCGTATTAGATTACTCAGGGAGTTCTAATATGGCTATTCTTGCTTGGGTAATTGGTGGTCTGTTGACACTAGCAAGTGGTTTAACAGTAGCTGAAATTGGAGCGCAAATCCCGAAAAATGGTGGGTTGTATACGTATTTAGAGGAGATTTACGGAAGTTTTTGGGGGTATTTATCAGGCTGGATGCAAACGATTGTGTATGGCCCAGCTATTATTGGAACGTTAGGGTTGTATTTTAGTTCTTTAATGATCAATTTTTTCTATTTAGATAAAGTATGGAATTTACCAATCGCAATTGGTACCGTTGTGTTCCTAGGCGTTGTAAATAGTATGGGGACAAAATATGGAGGTATCGTCCAAACGGTTACGACAATAGGGAAGATGATTCCGATCATTTTAATTGTTGTATTAGGCTTTTGGAAAGGAAATAGTGATATTTTTAACGTAGTAGTGCCGATATCAGAAAATCAAAGTATAGGTATGGCAATTTTAGCAACTTTATTTGCTTATGACGGTTGGATTTTACTCGCTTCCATCGGCGGGGAAATGAAGAATCCAACAAAGTTATTACCGAAGGCAATGACAGTTGGTATTTTAATTGTAACTGCTGCTTACGTATTAATTAACTTGGCGTTACTGAATGTATTACCAGCAACACAAATTGTAGACCTTGGAGAAAATGCAACAGCGACAGCTGCAGGCATGCTACTTGGAGAATATGGCGGAAAAATTATTAGTATCGGTATTATCGTTTCTATTTTCGGTTGTTTAAATGGAAAGATTTTAACGTTCCCACGTATCCCGATGTCGATGGCAGAACGTGGACAACTTCCATTTGCTAAGTTTATTGCAAAGGAAAGTCCAAGATTTAAAACACCAGCAAATGCGATTACTGTTGAAATCATTTTAGGAATTATTTTAATGATTATTAGTGATCCAAATAAGCTATCTGAGATTTCCGTATTCATTATTTATATTTTCTATGTAATGACGTTTATTGGTGTCTTCATTTTAAGAAAACGTAATAAGAATAAAGAGCGTGCATATAGTGTACCTTTATTCCCAATCGTACCAATCGTAGCGATTTTAGGTTCGTTCTTTGTAATTGGTAGTGCAATTATCAATGATCCGGTAAGTTGTTTCTTATCAATTGGAATTGTCTTTACGGGACTTCCGGTGTATTGGTATTTAAATAAGAAGAAAGAAACTGAATGATGGAGGGGTAGGTGTATAATGCGCCTACCTTTTTTATTGTAAAAAAATTGTACTTGCTTACAGTTTCTATTTTGGTTACTATAATCGTAGTAACCAAAATAGAAAGCGTGGGGAAAGACTTGAATTTTCGTGTATATATTTTAGCTATTGCGGCTTTCGTAGTCGGAACGGTTGAGCTAATTATAGGAGGAACGCTTGATTTAGTTGCCAATGATTTAGGAGTATCTATTAGCGCAGCTGGTCAGCTTATAACAATATTTTCAGTAGTATTTGCTTTATCAGGTCCAGTTTTATTAGCGGTAACAGGAAAGTTTGAAAGAAAAACATTATACATTGGGGCATTATTGATTTTCTTAATCGGAAATATTATTTCAGCATTTAGTGTAAATTACGAAATGTTAATGTTCTCAAGGGTCATTTGTGCGGCGAGTGGTTCATTAATTATTGCGCTATCTGTAACACTTGCTTCTAGTGTTGTAGAACCGCATTTTCGTGCGCGTGCAATTGGAATCATTTTCATGGGGATTAGTGGCTCTCTCGTACTTGGGGTACCACTTGGTCTTGTGCTCGGCAATGCATATGGATGGCGTGCACCATTTGTATTCATTTCGATATTAACAGTTATGGCAATCGCTTGTATTTCATTATTCTTAACGAAAGTACCGCCGACATCGGTGTTATCAATAAGAGATCAAATTGCTACGTTGAAAGATAAAAAAATTGTGAGTGCACAGTTAACATCATTTTTATTTTTAACAGGTCATTTAACACTGTATGCATATTTAACACCATTTTTAAAAGATGTGATGCATGTGGAAGCGAACTGGATTAGTGTGTTTTACTTCATTTTCGGAATCGCAGCGGTACTTGGAGGCGGCCTTGGGGGCTTGCTTGCTGATAAATGGGGATCGAAGAAAAGTATTATTTCCATCATTATCGTATTTGCATGTGCAATCTTTATGTTGCCAATGATGACATTTTCATTCCCGCTCTTCATTATTATGATGGGACTTTGGAGTATGCTGAGCTGGGCTATTTCACCAGCACAACAAAATTACTTAATTGAAATTGCACCAGAATCAGCTGGTATTCAGCAAAGTTTAAATAACTCTGCCCTTCACTTAGGAATTGCGCTCGGTTCAACAGTAGGCGGAGTTGTTATTGAAAAATCATCTGTTATATATAACGCTTGGGTAGGCGGTGGCTTTATTATATTAGCACTGCTTTGTGCAATATTCTCGATTACGAGAGGGCGTTCTACTCAGTTTGTGAAAGAAGAATCTATCGTTTGATAGGTTCTTTTTTTATTTGTAAAAAATGGAAGGTTTTAATAGGTGAACGGAGAAGGATGTATATAGCGAGGTGATGGAAAATGGCATATGATTTAGTTGGAGCTATATTGGCACTACTACCGATAGTTGTAGTCGTGTTTGTTCTTAGATGGGTTCGTTTCATTTATCAAAATTCAGAGAAACAGGTGGAGCAAAATGAGAAAATCATTGAGCTGTTGATGGATATAAAGGAACAAAACGAAAAGGAGTCTAAGTAAAAAACTAGACTCCTTTTCATTATTCAACTAGTACCTTAACTTCATAAGCAAACTTTTAATTTCCTCATCTTGCATAAAGAGGTCATGGTGCTTCTGGGTAATTTTCGCAAGTGCAACGTCATGATAGAAGAATTCTGTAAAGAACTTCACGAAAGGTTGTGACATTGTTTTCATCGCTTGCCATGATTCTTGCTCTACACCAGCAAATAAAATTTCGCGGTCGTCAACGATGAGTAGCAAGTAGCGCTCTAATGCGTTAGGTTCTTCAGCGGGGATTAGAAAATGCATGTTTTCTAACTTTGTTTCTACTTTTCCAACTATAAGGGACTCAATTTGGACGCCTTGTTTTGCTTTTTGTTCTAGTAAAGGAAGGTATTCTGAAAGAGTATCATTCCAAGCTGAAATACGAATCGATTCTTTTGCACTTTCAATGAGCTCTTTACTTTGAACTCGAATAGAAGATTGCATCTTTAAGCTCCACACACGGTCATCAGTAAATGATTTTTTTGATATATTCGTTTCTAAGTCTTTAATATTTGATTGGAATTCTGTCGTTAATTTTTCAATTGCTAGTTTTAGTGGCAATGCTGTATACAACTTTTTCTTTTCTGAAACAGAATCCATTACCATTCCTTTATCTATCAGGCGTGCTAGCACTTCATATATTTTTGCTTTTGGAACACCAGAGTGCTTCACAATTGTTGTAGCATCTAACGGTTCATTGCTTGATACGACAAC
This sequence comes from Bacillus cereus group sp. N31, assembly GCF_016483245.1. Lineage (NCBI taxonomy): Bacteria > Bacillati > Bacillota > Bacilli > Caryophanales > Bacillaceae > Bacillus > Bacillus cereus group sp. N31. The sequence continues at coordinate 14,037 of NZ_JAEHCH010000009.1, read as the reverse complement.
TTCATAAGCTTGGCTTTCATATTGTGAGAAACCGAATTTTTGTAACATAGTTCCCTCCGAACGAATGAGATTATATAGTTTAAGGATAATGAACTATTTGTTTTTACACAAGTGTTAGGAGTATTCCTATGTGAATGGGGTGAGAATTAATTTCAATTTTTTAATTTTATCCATTATACTTAATATAGTGATTAATATGATTATAATACAACGATAAGGGGATGCTAGGGGGAAGATGTTGAGAAGTTTACGTTTAAAAATTGCGGTAGTATTTTCAGTACTTATTTCTATGATGTTCGTAGTATTGGGTACAGCTATGTATCAATTACAGAAAGAGAAAGAAGTAAGTTCCTTAGACCAGTATTCTCAAAATACGATGGATCTTGTGACAGAGCAACTTACGACATTTGTTCAAAGAACTGATGAAGATATGGGGTATTATGCGAACAGTGAGATGATTCGTAATATGATTCAAGATGGAGTTACTCCAGAAGAGGAAGCGTTTTTGACGAAAGAGTTTTTGGAGTATAAAAAGAACCATCCTGGTATTTTAGATTTATATATTGGTACGAAAGATAAAAAAACATTAAGTGCCAATCTTGCTGAAGGTGGAAAGGTGCCGGAAGGATATGATCCAACGACAAGACCGTGGTATAAAGATTCAGAGGCTGATGTGAAAAAGGTTCATTGGGGACAACCTTCATATGAAATCGCGACAGGAAAGTTAAGTGTAGGGGTTTCTAAAGCTATTACGTCTCAAGATGGATCTGTATTAGGCGTTGTTGCGATGGATGTATCGCTCGGAACAATTCAGAAGTTACTTCATAATATTCAATACAATAATGACGGAGAAATGTTTATTATAAATGATAAAAATATAGCTCTTGTTTACCCAGAAAAGATAGGGAAAGATATTTCTAAAGAGCCATTGCTGAAGAGTTTAAATAAAGATGTCACAAAATATGCTGAAACTACATTAAAAGGTGAAGATGTAGTTGTCTATAGTCAGTTATTTGATGCGATGAAATGGAAGATAGGAATTTTTTATCCGAAACAAACGATTGATGGATTGTTAAGTAGTATGAGAAATACAGTCATTATAATGGGATGTATTAGTTTATTAGTTGGAATAGTAGCTTCTTATTTATTCTCAAGAAGATTAGCAAGACCACTGCAATTATTAACGAATCACGTTCAAAAAGTAGCAGAAGGAGATTTAACACTGCAAATGAAAGTGACAAGTAAAGATGAGGTTGGAGAGCTGACGAACCATTTTAATCATATGGTTGGGCAAATGAATGAAATGGTAAGTAAAATTAAAAATAGTGTATCAACAGTGCAGCAATCAACGAATAATCTCCATTATTTAACGAATGAAACGGTGGCCGCTAGTAGAGAAGTGTCAGGTGCAATGGATGATGTGAGCGGGGGAGCTTCTACTCTTGCCAATAGTGTAGATGAAGTTTCAGCTCAGCTTGAGAACATGGCGCAGTCAGTGGAAGAAATGAATAGCTCCGTTGGTGAAATAGAAGGAGTGGCTGGTAAAGCGGAAAAGGCATCTAAGCAAGGGTTAAATACGATGCAGAATTTAGTTCGTACAAGAGGAGAGTCATCTTCGATTGTTGTTCATACAGAGGAAGCATCTGGTAAGTTAGAGCAAAAAGTCGGATCGATTCAAAATGTTGTAGAGCTTATAAAAGGTATTTCGGATCAAACGAACTTACTTGCTTTAAACGCTTCGATTGAAGCAGCACGTGCAGGTGAGCAAGGTAAGGGATTTGCAGTTGTGGCTGAAGAAGTTCGAAAGTTAGCGGAACAATCAAAAGAGGCAACAGGAGAAATCGCAACAATGATTGGCGATGTCCAATTAGAAGTAAAACGAGTTGTAGAGGTCGTAAGTAAATTGAAAGATATTGCTGATATACAAAATAAAGTGACGACAGAGGCAGAGGCGGAATTCCGTACAATTATGTCGGTTGTAAATACGATTAGTATCTCAGTTGAAAAAATTGTAGAAGAAGTAAACAATATAGGTCACGAGCAAGGTGAAATTACAGAGGTAATGCATACAATTGCTAGTACGAGTCAAGAAAGTGCAGCTGTATCTGAAGAGGTAAATGCTGCAACTGAATCTCAAGTGAATCATCTAGAAAAGGTAGCTCATACGATGGAAAGCTTGACGGAGCACATGAGAGACTTAGAAAGATTAGTTGAGCAATTTAAAATAGAGGAATAACAAATTAGTAAAATGATGAGGATTTCGGTAAAATAGACAATGGATATATAAGAAGCAAGTATAGGAGGAAGACTACTATGGCAATTGTTGACGTTTCGATTATTCCAGTAGGAACAGGTAATCCAAGTGTTAGTGAATATGTAGCAGAAGTACAAAAGGTGCTAGAGAAAAATGCAGATCGCGTGAAGTATCAATTAACACCGATGAATACAGTTATTGAAGGAGATCTTCCTGTCATTCTAGAAGTAATTCAACAAATGCATGAAGTTCCCTATACGAAAGGTGCACAACGCGTTGCAACAACAATTCGTATCGATGATCGTCGTGATAAAGTAAGCACAATGGAGAAGAAATTAAACTCTGTTCGATCAAAATTATAAGAAAAAGCAGCGATCTTCGCTGCTTTTTTTCATATAGGAGGTAGATAAGATGAGTGAAAAGTTTAACGAACAATTTGATGGGTTGTTAGAGAAATACACGGAACTATTACTTGGAGAGAGCAATGAAGAAAGAAAAGAACAGGTGCAGAAGTGGGCACTGTATTCTTACATAGCTAAGACGATGCCGGCTTTAGTTAAGCATTGGAATGAGACGTATCCCGATGCGAAAGAAGAAATGGTACAGTTAATTTCGGATATAAAAAAGATAAATGAAGAGAAGCGAAATGAAAAATAAGAGAGCTTGAGGTGAATGTCACCTTAAGCTTTTTTTATCTCGTAAAAGCCCGATTGGTGAGGGTTAATAATTAGAGGGGGAGGGCCCGCCTTATTCTAATTGAATTTTCACTTTATTAATATCTTTATATAATTTATATGGAATATAAAGGGTTTTATAGACATGTCGAATATTTTCGACATGTCTATTTGAGGCCCAGTAAACCCGTTTTTTCTAAATGTCGAAAAATATTCCCTTTATATTTGTAAGCAAGAATATAAGGTTTTAAATGTTTTTATAGTATTTTATAAATTGTCTAAATAATTATTTGTATCAAATAATTTTAAAGAATGATATAATTTCGAAGAGGGGTAAAAAACAGATAAATTACAGTCATAGGGGTGAATTACATGGAACAATTAATGCGAAATTCGTTTCTTTTCTTGTCAAAAAATAAAGCGCTAACAAAGTTAGCTAAAAAGTACGGTTTACGCTTTGGAGCAGGTCGTTTTGTCGCAGGGGAGACAATCGAATTAGCGACAGCAGCTATTAAACAATTGAACAAGCAAGGCCTTTGTGTAACGATCGATTATTTAGGTGAATTTGTTGATAACGAAGCGGAAGCAAATGAAATGGCTAGCGAATCGATTGAAGCGATTCGTGCAATTGGAAGAGAAGGTCTTAATTCGCAGCTTTCTTTAAAGATGACTTCTATGGGATTAGATATCTCTGATGAAATCGTAATGAACAATATGCGCCGTATTTTAGAAGCTGGAAAAGAAAATGGTGTGTTTATTACAATTGATATGGAAGACTATACGCGCTGCGGGAAAACAATTGAGATCTTTAAACAATTAAAATCTGAATACGATAATATTGGTACAGTTATTCAAGCTTACTTATATCGTACAGAAAAAGATATGGAAGAATTAAATGCTTATAGTCCTAATTTACGTCTTGTAAAAGGAGCTTATAAAGAACCTGAAGATGTAGCGTTCCCGGATAAGAAAGATGTAGATGATAACTATAAAAAAATTATTAAAATGCACTTATTAAATGGAAATTATACTGCAATTGCTTCACATGACGAAGCAATTATTGAATATACGAAAAAACTTGCCGAAGAACACAATATTCCAAGAGACCAATTTGAATTCCAAATGTTATATGGTATTCGTAATGAGCGTCAACTTGAGCTTGTAAAAGAAGGCTACAAGATGCGTGTTTATGTACCTTATGGAAACGACTGGTATGGCTATTTCATGCGCCGTCTAGCAGAGCGTCCAGCGAACGTTGCGTTCGTATTAAAAGGTATGGTTAAAAAATAACCAAGGAGAACATACTCCTTGGTTATTTTAATTGCTTAAATGCGTAATGTGCCATTTTCTTCGTATCAGGATATAGTTGCGCGCGAGTAGAAGATAATACGACGTTAATAACGCGTTTACCGTCTTTCTCATCAACAGTTACGACCGTATATTTTCCGAGTGCAGATAAACCGCTTTTACTTCCAATCGCATATGGATCGTCATATAGTTCCTCTCGTCCATAGTTTGCGATTTTTGGAGAGCGTTCAGAAGTATGTAGAGTTGTATTTACTGAATTCATGTATTGTAAAACGATTGGGTATTTTAATGCTTCTTTCGTAATAATGGCAATGTCATATGGTGATACTTTATTTCCAAGTGCATCAGCACCACTTGCGTTTTTGAAAGTTGCATGCTTTGTACCAAGTTCCTTCGCTCTAGCATTCATCATTTTCACAAACTCATTTTTTGATCCCGCGATATGTTCTGCAATTGACTCAGAGATTGGGTCTGCACTAATGATAAGCATAAGTTTTAATGCCTCATCCCGTTTTAATTTTTCCCCAGCACGCAGCTTAATTTTTTTACTTTGACTTTCTGTTTTTATTGCGTTTTCTGTAACTGTAATTTCTTCATCTTCTTTTACATTCTCTAGTAAGAGAAGGGTTGTCATCATTTTGGCTATACTAGCCGGATAAGAGCGTTCATCTTCGCGTTTGCCATACAAAATTTCACCTGTGTCTGCATCGATTGTAATTCCGTATTGCCCCGTAATACTAGGCTGATCAACTCTTACAGTTTGTTGTCTTTGTGCATAAGAGAAGAAAATCATCCCTGTAAATAGTGTAGCAATCATTACAATCATAACTATTGTTCGTTTCATCATCGTTCCCTCTTTTGTTTTCCATATGTACAAATAAATTGGGCAGAAAAAGCAGCCATTAATCATTATGCCACGTTTTCTGCCCAAAAATATACCGTTATTTTTCGCCCATATTATGCTTCTTATATTGTTGGTTATTACCTTGACGGCCCTTTTCCACACCGTGATTATGTGGACCTGCATTTCCAGTTACACTCGCTGCACTAATTCCAGCTTTTGAGGGGTTCTTCTTAAGTTTTGCCATATATATTCCTCCAGTTTCGTCAGATTGTAAAAAGGAAAAGTGCATTTTAGTGAAGAAAATACACATATATAGCATGGGCAAATAAAAGAAAAATATTTATTTCAGAAAATTTTATCAATAAATATATTGCGAAAATTTAAACAGTATCATATATTTATTAGTAGAGGCTCACTCATTGATTGCGACTTATGTCGAAAAATTGAATGAGCATTCATTCAAGGATAGGGGGAGAATTGGATGTTCCAAATTAAAAAGGCTGCTGTTCTAGGTTCAGGCGTAATGGGTTCAGGGATTGCGGCACACTTAGCTAATATTGGTATTCCGACATTATTGCTTGATATTGTACCACCTGCGCTAACAAAAGAAGAGGAAGCGAAGGGACTTACATTAGAACATAAAAGTGTGAGAAATCGTTTTAGTAATACGGCTGTGCAAAAACTATTAAAGCAAAAACCAGCTCCTCTGACAGTGAAAGGAAATTTAGCACTGATTGAAGCAGGTAACTTAGAAGATGATCTTGAGCGTCTAGCTGATGTAGATTGGATTATTGAAGTAGTAGTTGAAAACTTAGATATTAAAAAGAAACTATTTGAAAAAGTAGATGCTGTTCGTAAACCGGGTTCTATTGTAAGCTCGAATACGTCAGGCATTTCAGTAGAAAAAATGGCAGAAGGTCGTTCAGACGACTTCCAGAAGCACTTCTTAGGCACACACTTTTTTAACCCACCACGATATTTAAAACTTCTAGAGGTAATACCGACGAAAGAAACAGATCCACAAGTATTAAGCTTCATGAAACTATTTGGCGAAGATGTTCTTGGAAAAGGCGTTGTTATCGCAAAAGACACACCAAACTTTATTGGAAACCGCATTGGTACGTACGGCTTGCTTGTAACGCTTCAAGAAATGATTAAGCGTGGCTATAGCATTGGAGAAGTTGATTCTGTAACAGGCCCACTTATTGGCCGTCCGAAGAGCGCAACGTTCCGCACATTAGATGTTGTTGGTTTAGATACATTCGTACACGTTGCAAATAACGTATATGAAAACGTACAAGAAGAAGAGCGTGATGTATTTAAAGTACCAACTTTCATGCATGACATGCTTGATAAAAAATGGCTTGGAAGTAAAACTGGTCAAGGCTTCTTCTTAAAACAAGGAAAAGAAATTTTAGAATTAAATCCTGAAACGATGGAATACGAAGCGCGCAAAAAATTAAAAGCTGCATCCGTAGAGTTAAGTAAGCAAGAAAAAGGATTAGCGAATAAATTGAAAGCGCTTGTATACGCGAAAGACCGCGCAGGTGAGTTGTTATGGAATATCATCACACCAACTCTTTTATACTCTGCAAAGCTTCATAAAGAAATTGCTGACGATATCGTGGCAATTGATCAAGCGATGAAATGGGGCTTCGGTTGGGAGCAAGGACCATTTGAAATTTGGGATGCAATCGGCGTTGAAAAATCGATTCAAAAGATGGAAGAAAACGGCGTAAATGTACCAGCTTGGGTAAAAGAAATGGTAGAGAAAGGTTTTACTACTTTCTATAAACATGATAACGGCGATAGCTACTATTACGATAATGGTGAATATAAGCTAATCGAGCGTAATAAAAAAGCAATTTCTCTTAAACAATTAAAAGAGAAAAATGGCGTATTAAAGAAAAATAGCGGCGCGAGCTTAATTGATTTAGGTGACGGCATCCTTTGCTTAGAATTCCATTCGAAGAGCAATGCAATCGGTATGGATATTACACAAATGATTAACTACGCTGTTGATGAAGTAGAAAAGAATTATAAAGGTCTTGTTATCGGGAACCAATCGAAGAACTTCTGTGTTGGTGCTAACCTTGCAATGATTTTAATGGAAGCACAAGACGACAATTACTTTGAAATTGAGTTGGTTGTGAAAAACTTCCAAGATGCAATGACGAAAATTAAGTACTCTTCTAAGCCAGTTGTAGCAGCTCCATACGGTATGACACTTGGTGGTGGTACAGAAGTTTGCTTACCGGCTGCTAGCATTCAAGCTTCTAGTGAAACGTATATGGGCTTAGTAGAAGTTGGTGTTGGCTTAATCCCTGGCGGAGGCGGTAATAAAGAGCTATACATTAAACACTTAAATAAAATGCCAAACGGTGTAGAGTTTGATCTGCAAAAAGTTGCGAATAAAGTGTTCGAATCTGTAGCGATGGCGAAAGTTTCTACATCAGCACAAGAAGCTGTATCGAACAACTTCTTAGGCGATAAAGACGGTATTAGTGTGAATGGTGATCACTTACTATATGATGCGAAACAGAAAGCACTTGCTTTATATGAAGCTGGCTATAAAGCACCGATTCGTAAAAAGATACCAGTTGTTGGCGAAACAGGATATGCAACTCTTGTACTTGGTGCAGAAGCAATGCATTTATCTGGTTACATTTCTGAACATGATCTTCACATTGCGAAGAAACTTGCATATGTCATTGCGGGCGGAAAAGTGCCGTACGGAACAGAAGTTGATGAGCAGTATTTATTAGATGTAGAACGTGAAGCATTTATTAGCTTAGTAAGTGAGATGAAATCACAAGCAAGAATGCAGCACATGCTTGTAAAAGGAAAGCCATTACGTAACTAATAACGAGGGGAGATATCGTTCATGAGAGAAGCTGTCATTGTTGCGGGAGCAAGAACACCAATTGGAAAAGCAAAGAGGGGTTCATTAAAAACAGTTCGTCCTGACGATCTAGGGGCGTTAGTAGTAAAGGAAACGTTAAAGCGTGCGAATTATGAAGGACCAATCGATGATTTAATTTTCGGTTGTGCGATGCCAGAAGCAGAGCAAGGTTTAAATATGGCTCGTAATATCGGCGGATTAGCAGGGCTTTCTTACGATGTTCCAGCTATTACAATCAACCGTTACTGTTCTTCAGGTTTACAAAGTATTGCTTATGGAGCAGAGCGCATTATGCTTGGACACTCTGAAGCTGTATTATCAGGCGGAGCGGAATCAATGAGCTTAGTTCCGATGATGGGACACGTCGTTCGTCCGAATAGTCGCCTTGTAGAAGCGGCTCCAGAATATTATATGGGCATGGGACATACAGCAGAGCAAGTTGCTGTGAAATATGGAATTTCTCGTGAAGAGCAAGATGCATTTGCAGTAAGAAGTCATCAACGTGCTGCAAAAGCATTAGCTGCTGGTAACTTTGCTGATGAAACAGTATCTGTAGATGTGACGTTACGCTCGGTTGGCTCAAACAATAAACTGCAAGAAGAAACAATCATTTTCGCACAAGACGAAGGTGTAAGAGCAGAGACGACGCTAGACATTTTAGGTAAATTACGTCCAGCATTTAACGTTCGCGGTTCTGTAACGGCTGGTAACTCTTCACAAATGAGTGACGGTGCAGCATCTGTACTATTAATGGATCGTGAAAAAGCAGTGAGCGATGGTATGAAGCCACTTGCGAAATTCCGTTCATTTGCAGTAGCTGGCGTACCACCAGAAGTAATGGGAATTGGCCCAATCGCTGCAATTCCAAAAGCGTTAAAATTAGCTGGTTTAGAGCTATCTGATATCGGCCTATTCGAACTAAATGAAGCATTCGCTTCTCAATCAATCCAAGTTATTCGTGAACTTGGTTTAGATGAAGAAAAAGTAAACGTAAACGGTGGTGCAATCGCACTTGGACATCCACTTGGCTGTACAGGAGCAAAACTAACACTATCTCTTATTCACGAAATGAAACGCCGCAACGAACAATTCGGTATCGTAACAATGTGTATCGGCGGCGGAATGGGAGCAGCGGGAGTGTTTGAATTACTATAAAAAGTGGAAGTGGCTCGTTCAGAATGTGAGGGGGATGGAGCTTCAGACGTAGAGGCGCTTTTTGCCTCGCAGGAAGAAGCGAAGCCACCGAATATTCTAGCCGCTGGAACTGGATTATAAAAAAAGTGGAAGTGGCTCGCTCAGAACAGGAGGGCGTTGGAAGCCCTGACGAAGAGGCGTTTTTTGCCTCACAGGAAGGGGTGAAACGACCGACTGTTTTAGCCACTGGAACTGGATTGTAAAAAAGTGGAAGTGACTTGTTCAGAACAGGAGGGCGTTGGAAGCCCTGACGAAGAGGCGCTTTTTGCCTCACAGGAAGGGGTGAAACGACCGACTGTTTTAGCCACTGGAACTGGATTATGAAAAAAAGAATGGAAGCAACAAAGGTTTATAAAAAATAAACGGGAGAGCCAGTTTCTTTCAAAAAGAGAGAAGCGGCTCATGAAAATATGAAGGAGGAAATTTTCATGGAAAAAACAGTAGGAAATGCGGTTAAAGGCGGTAGCTTTTTAGTTGATGAGATTACGATTGATCAAGTGTTTACGCCAGAAGATTTTTCATCTGAGCATAAAATGATTGCAAAAACGACAGAGGACTTTATCGTAAATGAAGTTCTTCCAGAGCTTGAATATTTAGAGCAACATGAGTTTGATCGTTCTGTTCGTCTTTTAAAAGAAGCTGGGGAACTTGGTTTATTAGGTGCTGACGTACCAGAAGAGTACGGTGGAATTGGTCTTGATAAAGTAAGCTCAGCGTTAATCGCAGAGAAATTCTCTCGCGCTGGTGGTTTTGCAATTACTCACGGTGCTCACGTAGGTATTGGATCGTTACCGATCGTATTATTCGGTAACGAAGAGCAAAAGAAAAAGTATTTACCATTACTTGCAACTGGTGAAAAATTAGCTGCATACGCATTAACAGAGCCAGGTTCAGGATCTGACGCATTAGGTGCAAAAACAACTGCACGTTTAAATGCAGAAGGTACACATTACGTATTAAATGGTGAAAAACAGTGGATTACAAATTCTGCATTCGCTGACGTATTTATCGTATATGCAAAAATCGATGGAGAGCACTTCTCAGCATTTATCGTAGAGAAAGAATATGCTGGCGTATCTACAAGCCCAGAAGAAAAGAAAATGGGTATTAAATGTTCTTCAACTCGTACGTTAATTTTAGAAGATGCATTAGTACCAAAAGAGAACTTACTTGGTGAAATCGGTAAAGGTCATATTATCGCGTTCAACATTTTAAATATCGGTCGTTATAAATTAGGTGTTGGTACAGTTGGATCTGCGAAACGTGCAGTAGAAATTTCAGCACAATATGCAAACCAACGTCAACAGTTCAAACAACCAATCGCTCGCTTCCCATTAATTCAAGAGAAACTTGCGAATATGGCAGCGAAAACATATGCAGCTGAAAGCTCTGTATATCGTACAGTAGGTTTATTCGAAAGCCGCATGAGCACATTATCTGAAGAAGAAGTGAAAGACGGTAAAGCAGTAGCAGCTTCTATCGCTGAATATGCAATCGAGTGCTCTTTAAATAAAGTATTCGGTTCTGAAGTATTAGACTATACAGTAGATGAAGGTGTTCAAATTCACGGTGGTTACGGATTTATGGCAGAATACGAGATTGAAAGAATGTACCGCGATTCTCGTATTAACCGTATTTTCGAAGGAACGAACGAAATTAACCGCCTAATCGTACCAGGTACGTTCTTACGTAAAGCGATGAAAGGTGAATTACCACTTCTTCAAAAAGCACAAAAATTACAAGAAGAGTTAATGATGATGATGCCAGAAGAAGTAGGCGATGAGCCATTAGCACTTCAAAAATATTTAGTAACTAACGCGAAGAAAATCGGCTTAATGGTAGCTGGATTAGCGGCTCAAAAATACGGTAAAGCATTAGATAAAGAGCAAGAAATTCTTGTGAATATCGCTGACATCGTAAGCAACCTTTATGCAATGGAATCAGCTGTTCTTCGTACAGAAAAAGCAATTAAAACAACTGGTCTTGAAAAGAATAAACAAAAAGTGTTATACACTGAAGTATTCTGCCAAGAAGCATTCAACGAAATCGAAGCAGATGCGAAAGAAACACTTATCGCAGTTGAAAACGGCGACATGCTGCGCATGATGTTATCATCATTACGTAAATTAACTCGCCACACGCCACTTAACGTAATTCCGAAGAAACGTGAAATCGCTGCGAAAATTTTAGAAGATGAGCGTTATACAGTTTAATAGATGAAAAGGAACCAGTGGCCGTTTGGCTGCTGGTTTTTTTATTGATGGATTCTTGAAAAGGGTTGTTTTACATATGTATTTGTAAACAGCTCTTTTTCATGGAGGGATAGGAGATGAAGTTAATAAAAGTAGGAACAGTTCATCAAATCGCATTTTTACCGCGTCTATTTCCGATTAACTGTTACTTTGTCGAAGAAGAAACAGGATTAACGTTAATTGATGCAGCTTTGCCATTTTGTGCAAAGAAGATTTTAGAAGCGGCTCGAAAACTAGGAAAACCGATTACGAATATCGTTATAACACATGCACATGATGACCATGTAGGAGCGCTTGATGCTATAAAACAAGAACTGCCGAATGTTTCGGTCTATATTTCTGAAAGAGATGCTCGTTTACTTGAAGGGGATTTGTCACTGCAACTCGGAGAACCAGGCACGCAAGTAAAAGTGAGTGTGTCAAAAAGGATAAAGACGATTCCAGATATCCTTCTTCAAGAGGGAGATCAAATTGGTTCACTTGTAGCAATTGCAGCCCCAGGCCATACACCAGGATCAATGGCGTTTTTAGACACGAGAAATGATGCGCTCATTGTTGGAGATGCATTTCAAACGAGAGGAGGAGTGGCGGTAGCAGGACAGTTGATGTGGCTTTTTCCGTTTCCTATGTTTGGTACGTGGGATGCAGAAGTTTCATTAAAAAGCGCTCAGAAATTGCTAGAGTATAAGCCGTCTATATTAGCGACAGGGCATGGGAAGATGATTAAAAATCCGTTAGTGCAAATGCAACGGGCGATTGAAGAAGCGGAAAGGAATTTAACTAGAAAGAGCCTTTAATTGTTTAGAGGCTCTTTTTTGCTAAATGATATTATTTTGTGGGTTTTAAGTATGTGTATATCGCTAATAGGAAACCGAAAAACATAAATATAAAAGGGTCTTGGCTTGGGTTAGGGTCATAGCTATCTTGCACCTTAGTAAGAAAATCATGTGTTTTCATGTTTACCTCTCCTTTTATTCATAAGGTTTAGTATGAAGTGGGGATCATGATGTGGAAGTAAGAAATTTTTATTTTATAATTATTATATAACAATATAATTCCTAAAACTATAGAATACAAAGCGTTCATAATATGTAAAATTGCATATTATTCTTTTTGAAATTTTTGTTATATTATCCTTATATTTATATTAAAGGATTTTTGTTAAGGTAATGAAAACAAATGGAGGAATAGTATGAGTAAAACGGTGTTAGAAGCGTATAGTGTGGAAAGGAAAATAGATAATATAACATATAAAAATCTATTTGTAATGATAGCAATCATTTTAGGATTCTTACTTCTAGGAGGGTTATTCCTTGGTTTAGCTTTTGGGATTTATGGTGAGGAAGCGTTGCGTGATAATTTAGAAGGGTACTATTTCCTTTTATTAGATGCAGCTGTTGTTGCTATCGTTTTATTAGCTTATAAACCAGTTCTTCATTTTATTAAATATATTTGGGATTTATCCGTTTTGAAGAATGGGAAGACATATTTATATCTATTAATTGGTTTTATGGTTATTGCGTTATCACAATATTTAATGTTACATGTGTTTAGTTTTGAAAGTGCAGCAGAACAACAGAAACAATTAGGGAGCTTAGGACTTCAAAATAGTCTACAAAGTATTATATATGTGTTAAGTGTTGCTATAATTACACCGGTTAAAGAAGAAATTCTATTTCGAGGTATTTTATATCGATTTTTAGAAAAGAAATATAATTTTTTAGTTGGTATCATTATTTCTTCCTTCATTTTTGGAATTCTTCATGGAGGTCTTCTAATTACGGCGACGATTATGGGGATTGTGTTTGCGATGTTATACAAAAAGACGCAATCTATTATACCTAGTATTATTTTACACATTGTATGGAATTTACTTGTGAGTATAAGTATGATTGTATCTCTATAAAATTGAACGAATATTTAGCATAAAAGATGGATGGCCTAGCTATGCATCTTTTATTTTGTTTATAGGTAGGAGAAGTTAATTCATGCATGTATATAATCCAAAAAGAACCAAATACTAATGACGAATGAACAAAGAAAGGCAGGAGTATTCCATGCAAAATTTAACAGAGCTTGAAGTAGAAAACTTACGTCATTTAATCGGTGGACACGCAACAATTATTAACAAGTTGGAGCAGTATGCACAGACGTGTACAGATCCAGAGTTGAAACAAATGCTACAAAAGGATGCGCAAGATGCACGAAATACGAAGCAACAATTAATGACTTTTTTAGGATAGGAGGAAGCGAGAAATGAATGAAAAAGATATGGTAAATGATTATTTAGCAGGATTAAATGCAAGTTTAACAAGTTATGCAAATTATATTGCTCAGTCTGATAATGAACAGTTACACCAAACATTAATTCAAATTCGTAATCAAGATGAAATGCGCCAACGTAATATGTATGAGTACGCAAAGCAAAAGAGTTATTACAAACCGGCAGCACCTGCGAATCCAATGATTGTGCAGCAATTAAAAGGCCAATTAAGTGCGGAATAATGGGATGAAAAAAACGAGCGAATGAAGTGAAGTGACCCCTAAAAGTTAGACACGGTTATTTCATTAGGCAGCTTGATCCAAATGAGTCCGGTATTGCACCGGGC
>NZ_JAEHCH010000089.1:0-374 GCF_016483245.1 Bacillus cereus group sp. N31 | reverse complement strand
AATTCATACACTTGGCCAGGTTGTAACTGGTTCATGATTTCTTCCAAATGAATTTGTATATATACCGGCCTCAGTTGAGCGGGTTTTGTTTTAAATACGACTGTTTCGAACTCTTTTCTATATATCTTAGTTGGTAACTTAAGACATGATAAATAGTATCCTTGCCTATCTTGAATAGACTTAAAGTCTTGTAAACGAAAATATCCTAGATCACGAATATATAGTTCATTCTTTTGTGCCATATCTGTTCGAGTCGCACCATACGCTTGATCACTTCGTTTCCCTGGTTCAATTTTTACATCAGAAAATTCTCCACTCAACAGGTCATACTCTAGTTGAATTTTTACACCAGCTCTATGACTACATCCTCCGGC
>NZ_JAEHCH010000088.1:0-389 GCF_016483245.1 Bacillus cereus group sp. N31 | reverse complement strand
TATAGTGCGACTCGAACAGGCATGGCACAAAAGAATGAACTATATATTCGTGACTTAGGATATTTTCGTCTACAAGACTTTAAGTCTATTCAAGATAAGCAAGGATATTATTTATCACGTCTAAAGTTACCAACTAAAATATATAGAAAAGAATTTGAAACAGTGGTATTTAAAACAAAACCCGCTCAATTAAAACCGGTATATATACAAATTCATTTGGAAGACCTCATGAAACAATTGCAGCCTGGCCAAGTGTATGAATTACATGATGTATATGTAGGGAGTAAAGACAAACTGCCTACTCGAATTGTAGTTTATAGATGTACCGAGGAGCAAAAACAGAAACGCCTACGTGATCGAGCTATTCGCGAAAAGAAAAAAGGAATTAC
>NZ_JAEHCH010000087.1:0-405 GCF_016483245.1 Bacillus cereus group sp. N31 | reverse complement strand
GTGTTCTTTATGAGTTATAAGAACTTATTTTCTTTAATCAAGAACATGATTGGGAAAATTTTTTCTATAGTAAGTATTGTTGCTAAAAGTCTAATTTCTTTAAGGAGGAATATTTTTATGGGTATTTTAAGTGGAAATCCACAAAATGAACCAATGCACTACGGAGAAGTCTTTGGGATTTGGAGTTATCTTGCAGCGGCACAAGGCGCGATTGCTGGATATCAAGTTCTTATTAACCATACAGGGGACGAGGATTTAAAGAAATTTTTAGAGAACCTTGTAGAGAATGATATCCAATCAGAAGTTAAAGAATTAAAAAATATCTTGAAATTGAATGGTGTTGCATTACCACCAGCACCTCCAGAAAGACCAGTTGCATCTATTGAAACGATTCCTCCTGGTGCT
>NZ_JAEHCH010000086.1:0-414 GCF_016483245.1 Bacillus cereus group sp. N31 | reverse complement strand
AAAATTAAATTGCCAAAACTAGGTCTTGTTCGATTTGCCAAAAGTCGTGAAGTAAAGGGACGTATTTTAAATGCTACGGTTAGATGGAACCCTTCTGGCAGATACTTTGTTTCATTGTTAGTTGAAACAGAAGTGCAAGAACTTCCGAAAACAAATTCTTACATTGGAATAGATGTAGGACTAAAAGATTTCGCCATTTTGTCAGATGGAACAACCTATAAAAATCCGAAGTTTTTTCGATTGTTAGAAGAGAAGTTAGTAAAAGCACAGCGTGTTCTTTCTAGAAGAATGAAAGGATCTTCTCGCTGGAATAAACAACGAGTAAAGGTAGCTAGAATTCATGAATACATGGCAAATGCTAGAAAAGATTACTTGGACAAAATCTCAACTGAAATCATCAAAAACCACGATGTT
>NZ_JAEHCH010000085.1:0-414 GCF_016483245.1 Bacillus cereus group sp. N31 | reverse complement strand
AAAATTAAATTGCCAAAACTAGGTCTTGTTCGATTTGCCAAAAGTCGTGAAGTAAAGGGACGTATTTTAAATGCTACAGTTAGACGGAACCCTTCTGGCAGATACTTTGTGTCCTTGTTAGTTGAAACAGAAGTGCAAGAATTTCCGAAAACACATTCTTACATTGGAATAGATGTGGGACTAAAAGATTTCGCCATTTTGTCAGATGGAACAATCTACAAAAATCCGAAGTTTTTTCGATCATTAGAAGAGAAGCTGGCGAAAGCACAGCGTGTTCTTTCTAGAAGAATGAAAGGATCTTCTAGCTGGAATAAACAGCGAGTAAAAGTGGCTAGAGTTCATGAATACATGGCAAATGCTAGAAAAGATTACTTGGACAAAATCTCAACTGAAATCATCAAAAACCACGATGTT
>NZ_JAEHCH010000084.1:0-441 GCF_016483245.1 Bacillus cereus group sp. N31 | reverse complement strand
TTATCTTTAATTGGTGGGGGAACATATGCATATTTTAGCGATCAAGTGGTGACAAATAATTCATTTGCTGCAGGTACATTGGATTTAGCTATGCAACCAACTACTTCACTTAACTTAGAAAATTTAAAACCTGGGGACAAAATATTAAAGAAATTCAATTTAATAAATAGTGGTACATTAGATATTAAAGATATCATGATGAAAATAGACTATACTGTAAACGATTTAAAACAAAATAACACTACAGAAGATTTCGGTAAACATATTAAAGTACAATTTCTTTTGGATTGGGATCCTGCGAAAAGCCCTGTATACGAGACAACTCTTGCAGAACTAAAATCACAAAGCCCAGAGATTGCCTCCAAAAAAGTATTTCATTCTAAGTGGACTGAAACAGGGGGATTAAAACCTGGGAAAATGGATTGGTTTTGGATAAAGTTT
>NZ_JAEHCH010000083.1:0-447 GCF_016483245.1 Bacillus cereus group sp. N31 | reverse complement strand
CGTTAACACCATGTGAAAAATATACACTCATTGAACAAACGATTCGTCGCTTCAACTTTCCACGCATGGTGCGTTATGTTTGCGATCTAGCTGGTGTAAGTCGAAGTGGTTATTATGCTTGGCTTCGTAAGCTAGACATACACATTGAAAAAGAAGCAAGTGATGAGAAGGATTATGAATTGATTCAAGAAATCTTCAACCGTAAAAAGAAAAAATGTGGTGCACGATTCATCAAAATGACGTTAGAAAACACAAAGGGAATTACAATGAATCTAAAGCGTATTTTTCGGGTTATGCGTAAATACAATCTTGTGACAAAGATTCGTCGTGTGAATCCATACAAACAAATCGCAAAAGCGACGCAAGAACACAAAACTTGTCCGAACTTATTACAACGTCAATTCAACCAAGAAGAGCCGGAAAAAAGTATGTTAACGGATATTACCT
>NZ_JAEHCH010000082.1:0-449 GCF_016483245.1 Bacillus cereus group sp. N31 | reverse complement strand
TAATATGTCACCTATAGCTTATAGGAAACATGTTATCTAGGTGTTTTTTCTTTGTCTCACCAAATGGGGCCAGACCACCTATGATTCTACAGAAAGAATAGCGTTTTTTTCCACTTTTAAATAGTCTATTAAGAATTGTTTCTTGAAACGAATATATGATTTATTTGGTAAACCAAATGCTAAGACGCTAGGCATGGATGATGCCCCTAGGTATGAGAATCTAAAGTGTTTGAATAAGAAACTTTACTCCGCCCGTTATAGTTATTTACACCATAATATAATTATATATATCTTATTATAAATATTTCTATCTTAAGAACTGAAAATAGCTATTTAATAATATGGTTGCTAATTTTCATTTCGATCTTCCTTGCACCCAAGTAGCAATATCATTTATTACATACTCAGGGATATTAGCAGGACTATAATATTCATCCGGTTTACTTAAT
>NZ_JAEHCH010000081.1:0-449 GCF_016483245.1 Bacillus cereus group sp. N31 | reverse complement strand
TTCATGAATACATGGCAAATGCTAGAAAAGATTACTTGGACAAAATCTCAACTGAAATCATCAAAAACCACGATGTTATCGGTATAGAGGATTTGCAAGTATCGAATATGTTAAAGAATCATAAGTTAGCAAAAGCGATTAGTGAGGTATCATGGTCACAGTTTCGAACTATGTTGGAATATAAGGCAAAATGGTACGGTAAACAAGTCATTGTCGTATCGAAAACATTTGCTTCAAGCCAATTATGTTCTTGTTGTGGATATCGAAACAAAGACGTTAAGAATCTCAACCTACGTAAATGGGACTGCCCTTCTTGTCTTACACACCATGATAGGGATATTAACGCAAGTATCAATTTAAAGAATGAAGCGATAAGGCTTCTAACCGCAAGGACTGCGGGGTTAGCCTAATAAATTAGAGTTCGATAGAACTCTTTACTTAGGAATCCC
>NZ_JAEHCH010000080.1:0-461 GCF_016483245.1 Bacillus cereus group sp. N31 | reverse complement strand
CCTACTTTTGTATTTGTGATGTCAGTACCACTTACTTTTGATTCATATCCTGGTACTGCTTGCTCTTTCACTTCATACTTGTATGCTGTACCTTCTGTATCATACGCTGCTAAATCTTTGAATTCGTATTTCCAGCCTGTTACTTTGCTTACTTCTTGCGTCGCAATCACTGTACCATTTTGTAAAAGTTCTACTGTAATCATTTCCGGACGATCTTTCGCGTTATCGTCTTTCCATGTCTTCGTTCCTTCTAGCTTTGTTTGGCCTACTTTTGTATTTGTGATGTCATAACCATTTACTTTTGGTTCATATCCAGCTATTGGCTGTTCTTTCACTTCATACTTGTAAGCTACTCCATTCGCATCGTATGCTTGTAGCTTTTCAAACGTATACTTCCATTCTGTTGCCGCTGTTACTTCTTTTGTATCTACTACTTTACCGTTTTGTAGTAAGTCTACTTT
>NZ_JAEHCH010000008.1:0-181451 GCF_016483245.1 Bacillus cereus group sp. N31 | reverse complement strand
TAAGTTATTTTTCTGCGTTAGGAAGTTCTCAGCTTTCCTTCCTTCTCTGTATAACCGGGTAAAATAACTCGTGTCCTCTTCTTCGCTTATTATGAAATTGAATGCAAAAAAGCATATTCATCCCTAAAATAGGGACGAATATGCTTATATCCGTGGTTCCACCCAGATTCCCATCACAAAAAACATAATGGCTTCTTTTGCGATAACGTCGCATACACGGCACTAGATACTTCATTTCCCCAGTGCAGCTCTAAGGTGGTAAGTTATTTTTCTGCGTTAGGAAGTTCTCAGCTTTCCTTCCTTCTCTGTATAACCGGGTAAAATAACTCGTGTCCTTTTCTTTGCTTTTATAAAACATCCATTTATTGTTATTTAATATATCTTATTCATTTTATTTTTGCAAGTGTTAAATAATATTATTCATTTAATTTAAAAAAGTGAAACCAAAAAAATTTGGTTTCACTTCTCAATTTTACCAATCTTGTGGTTCGTAATTTAAATCTGAAAATAGACGTCTTTTCTCTTTCTTCGATAAATCTCTCCACTGCCCAACTGGTAAATTATTCAATTCTATATTCATAATTCTCGTACGTTTTAACGTATATACTTGATAACCTAAAGCTTCACACATACGGCGAATTTGACGATTCAGCCCTTGTGTTAAAATAATTTGGAACTCATATTTTGATAACTGTGTAACCTCACAAGGAAGTGTTTTTGTACCTAAAATTTTAACTCCCGCTGCCATTTTCTCTAAGAAATCAGGTGTAATTGGCTTATCCACTGAAACGATATATTCTTTCTCATGCTTGTTTTCAGCACGTAAAATCTCATTAACGATATCGCCATCATTCGTTAACAAAATTAAACCGTCTGAGTCTTTATCGAGACGTCCAATATGACTAATACGTAAAGGGTGATTCACTAAATCAATAATATTACCTTTTACTGCTTTTTCACTTGTACATGTAATACCTACTGGTTTATTTAAAGCGATATACACATGGTCTCGAGCAATACGAAGTTGCTCTCCATTCACTCGTACATCATCACCTGGATTTACTTGGTCACCAATTTTTGCAACCTTACCGTTAATAATTACTCTTCTCTCATTAATTAATTTATCTGCTCCGCGTCGAGACGCTTTTCCAGCTTCACTAATAAATTTATTGATACGCAAGTTAGGCACATCCTTTTCATAAAAAATTTCAAGCTCACACTGCTTCTACCGTACAATACAAAAGGGTAAGCCTCCTATTTTAACTTAAATATATTAACATGAAAGGGTATATGACGTCTTCTATTAATTTCTTGTTTACAAGAAATTATCTTTATTATACATTCATTTATACACTTTTTCTGCACTTAATATACAAGCCATTCTTCCTTACATACAGCTTGTTTACTTCTTATCTCTTCTATATCTTCATGAATGTTAGCTAGTTTATACAACATAGGAAAATTCTCTTCCACATAATATTGATGCGCCATTTCATCTTCCCAATAAGTTAATACTATGTAACGAGTTTCATTTTTTAAAGACTTCGCAACTACTCCACCTAACATCCCTTTTGCATTCTCCATTCCTTTATTCCAAATTGTTTCTTGCTTATGTAAAAAATGATTTTCTTTTTCTCCCTTTACATCACATATGGCAACTCTTACGAATGATCCTTCTGTAACAACGTTTTGCAAAGGCTTATCATTTATATCATACAACGTTTGAAATAGTTCAATTTCACATGAAAGAAACGTATCTTTTTGATTACTATTTAAATAAATTGTATCGTGAGCACCCTTCATAAATGATTGATATGCACTTCTATCTTCCCATAAAGTAAATACACATGCCTCATCTTCATTCCATCCACCAAATTGCCCATGAAAACCATCTAAATGTTGTAAATCACGCCATTTTTCTTGAGCAGCCGAAAACATCTCCCTTTTCTTTTCTTCCACTCTGCAAAATATTGTTTTTAGTAACATTTCTAATTCCCCCTCATAATACAATCTCTCTTACAACAATCAGTTTACATAACAAAAATATGGTAACTACAAATTTCTACTTTTGTACAACTAATCATTTTTTTACACTATATCTATCAAACCATCTATCTATTTTCATTTCAAATAATTCGGAATATAAAAAATGTAGCTCTATACGAATTACATCGAAATCTTTTCTCCCTTGTATATCTATTGCTCAAATAAATAATACGTAATTTCTCTCGGATAATGTTATACATTTACCTTTCGTTCTACTTTTTTAAAACTAACTATGCTGGCTCCCATCCACTTGCCTTTATAATAAGCATTACACTTATATATGTATAAACCTCTTCATTATCATCATTAATATGGATTGCTGACATTGGTACTGGAAATTTTTCAATTTTAGATTCTTTGTCTACATAAATGAGTGCAAATAAAGTGAAACTTTAATCATTTTGGGATTCTTCATCCCCCACCTAACTTCTTTGCTTTCGCTGCATTTTGAAGTGGGGGTCTTACTGCCCGTTAATGTGAGATACACCAATTAATAACATAGCCGTTACAATATTTAAAACTTGTTTTCTTTTATTCACTTTCACTAAAATTCCCCTTTCTTACATATTCCTTTCATCTTTTTACTAATTTTAATTAGTTACGTATAAAAAAGATGTAATTCAAATCACTTCTAACTTTATTTTCTCTATTTAAAACAACATTATTGTTATATATTATAATTATAAGTTTTTAAATTTTGGAGGCGTTACATATTGAAGAAAATTCTTTTTACTAAATGGACAGTAGTTATTTCTATTTTCATCATTTTCGGTACGATTTTCTACGTAACTAATGGTAAAAATGATAATGAAAAAGCAACTGTAGAAACAGTGGATACAAAAACTTTCAAAACTAAATTACAACCTAAAATTAAGGAATTGACTACTAATTATAATGACATTATCGAAAAAGATTGGTTGCCTGCCTGGGAAGAGATGAACACGAACGGAGATTCAGTGGATAGAAATAAACTATTAGTTACAATGAGTGCTGTTTCCAAACAGTATGAAACACTTATGAACGAAATAGACACGATAAAAATCGAAGAAAACATAACGGATATACATATACAAAAACAACTAATCCAATTCACAACTCAGTTTAAATCCGCATCAAATTACATGAAAAATGCAGCAGATTTAATTATTGATAAATACAATAATTCTACTCCGGCCAATGAAATAATTGAAAATACAAAACAGGCTTTAGGGCTTGCCGATCAACATATTGTCATCGCTTTATCTACTTTAAATGAAATTAAAGATAAATTAGGAATTTCTAAAAAATAAAACTGTTTACTATTTTAAAATAAAAAAAAGATTGCAATTCACAGTTTGTCTGTCTATAATATTTTTATTGATTTACATTCAATGTGTATATTAATTTTATAATTCGGATGAACCATTCAGGAGAAGGTCAATTGATCTACCGACGGGGCAAAAAGTTGTAATACCAACTTTGAAACTCTCAGGTCTTGGTTACAAGTAGAACTGCATGGGGACGAATCTCTGGAGAGACTCCCTCTCGCTTTTAATAGCGCGGAGGAAAAAGAGCGCCGAAGGAGCAAATCCGCTATTTTAGCGGATAATCTCTCAGGTAAAAAGGACAGAGACAAGCGAAGGAAAATGCCGATTTGTATCGGTTTATTTTTCTATTCCTTGTTTCTCCAGAGACCATTTCATTTACTTGAAGTGGTTTTTATTTTTTCTAAAAAAGGAGAATAAAGATGGAGACAGTAAGTAAAGTATTAGAACAAATGAATCATTACGTGTGGGGATTACCAACTTTGTTGCTACTCGTTGGTACTGGTATCATTCTCACAGTGCGTTTGAAAGGTTTACAGTTTAGTAAACTATTATACGCTCACAAAATAGCATTTAAAAAGTCAGAAGATACGTCATCTTCTGGAGATATTAGCCACTTCCAAGCACTCATGACAGCTATGGCCGCAACGATTGGTATGGGAAATATCGCCGGTGTTGCAACAGCTGTTACAATTGGTGGTCCTGGTGCAATTTTTTGGATGTGGATTACCGCTTTATTCGGAATGGCAACAAAGTATGCCGAAGCAATTCTAGCAGTGAAATACCGTGTTAGTAATGAAAATGGTGAATATTCAGGTGGACCAATGTATTATTTAGAGCGTGGCTTAGGTAAGAAATGGCTTGCTGTTTTATTCGCTATATTCGGTACAACTGCTTCTTTCGGGATCGGTAATATGGTGCAATCTAACTCAGTTGCGGAGGCAATGCGAATTAATTTCTCTTTCCCCCCTGCTTTAACTGGTATATTAATGTCATTTTTAATCGCTATTGTTATTTTAGGCGGTGTAAAAAAAATCGGGAAAGTAACGGGATTTATCGTTCCTATTAAAGCTTTCTTTTATATAATTGCTGGTCTTATTATTATTTTCTATCACTTTGATCAAATTCCAGAAGCATTTTCACTTATTTTTTCTGGTGCATTTCAAGGTACAGCAGCCGCAGGTGGTTTTATTGGAGCAACAGTCGCATCAGCTATTCAAATCGGAATGGCGCGCGGTGTATTTGCGAACGAAGCTGGTTTAGGTAGTGCTCCTATTGCGGCCGCTGCAGCAAAAACAGATTCACCTGCAAAACAAGCTTTAGTTTCTATGACTGGTACTTTTCTTGATACATTTATCGTCTGTACAATTACAGGACTTGTATTAATTACAACTGGAGCATGGAAATCAGGTAAAACCGGTGTTGAAGCTACAACACTTGCATTCCAATCTGTATTCGGCACCGCTGGTAGTATGATCCTTGGTATTGCCATAATTTTATTCGCCTACTCTACTATTTTAGGCTGGTCATATTACGGTGAGAAATGTGTCGCTTATTTATTTGGAGAAGGTGCTGTTCGATATTATAAAGCAATCTTTATCGTGATGATTGCGATTGGTGCCAATTTAAAACTTGGTATCGTATGGACATTTGCTGATATTGCAAATGGACTTATGGCAATTCCAAACTTAATTGGCCTAATCGGATTAAGTGGTATCGTTGTCGCTGAAACGAATCGTTTTTTACAAGCAGAGAAATTGAAAGAAAACCATAAAAAACAGGCAAGTTAATCTGTGTTTAAAATAACTGTAGTTCAAATTTCACTATAAATATTAATTTTATATAGAATACAGCCCTACATTTTGAAAAAGAAATTGGTCAAAATGTAGGGCCTTTTATTTTATTTTATTTTATTTTATTAAAAAAGTTCCACTAAAGTAAATAAAAGAATATGTTTAGTACATTATATTCTATTAAGTAAACTTCATTTAAAATTATCAGTGTTGGTTACTCTAAAAATCATTAGCATCACACATAAATTATAGTGAAGTAATACTAAAATACAATGAACCTCAACATAAATATCTCGGTAAGAATCCCCTCTTTTTTTAAGCAGTATTATCAAAAAAACTTTAAAGTCCAGTTGATTATATATAAATCACAACTTAATAACCAGAAAATTATAAAAGGAAAACTCTTGAAGATTATGTAATATAAAGGTAATCTATAGATAGACGATTCTAAGATGTTATTCGGAGAAAACTTCTTAGTTAAGTATGTTAACTTGTTTGCACTAAATTTTACAAATAAAGGGGTATTAAGAATCATGAAAGCAAAGAAATTAGTAAGTTTAGCATTACCAGTTATGTTATTAAGTGGTTGTATTACAATTGAAACTGATAGTAAGAAAGCGGAACCAAAGAAAGAAGAAACGCAAAAGATGGAGAAAGAGAGTAAGTCAACCGATAGTAAAAAAGATGATAGCTTATCTGTAGCGAATGGTAAAGATGCAAACAGTAACTCATCAAGTAGTAAACCAAGTTCTTCTTCTAACAATTCAAACTCATCTACTTCCTCTAGTTCATCAACTGCAAAGTTAAGTGGTTCAGAAGTTGAGAAATACAAGTCAGAAATAGTAGAAAATGCTACTAAAGTTGATGATGTTTTGAAATTAATAGAAAATGTAGCAAGTTCAGATGTTAAGTCATATAGTCAAAAGAAAAGTGAAGTACAATTAAGTATAGGTGGAGCAAAAGCATATGTAACAAAGTTAAGAAACCTCCAAGCACCGCCTGAGTTAAAAGTAGAACAAGAAAATATAAAACAATCAATGGAACTTTATAATGAAGCATTTGCACTGCTTTTTGATGCAATAGAAGAACAAAACGAAAGTAAGATGAATCAGTCATTAACGAAAGCGAAAGATGGTTCAAAGCTTTTTGAGGAAGCAACAGATAGTATTTCTAGAAAAACACAGTAAGGCTGAAATCAAGGTAAATAGATACGGCTAATTTATTAACTAAGGATAAGGGGCATTTAATCATGAAAGCAAAGAAACTACTAGGATTAACCATACCAGTTATGTTGTTAATGAACGGTTGCATAAAAATAGAAGAGTCTAAACCTGCTAAAACAGAAGAGTCTAAAACCGCTAAGACGGATTCTGAAGTTAAGACTTCTAAAGAAGCTGACTCTAGTACTTCAAAGCAGTCAACTTCTGATGTGAAGAAAGTAAGAGTATTAGCAGACGACTATCCTATGTATTTAGTTGATTTAGGAAATGAGTTTGATAGACTATTCAAAGAGTACAATAATATAGTTGGGGAAGCTAGCAAAGGCAATAAGACACGAAAAGACGTATTAGTTAGTGTCGAAAACATCTTTAAAGCAATTGATAAGTTTGAAGAAATCGACCCACCGAACAAGTATATAGATGCTCAAAAGGATATTGAGAAAGCAACCGCTAAGTACAGAAAAGCCTTTGAGGGAGTAGAACGTATTTTCTCACAAAACACAGAGAAAAATACTGGTGGTAAAACTGACAAAGAAGTAATTGAAAACGCTGAAAAGTTAGTTAAAGAAGGCGACAAATACTGGATTGAAGTATATAACAACATGAAAAACGAAGTAACGAAGGCGAACGGCGGCGGAATATCTGCTAGTGAGAAAATAGGAATAGACACTAATTCAGGTGTTAACGAAGCAAACGTTAAGAGTAAAGTAACAGACGGAACTGAGTTAATTGCTGACTGGGGACTTGAAACTTCTAGTGGTTTCCTAGTAACATTTATCATAAAAGGTGGAAATACTTTTGAGTTATATACAGCAGGAACTTACCCAAACAAGGACAATGTAACGGAAGGAACATGGTCTTACGATAAAAACTCTATGACTTTTGAATTACATATAACGAAGCGAATGGACAACGGTAAAGAAGTCACTGTTTCTAAGAAAGACATACCTTATATGGTACAGAATTTCGATGGTAAGACCTTACAATTATTAAATACAGAAACAAATAACACAACAAGATATGTGAAACAAAGTTTCTAATAGACAAGAAATAGAGTCACTCCCTCTTAACCACTTAGATTTCTTTTATCAAGATGGATAAAACGTAACAACTATTTATAAATGGTATAACTTCATTTGGAAATCACAATTAATCTATGAAAAAAGGAATGACTCATGCATAATGAGCATTCCTTTTTTCGTTCTCTTACTCAACCAATATCATTTAAAATAAATTTATATCAATCTTCCCCCCTTTTTATTCCAATAAAAGTTTTTCACATAAATGTCATAAATCGTATGGTCTAACTATATAGTTGAAAAGGAATGCGACATTAAAGTGTCGCTGAAAAACTCATCCAAGAAAAGGGAGGAAAAATCTTTTGAAAAACAAATTCATTGTTTTCCTATCTGTTTTGTCATTTATTATTGGTGGTTTCTTCTTTAACACGAATACTTCAAGTGCTGAAACATCATCTACTGATTACGTTCCTAACCAATTAATCGTTAAGTTCAAGCAAAATGCATCTTTAAATAATGTGCAATCTTTTCATAAATCTGTCGGAGCTAATGTCTTATCTAAAGATGATAAGTTAGGTTTTGAAGTCGTTCAATTTTCAAAAGGTACTGTAAAAGAAAAAATAAAGAGTTATAAAAATAATCCAGATGTGGAATATGCAGAACCGAATTATTACGTTCATGCCTTTTGGACTCCAAACGACCCATATTTTAAAAATCAATATGGATTACAAAAGATTCAAGCTCCACAAGCTTGGGATAGCCAACGAAGTGATCCTGGTGTAAAAGTAGCTATTATTGATACAGGAGTTCAAGGCTCACACCCTGATTTAGCTTCTAAAGTAATTTACGGGCATGATTATGTTGATAACGACAATACATCTGATGATGGTAATGGTCATGGTACACATTGCGCTGGAATTACTGGAGCACTTACGAATAACAGCGTCGGAATTGCTGGTGTTGCCCCGCAGACTTCAATTTATGCTGTCCGCGTATTAGATAATCAAGGAAGTGGTACTCTTGATGCTGTAGCGCAAGGTATTCGAGAAGCTGCTGATTCGGGTGCAAAAGTAATTAGTTTAAGTTTAGGAGCTCCAAATGGTGGTACTGCATTACAACAAGCAGTTCAATATGCATGGAATAAAGGCTCTGTTATAGTTGCAGCTGCTGGAAATGCTGGAAATACAAAAGCTAATTACCCTGCTTATTACAGCGAAGTAATTGCAGTTGCTTCTACAGATCAATCAGATAGAAAATCTTCATTTTCTACTTATGGTAGCTGGGTAGATGTTGCAGCACCAGGTTCAAATATATATTCCACATATAAAGGGAGCACGTATCAATCATTAAGTGGTACATCTATGGCAACACCTCATGTTGCAGGAGTCGCTGCTCTTTTAGCAAATCAAGGATATAGCAATACACAAATCCGCCAAATTATTGAGTCTACTACTGATAAAATTAGTGGTACAGGTACGTACTGGAAAAACGGTAGAGTCAATGCATATAAGGCTGTACAATACGCTAAGCAATTACAAGAAAATAAAGCTTCTTAATAAATAAAGTAAAATTTTAATTGGTCGATCTACCATTAATGCAGGGTAAAATAGAAGGAGAGACTTTTACAATTAAAGCCTCTCCTTCTTACAAACTATATTACTCTCCCTGCTTTTTAACCATATGTAAATACAGTACAAAATCCATCATTGTCGACGAATGACCAAGTTGACGGATCATCGCTGTTATATTTCCTCTATGATATGTACCATGATTTACGACATGTTGTACTAACTCTAAAATTGAAGTTTCTAATGCCCCTGCATATGGGTTCTCAATAACAAATACAGCATTCACATCTTGTATTGTAATTAAAAAGTCTTTATATTGATTTGCCATGTTTTCAAACATTTTTTCTAATTCATGTAACGATTTAGTTTCAATTTGTTTTCGTAAATCTTCTCGGTCTTGTATTGCTTCATTCATACTTTTACCATGCAATATGTGTAACCACACTTGATCTGTAATATAAATATGCACAAAAGTATCCTTAATGGATGGGAATACACTCTGTATCTGCTCATTAAAAATTGTCTCATAGTTTGGTAACTCTTTTAATCGATTGAATAATCTAGTATTAGCCCAAGCATGGTAATCAAACTGTTTTAATATATAATCTTTCAATTTATATTACCTCCCTATTGTATGAAACGAATAATTTGTTTCTTCGTTTCCGATTCTCTATCAACCTTTGCAATCCCTTTTTCTTTCATTTCATGTTTATTTATCGTTTTATATTTTACACACGTATGAAATTCCGTTTGAAATGGAAAGGGTGTAATCCGAATTGTTTCCTCGTCCACCCATTCAGCTTGAATAAGTTTATCATCCTTACTATTAAACATTTCTGTTCCTTCAAAACCATCTTTAAATAAATCAATTTCATCTTTCTTTTTTACACCAGGCTTATTCATACATACGTATAAAGAAAGTTCATCACAAAACTTTAATAATCTATAATGTTTATCAAACATCGCAAACTGTTCCTTTGTTAACGTTTTCAAAATTCTTTTTTGTCGTTCTAATTCATGTTTATAAAATGACATCATCTCTTCATCTTCCTCGTTTAGTGGAAATGATAAAAAATGTTTACTGCAAAGCAATGCCCCGTATGGATTAGAATTTTCAATTTCATTCAAACCAATCGTATAAAAAACAAAACGTAATGGGCTTGGACAATCCATAAATGTATATGGAATATTTTTAGCATCATTTAAAATTGGTACTTTATCTAGCTCTATCCATCCTCTGTCATGCTCATATATTGCATCAATTGTTTCTTTTAAATATGTTTTACCTTCAAAAAAGTCTTCTTTTATATGCTTTGCAATCTCTCCAGCTAAAAAACCATGATCATGTTGACGAATTAATATACTTTCCTTCTCATTTTTTTCACGAAAAATCATTCGTATACTCCCCCTCATCCTCATACTAAAGCTTTTTATATACATCGATTCTTAATTAATCCCTAAATAATAGAAGGGATTCAGTCTCTTGCAACGAAATTAACATAATTATATAGTATTCTTTCTAATCATAGTGATAGCTTTATCTTTACTATCTATTATACTAAAACATTCATTCCAAAAATTTTTTTATGAGGTGAAAACATGAACAAAACAGAATTAATTAAAAACGTAGCACAATCAGCTGATATTTCTCAAAAGGACGCTTCTGCAGCTGTACAATCCGTATTTGACACAATTGCTAATGCATTACAATCTGGCGATAAAGTTCAATTAATCGGATTTGGAACTTTTGAAGTGCGCGAAAGATCTGCTCGTACAGGACGTAATCCGCAAACTGGCGAAGAAATTCAAATCGCAGCTGGTAAAGTTCCTGCATTTAAAGCAGGTAAAGAATTAAAAGAAGCTGTTAAATAAACAAGAAACCAGCCATTTTATAGGCTGGTTTCTTGTTTTTATTTAAGCAATTTCTTTATATTCTCTGCATGATACACTTCACAAATATAAAATACACATTTGCAGTTACTTACAATTTGATACTTTCTAGTTGGATACACATTCGCTGTAACAGAACAGCCATCAAACAATTCGATAATATTTCCAGATGGCTGATATCCTTCATATAATACGTTTCTTCTTACTTCCATCTTTTCTATAAGCTTTTCAACAGGAATATTTCCACTCTCTAATTCACTCTTTATTGCGTCCGGTAAAAACGAAGTGTCTGCAAAAATTAGATTTTCAGATAACACCTTTCCTTTATAACTAACATTAGATACACGGTAAAGAAATGTTCCATCTTTATCAAAGAAATTCTTTGCTTCTTTCGGAATGTACTGTCTACCAAGTGCCTCTTGTTCAAGAACATCAAACTGAACTGTATCATTTAAAAGCTTTTCTAAAGCATGAATGGATGATGTATCTCCAGAAAATAAAATATTTTTAATTGCTTGTACATTATAAGTGAATTCATTCTTTCTATTTTCTGCCACTAACATGAGGAACACCTCTTCTATAATTTTTTTATTTAAGATTTAAAATTGCTACCGCGTCTAATTGCGTAATTTCAGTCACTTCCTTACTGAATACTGCAACAGAAGCCATATAATCTAAACTAGGCCTTACATCTTCCATCATTGTATTATCTGCCAACTCTTGCTTATCTTTAAAAACTAACAATTTTGGAGAATTATTTGGAGCTGATACTGTAATATGTACTGGTGGAATCAATAGTCCTTCGCCTGTCGCTTTCAGCACCGCTTCTTTTCGAGTCCAATATGTTAAAAAACCTTCTATTTTCTGTTCATTTGGTAGTTTCATAACTTGCGCTATTTCAATGTCTGTTAATACACCTTCTGCCATTTTCATAACATCTACATTTGGATTAATTTGTTCTACATCTATGCCAACAGGTGCAGATTTTGTAAATGCAACGACAACCCACTCACCTGAATGCGAAACAGATAATTGCGGCATACCTTTTGGTAATTGTGGTCTACCATGTTGCAATTTACATACTGAGCACATTCGATCAATTGGTACTTGGACTGGTGACATAGAAAGTATCTTGCCGAGAACTAATCTACTAATTACGCAACCTATTATAAAACGAGCTCGATCTGCCGAATGATGATACGAATTTGCTTTCTCTCGCTCTATATCATTTAGTAAATTGTAATGCCATGATTGTAAATCCGAAATTCTTGCCCACCATATTTGACAATCATTCTCATTCAAAGTTGGAACAGAATCTACAACTTTACTTTCTATCATGTAAACTCTCCTTTATTCAACGAATATCAATTTTCATAAAAAAGCATCCGTATATTGTTATTCATTGACGAGTGCTTTCTCTTTTTTTGATACAGATAATGTTTTTTCTTTCTTATTTGACATTACCTCTTTATCGGAAATACGTAAAGAAAATAGTAGTGCTATGAGCAAAAATATTGCTGATCCAATTAATGCTGCTTGATATGGTAAAAAATCGGATTGAACGTTATTACTTCCAAAACCAGCTAGTATACTAGCTAAAATAGCTACTCCTATCGCTGAACCTAATCGATTTTGCACATTGAATATAGTAGTCGCTCTCCCCATGGAAGGCGGCGTGATATTGTTAAAGGCAGAAAATTGAACCGCACCGACAGATTGACCTAAGAAAATACCGATACCAAACAATAATGCCCGGATTTGCCACGGATTCGTATCGTGATTTACAAAACTTAATAAAACCAAGATAACCGCGGTACAAATTAATCCAATAGAAATTACCTTTCGAGCTCCTAATTTCTTATATGACCATGGCACAATTTGTGAAGAAATCATTAATCCAATCGCCTCTGGAAATGTCGTAAGTCCTGATTCCAGCGCGGAAACTCCTATCACATTTTGATACATAAGTGGAAAAACAAATAACATTCCTAGTAAACCAGCTGATGAAAATAATGATATAAGGCTCATCTTTCTAAAGACTGGTTCTTTTAATAAGCGTAATTCTAACATCGGTTGCTTTACTTTCAGTTCTGCGATTATAAACAATGTAATGAATACAACCCCAGCTATCCCAGTACTCATAATTTCTGGAGAAATCCACCCTTTTGATGGTCCTTGGCTGAGTGCATATATGAGCATCACAAATCCTGGTGCTGATAAAATAAAGCCGAGAGAATCAAAGCGACCAGCTGATTTTTCAACATGCTCTGCTAAAAATAGAAGTCCAAAGAGCAATGCAACGATTCCAAACGGTAGATTAATATAAAATGCCCAACGCCAAGACATTTGATCTACAAAGAAACCACCGATGATAGGACCAATTACTGGTGCTACAGCAATTGGGAGTACAATGAACCGAGAAATCTTCGGTCTTTCCTCTGGTGAAAATGTTCGAAATAACATCGCCATTCCGACCGGTGTTAAAAGCCCTCCACCAGCACCTTGAATGATACGGAAAATATTCAATGAAGTAATATCGTTAGCCATTCCGCATAAAGCAGAGGCAATTGTAAATACGAAAAGAGCAATTAAAAATACTCTTTTCGTACCAAATCGATCTCCTAACCAACCAGAAATCGGAAGGAAAACAGCTAAACTAACTAAATACCCAACATTAGCCGTCCCCATTGCAGATGGAGGTACTTGTAGTTCTTTACTTATCGTTTGTAGTGCTACATTTACAATCGTTGCGTCCATCGCAGCCATAAACATCGCAGTTATATAAACGATACTTACGACTACTTTTGGATTTAGTTTTGCTTTCATTATCGTTTTCCTGCTAATGTTTTTTCACGAACTTGATTACTTTTTGGATTCAAATCTTTCCAGTTATATTCAACATATTTTAAGCAGCTCTGCCTACTAGCTTCTTCATATACGACACTCCAGCCAATAGGTACATCGAGAAAAGCAGGCCAGAGAGAATACTGGCCCTCCTCATTTATTAATACTTTATATGTGTAATTATCATTTTCAAATGGATTCGTCATACTCTACTTACCCCTTTCTTATTCTGCAAATATTTCGCTAATACTTGGCCAATTTCCGTAAGTGGACCTGGCTGACATAAATCTTTATGTCTACAGTCAATATCATGCTGCACAATTTGCCCATCTAAATAATTTAGCCACGTATTTGGAGAAATAGGATCAAACCAGGCTGGTATAACAGTAGATCTAAAGAATAAGATATCTCCGTTATAAACTTTCGGTACATATTTCCCTAACAATCCTACTGAATTTACATATGTTTCTTTCAAGTTCAATATAGTCGCTTCTTCAAGACTTGCTAATGCACTTCCATCTTTACGAAGGATTTTAACTGCACTTTCCATTGTAAGTGGTTTACCATCCATGTTATCTGGGTCATATCCGCCTAAAGCAAGTAATGCTATTAACGCTTCCTCTTCAGTAGGCGCTTCCGTATTCGGTAAGAAGTGTCCAGGATAAGAATCAAGCATAACGAGTAATTCTACTTCTTCCCCTTCATTTTGTAGTTGTGCCGCCATTGCATGCACAACATTTCCTCCAAG
Organism: Bacillus cereus group sp. N31; assembly: GCF_016483245.1. Taxonomy (NCBI): domain Bacteria; kingdom Bacillati; phylum Bacillota; class Bacilli; order Caryophanales; family Bacillaceae; genus Bacillus; species Bacillus cereus group sp. N31. Next base: position 167,019 of record NZ_JAEHCH010000008.1, on the reverse strand, counting down.
CGACCAACCTAATAAACGATATGGTCCATGAGGCTGTACTTCACGAACATGTTTCAAGTAATCCGCCGCCATCTCCTCTAAGCTTTTTGGAAGTTCTTCATTTTCAGCGATACCACGTGCTTGTACACCATAGATTGGATAATCTGTTCCTAAAGATTTCATAAGTCCTGCATAGCACCAACTTAATCCACCTGCTGGATGTACACAAAATAGTGGTAATTGCTCTCCGCTTGCTCGTAATGGAAGTAACACATCAAGTGCACTTTGACCATTCCCCATTTCAAGCCTTTCAGCAAGCCCCGCAACAGTAGGTGCTGCAAATAAAGTTCCAATATTCAGTTCAACGCCAAGTGCCTCTTTCATGCGACTCATAAGCTGCACTGCAAGAAGTGAATGACCACCAAGATCAAAGAATCCATCATCAATTCCAATTTGAGACACACTTAAAACTTCTGTAAACAAGTCACATAACATTTCTTCTTGCGGTGTTCTCGGTCCGCGGCTAGATGATGATGCAATAAATTCTGGAGCTGGCAATGCCTTTCTATCTAATTTACCGTTTGGAGTTAAAGGTAACTCGTTTACTACTACAAAAGCGTATGGAACCATATAATCTGGCAAACTACCTCCAGCATGCTGACGCATTTCATTCGTATCAATCGTTTCATTATTTGATGCGACGATATAAGCAACTAATCGTTTATCCCCAGGTTGATCCTCCCGGACAATAACGGCTACTTGTTCAACTTTATCGTGTTTCATTATGACCGCTTCTATTTCCCCTAATTCAATTCGGAATCCACGAATTTTAATTTGATGATCTGCACGTCCTATATAATCTAACGTCCCATCTTGACGCCAGCGCGCTAAGTCTCCTGTGCGATACATTCTTGTACCAGGTTTACCAAATGGATCTGCGATAAAACGTTCAGCCGTTAATGCTGCTCTTCCTAAATATCCACGAGCTAGTCCAGCACCTGCAACATACATTTCCCCAACTACTCCTGGTGGCACTGGTTGTAAATAGGTATCTAATACGTATACTTTAAGATCTGGTATACTGCACCCGATTAAACTATTTGCTCGTAAAGAAACGATACTCTCATCTAACTCAATATAACTAACATGTACCGTCGTCTCCGTTATACCGTACATATTAATAAGTTTCGGTGCGTTATGAGGATGACGACTATACCAATCTTCTAATCGACTTAGTTCAAGTGCTTCTCCACCAAAAACAACATATCGTAACGATAGTTTTTGACCAACCTCTTCATTTTCACGATCTGCTTGCATCAATTGATAGAACGCTGATGGAGTTTGGTTTAAAACAGTAACCTTTTCTTTAACAAGAAGCTGTAAAAATTCTTTCGGTGAGCGACTTACAGTGTGTGGCACTACAACTAAACGCCCTCCGTATAATAAAGGTCCCCAAATTTCCCAAACCGAGAAATCAAAAGCGTATGAATGGAACATCGTCCAAACATCGTTTCCGTCAAACTGGAACCAATGATCAGTTGCTCCTAAAAGTCTTACTACATTTTGATGAGGTATCATAACGCCTTTCGGTCTACCCGTTGAGCCTGACGTATAAATAACGTAAGCAATATGTGATGGAGATAATGGCTTAATTCGTTCCACTTCATCAATATTTTCTTCACTATATTTCTCAACTTCTGCTATTACTTTTACATCATCAACTAAAACTTTTAGTGCCTCATCACATTCAATTTCCACTTCTGAATTCGTTAAAACACATGATGGTTTTGCATCGTGTAGCATAAATGAAATACGATCTGACGGATAATCTGGATCTAACGGAAGGTATCCGGCACCTGCTTTAAGAACAGCAAGTAAGCTTACAACCATATTTAAAGATCTCGGCATCGCTAAAGCAACGAGTTGATCCGGCCCGATACCTTTTGCTATTAACGAACGAGCTATTTTATTCGCTTTTCTATTTAACTCTTCATACGTTAGCTTTTCATCTTCAAAGACGACAGCAATAGAATTTGGATTTATATGAGCCTGCTTTTCAAATAATTGTGGCAATGTCATTTCAGGCACAATTTGAAAACCACCATTCCACTTTTCTAAAACTGTATTTCGCTCTGCTAAAGTTAATATTTCTAATCTACCAATTGATTGATCCGGATGTTTCGCTGCATCATCTAATAATAGAATGAATCGTTCTATTAGTTTTTGAACCGTTTCACGTTTATATAAATCGGTACTAAACTCTAACAATCCGTGTAAGCCGTTTGGAGTACCATCCACTCCATTACTCTCGCTAATTTCAAATGTTAAATCAAACTTTGCAGAACCAACACTTTGAATTTCAAGACTCGCCTCTAAATCTGGTACATGAAACGTCGCTTCAGGCGTATTTTGGAAAGCTAACATAACTTGAAACAGTGGATGACTATTTCGGGTACGTACTGGGTTTAACACTTCAACGAGTCGTTCAAATGGAACATCTTGATTTTCATAAGCTGCCAGATTTATCTGCTTTACTCTATTTAATAATTCTTTAAAACTTGGATCTCCTGACGTATTTGTACGTAACACTAATGTATTTACAAATAAACCAACTATATTTGATAGCGCATCGTCATTTCTTCCGGCAATCGGGCTTCCAATTGGTATATCAGTTCCAGCACCTAATCTTGTAAATAGCGCGCTTAGTCCTGCTTGCAACACCATAAACAAACTAACCCCATTTTTACGACCAAGCTCTACTAACCTACTATGCATACCTTCATCTATATGAAAATGAATTATTTCCCCGCGATAACTCGTTTCCACCGGACGCTGGTAATCTGTAGGCAACTCCATTTGATCTGGTAAACCTTTCAGTTCCTCTTTCCAAAAATCTAATTGTGTTGAAATAAGACTTTCTGGTGTCGTTTCATCACCTAGTAGTTGCTGTTGCCAAATTGCATAATCTGCGTATTGAACTGAAAGTGTCTCCAGTTGAACTTTGTCACCTTGACATCTTGCTTTATAAGCCGCTGTAAAGTCTCTCGTTAACGGTTGTAATGACCATCCATCTCCTACAATATGATGTAAAAGAATTAGTAAAACATGTTCGCTGTCACTTACTTTAAAAAGTTGTAAACGAACTGCTGGCTCAACATCAAGATTAAAGCTATGTCTTACCGCCTCTGAAAGCACACTTTCTAATTCATCTTTACATGTATTAGTTATAACCATTTCTAGATTTAAGTTTTCCATATCTAAAATTTTCTGATAGGAACTACCCAATACGTTAGGGAAAATTGTTCTAAGTGTTTCATGTTTCTCAACTACATCATAAAAAGCACCTTGTAATGCTTCCTCATTCAATAGTCCATTCATACGAATGACTAGCGGAATATTATAAGTAGGACTTGGACCTTCTAAACAATTTAAGAACCATAACCTGCGCTGTGCAAATGAAAGTGGAACTTCATTTGGCCTACTTGCTTTCTGAATAGCTGGTCTTGCACTTTTTGCATGGTTTAATTGTTTCGCCAGTTCGGCAACAGTTGGTGATTCAAATAGTTTCCCGATTCCTAATTCCACACTTAACGTTTCACGAATTCTTGCCATTAAACGAGAAGCGAGAAGTGAATGTCCACCCATTTCAAAGAAATTATCATCAATGCTAATTCGAGAAACACCAAGTACTTCTGCAAATAAATCACATAATATTTCTTCTTTCGGATTTCTAGCAACTCTCTCATTGTTCATTCCATTAAAATCAGGAGCAGGTAATTTCTTTCTGTCAACCTTACCATTTGGCGTTAATGGTAATTCTTCTAGCACAACAAATGCCGATGGTATCATATAATTCGCTAAACTTTCTGAAACATAAGAACGAATTTCTGAAAGATTAATCGGTTCCTTTTCTTCTGCAACGATATACGCAATGATGCGTTTATCATTTGGACGATCTTCTCGTACCATCACTACCGCTTGTTGAATATTTTCATGTCGTAGTAATATCGTTTCAATTTCAGCTAATTCAATTCGGAAACCACGAATTTTAATTTGATGATCTGCGCGACTCATGTACTCTAGCACACCGTCGTTACGCCATTTCACAAGATCACCTGTGCGGTACATAAGCTTCCCTGGTTCTCCATATGGATTTGCAACAAATCGTTCAGCCGTTAACGCAGGCTTTCCTAAATATCCGCTTGCGATTCCTTCTCCTGCAATATATAATTCACCGATAACTCCAGGTGGAACAGGTTGTAATCCTGCATCCAATACATACACTTCTGTATTGCAAATTGGCTTTCCAATAGGTGGTATACCCTTTTCACTTTCATCAATGTTCATGAAAGTAGACCAAATCGTCGTTTCAGTTGGTCCATATAAATTAGTTATTGAGCAACCTAATTCTTTTAATTTATTTGCTAAATGCGCTGGAAGAGCTTCACCACCAACAAGTATGTTTAGCCCTTGTAGCTTTTCTGGATAATCAGTTACTAACGCCTGCCAAAGCGTCGGTGTAGCCTGCATAATGGTCACTCTTTTTTCTTGTAAAAGTGTCGTTAAGGCTGATGGCTCTTGTATGTCTTCTTTTTGCGCAATCGTTAAACTTGCGCCACTAATAAGAGGTAAATAAATTTCTAGAGCAGAAATATCAAACGCAAAAGTTGTAACTGCTAATAAATGATCATTTTCATTTAATGAAAACTTTTGTTGCATAGCCATTAAAAAGTTACTTAAACCTCTCATAGGAACAATTACACCTTTTGGGTTTCCTGTTGAGCCTGAAGTATATATTGTATAGGCTGGGTTTAAAAGTGATACATCATTCTTACATGCTATATTCATACGAGAATATGTATGTAACGCTAGTTTCGTTTCTTCTTCATCTAATACAATTTTTTTCATATCATTTTCTATAACTAACTTAGATGAAACAGATGAATGTGTTATGATACAAACTAGTTTTGCATCATTTACTATATAATTAACTCTTTCTGCTGGGTATTCTGGATCTATTGGTAAATATGCTGCACCAGCCTTTAAGACCGCTAGCATACTAACCACCATTTCTATTGATCTAGGGAATACTAAAGCTACAAACTGATTTGGTCGTATTCCTTCTTCTACTAAATAATGTGCTAGTTCATTCGCTCGTTCATTTAGCTCTTTATACGTAAGGTTTACACCGTCACAAGTAATCGCTAGTTTATTTGGATTTTTTTGCACTTGTTTTTCAAATGATATAGGTAGACTGATTAACTCATCATCTTCCTTCGTTTCATTCCATTCCAATAAAACTTTATGGTTTTCTTCAGGCAGAGTAATGTTTATTTTTCCAATAGACTCGTTTTTCTCATAATTATTTATTACTAATTCAAATAGATTCATAAATCTTTCTTTATGCAATGCTAGTTCCGCACCATTATATACTTCGGGATTCGCATCAAAATGAATCATTAGCTCATTTTGATCAAAACGTTTATATACATTTATCGATAAATCATCTACAGGTCCTGCTGATAAATTATGTGTAATACCTCGATTTCCAGCAAAGTTAAGTCCGTAATCAAAAGGCATAACATTCACTAACGGCCCAAACAACCTTTGATTTTCACCTAGTAGCTTTAAGTCTCTCCTTAATTCCTCATGACGGTATTTATGATGACGACGTACGTCACGAATTTCTTTAGAAACTTGCTGCAATAATTCCGCAAGAGTTATATTTGGAGTTATAGTGAGACGAAGTGGAACTAAATTCATTACCATGCTTGGTGTATGAATAGATACAGAACCAAGACGCCCCATCATTGGTAAACCTAAAACAATATCATTTGCACCTATTAATTTATGCATGTAAATACTTGTTACGGCTACAACAAATTCGGGCCAACTCGTTAACGAAATATTAATATCTTCTAGTAAAGTTTTCGTACTAGCATTTGATAAATAAGCAGTTTCCCGTAAAAATCCATTTGATGTTCTCGGTGCTCGTTCTGCCAAACTTACAACTTCTGGTTCATCCGCAAATTTTTCTAACCAAAAAGTACGACCCTCCTGAAATTGTTTAGACTCACGATACTCATTATCTTCTTGTACAATTTTTGCAAGAGAGCCAAATGGCTTTTCATTCTTATTTGTTTCTTCTATAAGTGATGTATACTCATTGGCTACCTTTTGACTAAGAAGTGAAAATCCATAGCCATCCATCACAATGTGATGGATGCGCTGATACCAAAAGAAACGATTATTTTCAACTTGAATAAGTGCTTCAGTAAATAAAGTATCTTTTTTCAAATCGACTGGCATAGATAAATCATTTTTCATCCATACTTTAGCAGCTTCTTCAGGATTTTCTTCTTTACGAACGTCAATAAAATGCATATGAAACTGTGATTCTTCAATAACTTGCCATGGGCCAATTTCATCCTCTTCGAAGCGAACATGAAGTGCTTCTGCTTCCATTACGACTTTACGTACAGCTAATTCAAAAATGTCTTGATGAATATTCCCGTTTATTTCTACATATTCCCCAGTATTATATATCGGATTAAGCGGATCTAATTGTTGCGCAAACCACATACCAGACTGCGCAGATGATAACGAATGACGAATCTTTTGACTGTTAGGCATTCTTTACTACCCCTTTATTATGTAGTCTATTTGTTACAGCACCTGTGCTGTTTGTGAAGATAGTAAGCTGTACCAACCTGCAACAGTTGGACGTTCTGCTAAATCTGCAAACGTGATTTCTTTCCCTTCACGACGCCACTTCTCTACTAAACTCATAATTCTGACCGAATCAAGCCCTCTATTTAATAAGTCCTCATCAATATCAATACTCTCTACTGGCTCACGAAGTAGTTGTGCAACTAGTTCATGTACTTCCTGTATAGTGATTCCTTCACTCTCATCACCTTTTACACTTTGTAAATCTTTTAACAGTAGGTTTGTTGATGTCGTTACTGCGCATCTATTAGATGCATACTCCAATGCTTGTTTATGATGCTCTAGTGAAAAATCAGCAACTGCATCTGCTACAAAGAACGGCTCTATACCATCCATAAATGCTTCACAAGCTGTTAAAAGGCATCCAATATGCGCATAAATACCGCAAATAATGAGTTGATCTCTTCCTTGTTCATTTAAAATTTCTAATAGATTTGTCTTTTTAAATGCACTATATCTCCATTTTGTTAGGAATATATCATCTTCATCAGGAGTAAGTTCATCAACAATTTTCTTTTTATCTGGTCCAGCAGGAATACCGTCACCCCAAAAGTCTTGTAATAAACCTCTTTGTTCTAACGTTTGCCCACCAGGTTGTGCTGTATAAACAACTGGTATACCAAGTTCCTTACATTTTTCTCTTATCATTTTAATATTTGAAATGAGTTCTACTTTTGGTGATTCTTTATCGCTATATGCATCAAGAAAATATTCTTGCATGTCATGAATTAAAAGTACTGCACGTTTCGGGTCTGGTGTCCAATTCACTTTATTTTTTGGTAGTTCTGATTCAATTGGCATTTTATATACTGAAATAGATGGGATAGCCATCTAATCACTTCCTTCCGGTTTTTATTATTGTTTTACTGTAATAAGTTTTTCAGCAATGACTTTACGTAGTTCTTTTTTGCTGACTTTTCCGACTCCTGTTTGCGGGAATGATTCAATAAATTCAATTCGATCTGGAATTTTATAAGCCGCTATACCACGTTCTCTTAAAAACATTTTTAATTCACTTACAGTTGGAACTTGTCCGCGAGCTATAACAAAAGCACAGGTGCGTTCACCTAAATAATCGTCAGGCATAGATACAATTGCTACATCATGTACTGCATCATGTGCTAATAGATGATTTTCAACCTCTTCCGCAGCAACTTTCTCACCACCACGATTAATTTGATCTTTATCTCTTCCTTCTACAATGATGTAACCTTGTTCATTTACTTTTACAAGATCACCTGTGCGATAAAATCCATCCTTTGTAAATGATCGTGCATTATGCTCTTCCGCTTTATAATAACCACGAATTGTATATGGACCTCGTGTTAATAAACTACCTACTTCACCCGGTTTTACATCGTTATCATTTTCATCAACAACCCTTACTTCATCGGATGTAGACATCGGTCTACCTTGTGTATGAATAATGATTTCTTCCGGATCATTTAATCTTGTGTAATTTACTAGCCCTTCTGCCATACCAAACACTTGCTGTAACGTACATCCAAATGTAGGGCGAATACGCTTCGCAACTTCGGCACTAAATTTCGCACCACCTACTTGAATCACTTGCAAGCTCGATAAATCGTTATTACGGGAAGATGCAGCATCAAGCCAAATCATTGCTAATGGTGGAACGAGCGCTGTAATCGTCACTTTTTCTTTTTCTATAAGAGCAAATGCCTCGTCTGGACTCCCTCCAGTTGCCAACACTACCTTTCCACCCGCATAGAAAGTTCCAAATGTTCCTGGAGAACTCATCGGGTAATTGTGTGCTACTGGAAGAACGGCCATATAGACACTTTCTGCATTTAAATTACAAATTTCAGCACTAACACGTAAACTATAAATATAGTCATCATGTGTTCTAGGAATTAATTTAGAAAGTCCTGTTGTCCCTCCTGATAATTGAAGAAACGCAACATCACTTGGCTGAACTTCTGGTAATGAGACGGGATCCATATACAGATCATTTATGTTCACAAACTCTTCTTCTTCTCCCACTACAATTACATGTTGTAAAGTTGGCACTTTCTCTTTCACTTCTCTTGCTAGTTTTCGATAATCAAAACCGAGAGCCTTATCTGAAATAACGTAAGCGCTCGCCTCGCCAAACTCACAAAAATAACTAATTTCACTGCTTCGATGTGAAGGCAGTGCAAAGACAGGAAGCGCTCCAATTCGAAATAGTGCAAAACATATTTCGAAAAACTCTATAATATTAGGTAACTGGATTACAACTCGGTCTTCTTTCTTTATTCCTAAATTCAGTAAACCTGAAGCTAAGCGATCTACCTTTTTATCAAGTTCACTATACGTTATATGCGTATTACCGCTTACAACTGCAATCTGATCTCCATATTTTTCAGCACGCTCTCTTAACACTCCACCAAATGTTTCACCAAGCCAACACCCTTCTTCTCGGTAACGATCGACGAATTCTTTTGGCCATTCCGTATAACCTGTTAACATTCTTTCTTCCCCCTATTTTTCATTCAACGAATTATCTCTTAACCCTAAAGCCTTCAGCATTGTTTGGAACTTAGCTGATGTTTCTGCTAGCTCATCTTCTGGTTTTGACTCAGCAACAACTCCAGCTCCTGCATATAAACGAAGTGTATTCTCTTGCACTTCCGCACAACGAATTGTAACAATCCATTCGCCATCTCCATTTAGATCGCTCCACCCTAACATTCCTGTAAAGAATTCACGTTCAAATGGCTCAATTTTTTGAATAGCCTCTCTTGCTGCTTCCATTGGAGTTCCACAAACTGCTGGCGTAGGATGGAGAGCAATTGCTAATTGTAAAGAAGAAGTATTTGGATCCTTAAGTTCACCTTTCACTTCTGTAGACAAATGCCACATCGCTTCACTATGAATAACTGATGGCTTTTCTGGAACATGTAATGTATGACAATACGGACGAAGTGCAGCGGCAACCGCTTCAACTACTACCGCATGTTCATGTAAATCTTTTGGCGAAGAAAGTAATTCCTCTGCTCTTCTTTTATCTTCTACTGGGTCCTCACTACGTGGCCTTGAACCAGCTAACGGGTTAGAAATAACTTGCATACCATTACGTGAAACAAGTAATTCAGGGCTTGCTCCAATTAGCGTCTTACTGTTCTCTTTTTCATCTTTCGGTAAATTCACAGCAAATGTATAACCATGCTTATTATTTTCTGCTAATTCTCGAAGAAGTTTTTGCTTATCAATCTTTTCGGAAGATTTAACATCTAACGATCTGGATAGAACGATTTTCTTTAAATCACCGTCCTGTATTTTTTCAATTCCTTTCTTCACACCATTCATATAAACTTCAGGATCTGGTACTGGCGTCATTTCAAATGTTACGTTCTCATTTGTTTCAAGCTGATTTGTTGTATCCAATTGTAAACGCTCAGAAATTCTGCTATATTCTGGTACGATGAGTTGGACTTCTTTTCTACGATCAAATGGCAAAGCACCCACAACGATAGGATTTGGATTTCCAGCTTGTTTCGCATTACTTAATGTCGCTTGCACAAGCTCTGGGAAACTTTCAATTTCACGATGCTTTACTGTAGTAAACTCTCCTTCTGTTAATATCGTTCGAGTTGGTGAAGCGAAAAAGAATGAAGATTCAGTCTTATAATCTTCTAATAATTTTTCTGACAGTTCCTTTACGGCTGTAAGTTCATTCATAGTATGAAAACCTCCTGAATTTTTTATTAAACTCCTAATGTAGCACCGCCATCGACACATAAATTGTGCATTGTAATATGACTCGCTTTATCAGAAGCTAAAAACAATACTGCTTCAGCAATTTCTGAAGGTTGTGCAATTTTTTGTAATGGTATACCGAGTCTATATGTATTTTGAGAACCAGCAATTATATTTTTAGCTCCATTCTCATCAGCCCATAGTAACCTTTGCATTTCAGTTTCAGTAGAACCAGGAGAAACTAAGTTGCAGCGAATATTGTATGATGCAAGCTCTAATCCTAAACATTTCATGAACATTGTCGTTGCAGCTTTTGATGCAGCATACGCAGCCATTTCCATTCTCGGAGTATTTGCTGCATTTGAGCCAACTGTAACAATTGCCCCTGATTTTCTTACCATCATACGTTTACTTACCGATCGAGATATATAGAAAACTCCTGTAGTATTTACAGAGAATGTTTTATGCCAATCTTCATCACTTAAAGAGTGAATCGCTCCCATTCGTAAAACTCCTGCGACATTTACTAATATATCTATAGGCGCTATGTCATTTTCAATTCGGTTTACTACCTCTTCAACAGCATTGCTATCACTTACATCTAAATGAAATGTCTTCATACGTGTTTCATATGATGCATCCTGATTTAATAACACATTTAGCCCTTCTTCATTTTGATCAACCGCAATAACTGTAGCTCCTCTTTCTAAAAACATTTTTGCTACAACACTACCTATACCTTGCGCTGCACCTGTTACGAAAACGGTTTTCCCATCAAATTCCCCTACGTTCATTTCCTCTATCCTTTCATATAAAAATTAATCTAATGAAACAAATTAAACGATAACGATTTTCATTATCATTGGTAATGTAAAAAATAATACACTTACTAAACTAATTGGTCAAGTGTACTTTTCATCGAAATGAAATTAATTGATAATATTTTTCATTTACTGTTCTTACATCGAAATGATAATGTTTCTCAATAATCTTGTCAATCTTTTTTTATTTTTCAGACATTTTTTTTATGTTTCTATGCAAGACTACATCTATAAGCATTAAAAAGTACTTTAAATAAAGTGCAACTTTATTCATTGGGGGTTTTACGGGCTGTAATAAAGGATACAAAATAGATCCATAATTCCTTATCATCTTTTTGAAATTCAAAAAGATAACTTGTAGATTTTTTCGCCTACAATGCTTTACCAAAAATTCATTTTTTTCTCAACATTTTTCTGAAAATATTTTATTTTACATCTTTCATTTCTCAATAAATATCCTATGTATAATCTAAGATTAATTTAGATTTTCCTATATTATGCATCCTTTAATGAAATTCCAATATAATCCAAATCGATATTTTACTCGCACTTTTATTCGTATCATTACGTCGATTACAAGGACTTGGCAGAGAAAAATAATTTAAAGAAGTTCATAAAGAAAAAAGCACCCTATTTCATAGAGTGCTTTTTTCTTATCGTAGTGCCATAGAAGGTTTAAATCGTTACGCTACACTGCGATATTCTTCTTCTTTTTCTTTTTTCTTATTAGGTGCTTGAATTAAAATTGCGATAATAAATGACACGACACATAATACGCCGATCACCATGAAAGTTGGTTTAAATCCACCTAGAATTGCACCGATAAAGGAACCTGCAAGCGCTCCAAACCCGAATCCTTGATACACAATTCCGTAGTTTTTACTATGATTTTTCATGCCGAAGAAATCACCAACAATAGCTGGGAAAATAGTGATATTTCCGCCAAAGCAAAACGCTACACTTGCTACACAGACGAAGTAGATACCATAATTTAAATCTACGAAACTTAGGACCAAGACTGAAGTCGCCATAGCAACAAAAGTACCAGTAACGATTTTTAGACGGCCGATTTTATCTGATAACGGTCCTAGAATAATACGACCTAATGTATTGAAGATTGCAACCATAGCCACTGCATTAGCTGCTGTTGTTGCGCTAAGCCCTACAAGTTGAACACCGATGTCTTTTACCATGCCAATTAAGTATAAGCCACTCATACATGATGTAAATAACATAATAAATAATAAGTATACTTGTTTTGTACCTAGCATTTCTTTCGTTGTATATTCCTGCGTTTTTGTTTCATGAACTGCCCCTTGATCAACAGCTTGATGGATTAAACAAGCGCCAATCACAATCATAGCTGTAACAATTAAACCCCAGTATATAAACGCTTGTGATACACCAACTGATTCAATCAGCTGTGCGTTTATGTATTTAAAGATTAGGCTACCTGAACCATATGCAGAGACAGATATACCAGCAATTAAACCTTTACGCTCTGGAAACCACTTAATTAAATTCGATAGTGAAGTGATATATGCTGTACCATCTGCATACCCTACGACAACTCCTGCTAATACATAAAGCAATATTAATGAGGAAGCTTGTGAACTAAGTATTAATCCTAGTCCTAATGCTAGTCCAGCTATCATAATGAGTTTACGAAGTCCCCATTTTTCTTGCAATTTACTCGCAAACAAAGTTGAAAACGCTAAAGAAAGGCTTGTAATCGAGAAAGTTATAGCAACAGCGTTCAGACTCCAACCAAATTTACTAACTAAAGGCTGATTGAACAAGCTCCAAGTATATATCGTTCCAAGCCCCATTTGTACTATGACTGTACCAAGGACAACAAGCCATGGATTAACAGTTGATTTTTTCATATTATCCCGCCTCCTCCTTCTATTTCAATGCTATTCGCTACATTTGCTTTTTTTATGTTCATTTTGTCCACCTCTTTGATTTGACAACTTCATTGTATAAGATGTTTCCGCTTATGTAAGCACTTACAATACGAAGCGTCAAAAATATGAAATCAGTTACAGAAAACGAAGGGTGAAATACAACAAACTGCTTATTAAATACGTAACAGCTGTTCGTATTGTGTTATATAAGTACGGCTTACAAGTGTTTTTGAAATCTTTTTCATTTAGTGAAACTTTAATCTGTAGGATTTTATTCACCTCTAATTGATTATTAGGCCACACCAATCAGATGTTTACGAGCAGCCCGACTCCCACCTAATTTCTTTGCTCCAGTCAAATTTTGATTACCTTATGCAAACAAAAGGTTTCCTACTTAATTGGATACGAATATACATAACTTCTTTTCGAAGTTTCTGGTTGTTTGCATGAAAAAAACCATTACATTAAAAATGTAATGGTCACAATCCTATAGTGTCCTCTTTAATCTCAGAATGACTTCTCATCTTTACCTATCTTATTAAAAACTTTACTTTCAAAAATTCGGCCTATATGAATATCTGTTTGACAACCATCTTTGAATTGAACTTTAAATAGTAGAACACAAATGAAATCATTGTCAGCCTTTGTTAATACACGTACTATTTGAATTGAGTTGTTGTATTTTCGTAAATTAAACTGGGCTGTAATAAAACCTTCTCTTTACTATTTAGTAAAGAGAAGGTTTTATTAGGTCAATTCATAAGGCTGATTTTCTTTATACGTTTATAATTGTTTCTTCAAATGTAACGATTGGCTCTACAAATTCCATCATAACGAAAGCGTTTTTAATACGTCTTGTTAAAACTTCTTTTAATTCTGCACACTTTTCTTCTGTAAGTGATTTTACAAATACAAAATTGTGATAATAGACCACACTCTTCTCTTTACTTAAAGGATTTAAAAACATCCCCTCTTTTGTAACGAAAGCGTTAGAATGCCCCGATAGAGTTGAAAGAAACGTCTCTAAAATTTTTATTTCTCTATTTGAAAACTGTTCCTCACAAACTACTTTAATATTCATTTCTGTTATCATTTATATATTCCCCCAACCAATTTTTTCACAAGGGGATAACTATAATACTATTAAAATTTCACGAGACTCCCCTTGCCGTTCAAAAAATTCACCAGAAAACTAGTTTGCTTAACTTTCTTTTTCCCTTTACTCATATGAATCTCTCCTTTCATATATATTACTTCTCCATTTTTAATTGAATACCTTTTTATATTTGAGTTTTTCTATATTTTTAGTCAGATTTATACAGATCATAACTCCATTTCTTTTCATTTCTTATACTATATTCACCTGAATACTATTATTTTTGAGAAACGCTTATTTATACTTATTGAAGAAATTACTTCCTGTACTCCGAAAAACAATGCTGCCTTCCCTATAAAACTTTGCTGATCTACTTTACGTTTAGAGCTACATATTATCTCTCTGTTGATTAATTTGTTTAGCTACATAATTTACATAGAAATATTGGTTCGCCAATTCTGAAAAATTTTACTTTGCATATAATAACCTTAAACAAAATATAACTTTTACCATAGGAGCACTCTATACTTTTCTATTAAATAAAAAATTTTTCATTGATAAACAAAACTAAATATTCACTAATATAACTATCCGTGGTTTAATATATGTAATAAACAAATATTTCTGTCTTTTATAAGGAGGTACTATGAAAGCAAACGTAGGGGATACTATACTTTTTCAACGAAATAATTTAAAGATTACTGGGTCTGTACTAAAACTATATACTGAATCGGTCTTAGTTGAAATTACAGATGTAAGCGGTGGTACTTTTGAATTTGATCGAACGATAGTAAATCATAAAAACTATAAAATTTTAAATGCAAATACATAAAGTAAAACTTTAATCAACCCTCACCAATCGGGCATTTACGGGTAATTTTATCTCCCATCCTAATTTCTTTGCTCAAGCTAAATTTTGAGGTGGAAGTTTCATTGCCCGTTAATGCGGGATAAAACAACACAAAATAGCCTCTGCTCACCAGCAGAGGCTATTTTATATCATAATACTTCATTAGTTTATATATCCTAAAACATTAACAATCTTACTCGCTTTTAAATTATTAATGTGATAATAAATTTCTAAACCCTTTCGCTCAGCTCGTAACACTTTACCTTTCATTTTTGATAAATGTTGCGAAACAGTCGATTGTGGAATATTCAGCAATTCTGTTAATTGTGTTACATTACAAGTTTTTCTAGTACTTAATTCATTTACAATTTGTAATCGGATTGGATGCGCCATAATTTTTAAAATATCTACATCCTCTTCTGAAACTACACTTTTTTTCATTTCACTCGTATATGTTGTCATAAGACATTCCCCTTTTATATGAATTCCTTTTTATTAAGATCCATTTCTACAAAATTCAATACTCCCGCTCAAGACCTTTATATTGAAATAATAGGATCTCAAATTTTCAAAAATAGAACTTACAATTATTCACTTTTTTTATTTATTCATTTATTTATTTGGTACATATACATAATACAATGTTAATATGTGCTCTATGTGAAGTTAGCATAAATTTATGATGAAGATTTATTTAATGACTTGCATCCTACTACGTGCTGGATAGTTTTATGCATTTTGTATCTTCCGCATAAAACTATCCAGTAATCTTAACACATTTTAGGCGTTTGTATATACTATTTACAAAACAATTTGGCAAAGGAGGATTTCATATGCCTACAATGTTACAAGAAGAAATTGAAGAAGCACGTGAGACATATGTCAGTCGTATCATTTTAGTTGGTGGATCAACTCTATTTTTAGTAGGTGGTGTTATATCGGCAATCGTAGCTTTTAAAGCTTATAATCGTTTGGAAAATACACCGCCTTCTTCTGATAATTCATAGGTGAGTTATCAAATTTTGAATAACAAACATACAAAGGCCGCCTCTAAAAAAGAGACGGCCTTTGATTTTTCATAAGTGCTACATTTAATAACGATTAGAACCAGCTTACATACTTTTATTTAAATTCAAATGTAAATAAAACATTTTAAAATATAAACCATTACTTACATAATAAAATTATGTAACAATTCGAGAAAATCGTGATTAAATCTTTTAGTATGAACTAAAATTGAACTTACTTCACCACAAACCGAGTCTGACTACAACCATCCTTCTGCTTCGTTACTTCTAATACAGCCGGCATTGCGTTTTTCAGCTCTTGAACGTGTGAAATGACACCGATAAATCGGCCTGATTTTTGTAAGTCAATTAAAGCGTCTACTGCTTTCGTTAATGATTCCTCATCTAATGAACCGAAACCTTCATCGATAAACATCGTTTCAATGGAAATACCACCTTCATACGCTTGAATGACGTCTGCCATTCCAAGCGCCAAGCAAAGCGATGCGTTAAACTTCTCACCGCCAGATAATGTTTTCACATCACGTGTTTGGCCGGTGTATGCATCGTACACATCTAAACCTAATCCACTTTGACGGTTTCTTTTTTCAACTCGCTCACTTCTTTTTAAATAAAATTGCCCATTTGATAATTTTCGTAATCGTTCGTTTGCAATTTGAACAATTTGTTCTAAATACTCAATTAAGATGTAACGCTCGAATGATATGCGACTTTCGTTATCGCCTTTCATTACTTCATATAAATCAACTAGTTCTTGGAAAGCTTTTTCTTCCTCATGAATTTGTTCATCAATACGTCTAATACTTTCATGTAAATCAGAAATATATGTTACAGCGTTTTGCGCACGTTGTCGTTTTTCTTTACTTATATCGAGATTGATTTCTAATTCTTTTATATGCTCACCTAACGATGTAATATCCATAAACTCTTTATCTTTTAATTCAGCATGTAACTCTTCAATTTGTTTTGCAAGTACTTCAAGAGATGAATAGTAACTTTGAATTTCTTTTTGTAACATCTCCATCTCAGCATCATTTAACTTAGCTTCTTTATACGTTAGCTGATCTATAAATCCCCTCTGCTCTAGTTCTTTCATAAAGCGCGCGAGAGTCTCTTCTTTCTTCAATTTTGCACTTTCAAATTGATTAGATGCACCTTCATGTTCTGCTTGAATACGTATATTTTCATTTTGCCAATGTTGATATGCTTCTTGCACTTTCTTCCATTCGTCTTCCATTAACCTAAGTTGTTGCATTGCTTGGTCAAACTGTGCTTTCCAAGCTTGTACTGTTTGTAAGTTATCTGGAATATTTTGCTTATCATGTTCATATGACGTACGAAGTTGCATGCACTCCATTTCTGTACGGTGCTGCAATGTTTCTACTTCACGCTTTTGTTTCTGAAGTTCATCTACTTTTTCTTCTACACTTTTTATATTCACAGCAATTTGCTTACGCGTTTCTTCGCTTTCTTTTAACGTATTAACTTCTGCCGCTAATTGTTTTCCTTTTTGAACGAGTGCACTATACGTTTCAACTAATTCATCTGAGTGATACCCTCGTTTCATGACTTCTTCGATCACCTGTTCATATTGTAGTCGATAGAAATTCCATTTCTCCTCTACTTGAACATGTAATTTTTCAGCAACATTTTTCTTGTCTCTTAAATCGTTTAACTCTTTTTCATCGATCGCATTACTTTGCTCTGTCGCTTTTTTCGGATGATTCGTACTACCACAAACTGGACAAGATTCACCATCATGTAAATGAAGTGCTAATATGCCTGCTTGTTCGCTTAGCCAGCGGCGTTCCATATTTTCATATGCACGAACTGCCTCTTGCATCTTAGTATATGCTGCTTCTTTTTCTTGCTCGAATTTTTGTTTCTCTTGCCAAACGTCATATGCTTGCTTTAAAACTTTTGCATCTTCTCGCATGTTCGTTAGTTCTTCTACTTTCGCTACATACTGCTCAAGTGCTTGTTCTAATTGCTGTAATTCACCAGACATTCTCTGTTTTTGATTTGTATGCTCTTCTAGTAGTTGATCGAGCTTTTGCATACTTTCTTTTAATTTTCCTAGTTGAATTTCAGCATTTTGTAAATTCAACTTTTTTTCAGCTAATGATGCAATAATTGATTGTAATTCTTCTAATCTTTGAACAAGTTTTTTAGCATCTTCTCGTTCAAGTTCTTTATTTTTTTCTACTTCGTATTTCTGCTGTGCAAGTGTAAAACTGGTTATTATATTCTCTTTTTTTACGATAATCTGCTTTAATAAACTTTCAGCCTTCTGTTCATTTTGCATTGCTTCCTCGTGCCATTGCTCAAATGGTAATAAATGCTTTGCTTGTTCCGCACGTCTAAAAGATGTTTCTTTCCTTTCAATGACTGCACGGTTTTCTTGTAAAGTGTTGTATCTTTCATTCTTTTGTTGTAAATCTGTAAATTTCTCATTTACAGATTTTGCTGCATGAAAACGTGTTTCAGCTTCTTTTAATTGCTTTGTTCGAGCATCTTGTTCTAGTTGTAATTGCGCAACCTCTGTCTTATATGCCGTTGTTTCTTGCTCTAACGCCTCTACTACTTGATGCGTATTTACATGTTCTTGTTCCACTAATGTCTCTAATAATGCTCCATCTCGAATTGGTAGTTTAAATACATTGCGGAAATGTAACTCTCGCTCTTTTTGTTTTTCTTGCAGAACGTCTTTCCATTGTTTTCGTTTTTGATCAAGTAATTCACGCATTAATTTATAACGATCTGTTTTAAAAATACGACGTAAAATCTCTTCTTTGTTTTCTGTCTCAGATGTTAATAGTTTTCGGAATTCTCCTTGTGGTAACATAACAATTTGACTAAATTGATGTTTACTTAACCCAATTAAATCTTCCACTTTTTTGTTTACATCTGTTACATGAAAACGATCAACAGCTGGAATTTTTTCTCCATCCATAACGTCATATAATTCTACTGCATGTCCTGTAATCGTCTTATTCCCTTGTTTTTTATGGCCAAGTTGCCGTTTTATTTCATAGCGCTTCCCTTTTAACTGAAAAGTTAGTTCTACACTTGTATAAACATCATCATCAGCAAACTGACTTCGAAGCATGCTCGTATCACTACGTTCTTCCCCACTAGCTTCACCATATAATACGTAACAAATCGCATCAAAAATCGTTGTTTTTCCAGCTCCCGTATTTCCAGAAATGGCGAAGATGCGATGCTCTCCAAGATCATCAAAATTGATTACTTCTGTCTGTTTATATGGCCCAAATGCTGTCATAATTAGCTGAATCGGTCTCATCCTCGTTCACCTTCCCGTTCTTGCACTGTTTGTAATACTTCTACAAATAGACGTTCTTTCTCTTCTGATAAATCTAAGCCTTTCATTTCTTTATAAAAAGCTTTTAAAAGAGATACATCATCCGTTTTATGTCTTGAAACAGTTACTTCATTTGACTCTGTGAACTCTCGCCTTTGAATAGACCTTTCAACATGCATTGCATTTGGATATACAGAGCGTATTTTTTCCATTGGCTGCAAAACAGGATTTTCATCTAATAGTTTTACAAACACGTAATCTTCACTTACCGGATGTTGTAATAATTCATCTATTATCGCTTCTACTGTTCGCATTTTACGACGTGGTGTAAGTAATCTTTTTTCAATTGTTGTTTCACCCTTTTCGTCCAGTTCCACGATATAATATCCTTTTTTATGTTTTTCTTCAGAAATAGAATATGCAAGTGGCGAACCTGAATATCGAATTGTCTCATTACGTACGAAATGCGCTTGATGTAAATGTCCAAGCGCTGTGTAATGAAATTTATCAAAATAATGACTATTTACGTATTCAGCACCACCAATTGAAAGCGGACGTTCTGCATCACTTGTATTCTCCTCCGCTTCTCCCGCAGAAGTTACAAATGCATGACCTACAAATACATGTCTTGCTTCTTTATCCATCGTTTCAGAAAGTTCATTCATAAAAATACGCATCGCATCATCATGAGATCGGACGTCTTCGTTTTTCAATACATGTCTAACTATGCTTGGATCCGCATAGGGAACTAGATGGAAGTGAACCTCGCCATATTCATCATTTAATACAATGGGTTCATATGGAAATTGAAATTGCCCCACAATAAATAATCCTTGTTTCTTCATTAAACTACTACCGAAATGTATACGATCTGGACTATCATGGTTTCCTGCAACTGCGATAACTGGTGTTTGTAAATCAATCACTATTTTTTGTAATACATCATTTAATAAGTCTACTGCTTCCGTAGGTGGAATTGCTCGGTCATATAAGTCCCCTGCAATAATTACGGCATCTGGTTTTTCTTCTTCAATAGCTTGTACAAACTGATCTAATACAATCTTTTGATCTTCAGTCATATACACGCCATGAACAAGCTTGCCTAAATGCCAATCCGCTGTATGAAATAACTTCATAATTTCCTTCTCCTTTTAATTTACTGAGTTTAGTGATACGAGTTGATAGTTTACTGTAGTTTTTCCGTTCTCCCACTCTAACTTTTGTATAATCGCACTACCAATTCTTTCTTCATTTGATTTATATAAAGGTAATATTTCTTGAACTGCAAATAAATGAAAACCATTCAAGTTTAATTGAAATATGTTTTCTTCCATATGTAATCTTACTTCTTTTTCATTTGAAACTATTTTTGTGTGCATCTCAAATTTCATAATAGATACAACCCCTTCTTATAATCTCTACATTTTAATAGTATAGTGGCTATGCAAGATTGACAAGTACATACACGGTAAAGTACACACTTTTCTGTTGCTATATGTTTTATGTTTTCATTAAAATTACGGTATGTGAAATTTAATGTTATGCAAAAATAAAAATGTCTAAATAGACATTTTTATTTTTGCATATAATCTTTCATTACATAATATAAAATCGTTATTAAAACGCTCGCTACGAAAAATGAAAAAACCACCACAATATACCCATCTTTATTTAATAGAAAACATAAGGAAATAGATACGATAAAAATCGGAAATACGAGACGAACTTTATCCTTTACTTCTTCTGTCGTATCTGTATGATGAAAAAACTGAGTAATCCCTATCATTAATGATGACAAGATAATAACCGACAATAATAAAGGTCCTGGCATTCCGATTTCTCCTTTCTCTATTTCTAATTCCATGTAAACACTCATTATCATTTAAACCATTCTGTTTTCAAGAAATTTTTTACATTTTACACATTTATAATAGCGCTTTTGCCATAATAATTTCAAATAATATCACTTACATTAATAATGTATTATTCATCTTCAACATTCAAAATCCTGCAAAGATAACTCGGCAAAATATGCGTTGAATAAAGTGAAGCATGAATTAATAGGTATGAACAAAACTCCCACTGCCTCTCGCTCGTACCTATCAAACTTTTAACAGCCATTCTCTTCTACCTAACTTTCTCGTATGCGTCGAATTTCAAGGTGTGGGCCTTCTTATCCACAAATAGCGGAATAAAATAACACTTACCGTCAACTTTAGACAGAATTTATACAGGACATTTCAATACGTATCAAGAATTAAGAATAAGAAGATATATAAGGGAGGATGAATCATGACTGAAAACGTTTTATTTTCTGTTAGTGAAAACGGCGTTGCATCAATTACTTTAAACCGCCCAAAAGCACTTAACTCTTTATCTTATGATATGTTACAACCAATTGGGCAAAAACTTAAAGAATGGGAGAACGATGAGCGCATTGCAATTATCGTATTAAAGGGAGCCGGAACGAAAGGTTTTTGCGCAGGCGGTGACATTAAAACTCTTTACGAAGCACGTTCAAACGAAGTTGCTTTACAGCATGCAGAACGTTTTTTTGAAGAAGAGTATGAAATTGATACATATATTTATCAATATAAAAAACCGATTATCGCTTGTTTAGATGGAATTGTAATGGGTGGTGGTGTCGGACTTACAAATGGTGCGAAGTATCGTATTGTGACGGAGCGCACAAAATGGGCGATGCCTGAGATGAACATCGGCTTCTTTCCAGACGTCGGCGCCGCATATTTCTTAAATAAAGCACCTGGATATACAGGATATTACGTTGCTTTAACAGCATCTATTTTAAAAGCTTCTGACGTATTATTTATTCATGCTGCTGATTACTTTATGACGTCTGATTCATTACCAGCTTTTCTAGCCGAACTTGACAACGTAAATTGGCATACTGAAGGTGTACATACTCATTTAAAAGCAGTTCTTCAAACCTTTACATCTACTCCTGACTTAGAAAGCAAACTTGCTGCTTCATTAGAGGAAATTAATACACACTTTGCCTTAGAAACGATTGAAGAAATTATCGACTCATTAGAAAAAGGAGATAGCGAATTCGCTTTACAAACGAAACAAATATTATTATCAAAATCTCCAATTTCATTAAAAGTAACTTTAAAACAACTATTAGATGGCAAAGGGAAATCTGTTGAAGAATGTTTCGCTACAGATCTTATACTTGCTAAAAATTTCATGAGACATGAAGATTTCTTCGAGGGCGTACGCTCCGTTGTCGTTGATAAAGACCAAAATCCGAATTATAAATATAAACAGGTAAGCGATGTTTCAGAAGACGACGTAAATCGTTTCTTTAACTTACTTAATGCCTAACAGTGAGGCTATATTTGTAGTGTATTCATCACTACGAATATAGCCTCTTCTTATTTAATATTTTTTAACAAAATTTAATTTTATTAAATTAAATTTTGTGCTACACTAATTTTAATCAAATATTCTAAAAATAAAGAAGGAGGACGAATATGATAGAAAATTATCTTCTTTTCATCATTATGTCTATTTGTCTAATCATTTTACCTGGACCTGATACAGCGATGGCTACGAAAAACACATTAGTTGCTGGTAAAATGGGCGGTGTTAAAACAGTATTCGGTACATGTGTTGCACTTTTGATTCATACTTTAGCTGCTGTAATTGGTCTTTCCGCACTTATTGTAAAGTCAGCTCTTTTATTTTCTATTTTCAAATATGTTGGGGCCCTTTATTTAATCTATATTGGTATTAAAGCCCTATTAGCAGTGAAAAACAAAGAAGGTGTAAATACAAATGATGTATCTATAAATAATGATAAAGAACATACTTCTTGTTTTCGCCAAGGGTTTCTTACGAATTTATTAAACCCTAAAATTGCAGTCTTCTTTTTAACTTTTTTACCACAATTTTTAAATCCAAGTCATAATACATTTATTCAGCTTCTCGTAATGGGTCTTACTTATCTCGTTTTAACAATCATTTGGTTTGCCTTTTATATATTTTTAATTGATAAAATTAGTGCTTTTATGAAGAAACCGAAGACGCAACGTTATATTCAAGGCTTAACAGGAATCGTCTTAATTGGTTTTGGTATTAAACTAGCTTTTGAAAAAAATAATTAACAAGACGAAAACCACCACTATTAATAGTGGTGGTTTTCATTTAACAACTGATTTGGCTGTTCACTCTATATTAAAACCAGCGCTCCGTTACAACCTTTTTACGTGTATAGAATTGAACACCATCTGTACCATTTGTACCTAAATCACCAAAGAAGGAAGCTTTATTTCCTGCAAATGCGAAGAATGCCATTGGTGCTGGAACGTTTACGTTTACACCGATCATACCAGCATCGATATTATCACGGAACGTTTGTGCATGTTTACCATTTGAAGTGTAAATAACCGCGCCATTTGCAAATTTAGATTGATTTGTTAATTTAATACCTTCTTCTAAATCTTTCACTCTCACAATACTTAATACTGGAGCGAAAATTTCATCTTGCCAAATTTTCATTTCTTGGTTTACGCCATCAAAGATTGTTGCTCCAACGAAGTAACCTTCTCCAACTTCTTCATTAATTTTACGACCATCTACTAATAAAGTTGCTCCATCTCCTACACCGCTATTAATATAGCCTAAAACACGCTCTTTATGCGATTCACGGATTAATGGTCCAACGTAATTATCTTCGTTGAAACCGTCACCTACTTTTAGTTTTTTCGTCTCTGCTACTAGTACGTCGATAAATTCATCAGCAATTTCATCTACTACTGCTACTACTGAACATGCCATGCAGCGCTCTCCACTACTTGCGAAGGCAGATCCAATTACACCTTGTACCGTTTTTTCAAGATTGCAATCTGGCATTACAATCGCATGGTTTTTCGCACCTGCTAACGCTTGTACACGTTTTCCATGTTTCGTACCTGTTTCATATACGTAACGAGCTACCGGCTCAGAACCAACGAACGAAACAGCTTGAATATCTTTATTTTCTAAAATGCTATTTACAACATCTTTTCCGCCTTGTACTAAATTTAATACCCCTTTTGGAAAACCAGCTTCATAGAATAACTCTACAAGTCGCTCTGCTAAAAGTGGCGTTCTCTCAGATGTTTTTAATACGAACGTATTACCGCAAGCAATTGCAAGTGGGAACATCCATAATGGAATCATCATTGGGAAGTTAAACGGTGTAATACCCGCAACAACTCCAATTGGATAGCGCCAGATCGATCCATCAATTCCGCTTGCGATATTAGGAAGAGCTTGTCCCATCATTAAATTTGGAGCTGATGTTGCAAGTTCTACCGCTTCAATACCACGTTGTACTTCACCTGTTGCATCTGTTAGCGTTTTACCATTTTCTAACGTAATGATTTTTGCAAGCTCATCTTTATTTTCTTGTAATAGCTGTAAATATTTATATAGATTTCTTGAACGATTCGGAACAGGTACTTTAGACCATGTTTCAAATGCCGCTTTTGCCGCTTCAACAGCCTTTTCAACGTCTTCTTTTGGAGAAAGTGGAACGTAAGCAATGATTTTTCCAGTCGCTGGATTCGGAACCGCTTCTACTTCTGTACCAGTAGATTCTACCCACTCGCCATTAATATGATTTTTTACTCGTTTAATTTCAGTTGTAATCATTGTATTCTCTCCTTTTTATGATTTATTTTTGATTAGAAATTAATTGTTCGCTAACTTTCTTATATAAAGCAGCCATATCGTTTTCACCATATCCTGCCTCACTCGCTTCTTCATATACATTTAATAACATTTCACTTACAGGTAAGTGAAGTTCACTTTCCTTAGCTAAATCAACTGCAAAGCCTAAATCTTTTTTTAATAGATTTACAGTAAATCCTGGCTCATAGTTTTCTGCTGCAATGAAACTTTTATAATTGCGCTCATAAATTCTACTTTGACCGTAACTTACATTTAAAATATCAAACATTTTATCTAAATCCATATTACTCTTTTTCGCTAATGTTAAAGCTTCACTCACACCAGCTGTATAGAAACCAATTAATAGATTGTTAATTAATTTAACAGTCGTACCACTATCAATTTGCTCGCTTACGTGGAAAATATTTGCTCCTAACACTTCCATGATAGATTCAGTTTTATCATATACGTCTTTTGATCCACCTACCATAAACGTTAATGTACGATTTTCTGCACCAATTACCCCACCGCTAACTGGTGCGGCTAAAAAGTCTACTTTCTTTTCTTTCGCCGACTCCTCTAACTGTTTGTTTAATTGTGGAGATACAGTACTTGTATCAATTAATACGACATTCGAGTGGCTATTTTCAAATAATCCTTCTTCCCCAAAATATACTGCTTCAACAGCACGAGGTGAAGGTAAACTTGTAAAAATCACATCGCATGTCTCTGCTAATTTTGAGATTGATAAGCCGATAATTCCTCCTTCTTTTTCAAAGGAAGCTTCAGCCTCTTTATTTAAGTCCACACCATATACTGTGTAACTTGATTTAACTAAATTTTTAGACATCGGAAGGCCCATGTTACCTAAACCGATAAAACCAATCTTTTTCATATCGCTTTCCTCCTATTTACACAATATATTTCCCACGATTTATAATAGCTTTCGCAATTTCTCTCTTTTTCGTAAATACGTTCGTGTATAAAGGCACTAATAATTGACGGATTTCAGCTAACATTACGTGTCTATCTTGTTCTTCTGTGACAGCCGCTGAAAGTATAGAAATCGCCGCTTCTTCTACTTTACGATAGCCTTCCTCACAAATAACATCCGTTATCATTTGTTTTGTACGCTCTTTTTCTTCACCATTTTTATTAATTGCTTTACTCGTACGTAAAAATGCTGATTCCATGACGTACACGTCCGCCAACATATTTGATACTACACGTGAATATTCTTGCTCTTGATCAATTTTTAATCCTGGAGTTTTAGAGAGCGTTTTCAAAGATTGTTTCAACAATTTTTTCGCTAATAAAATGTAACGATGGTTTCTTTCTACAGTTGCTATATCAATTTCTACTTCAGTAGCTTCTATTTGTTCGATTTGCTTCATTAACATTTTGGCAACTGTTAATCTATTAATTTCATTTGTTCCTTCAAAAATACGACTAATTCTAGCATCACGATATAATCGTTCTACTTCGTATTCTTGCATATAACCGTAACCGCCATGAATTTGTACAGCTTCATCTACGATATAAGCAAGTATTTCAGAAGCGTTCACTTTATTCAGTGCACATTCAATTGCAAATTGGGACATTTTTTTCATAAGGTCCTCATCACTCTCATGAATTGCGTCATCAATTACACCTGCTGTACGATAAGCTGCACTTTCTGCTCCATATGTTGTAATGATCATATTTGCAATTTTCTCTTGTATCATCGTAAAGTCTACTAATTCCGTTTGGAACTGTTTTCGCTCTTTTCCATATTGAACTGACAAACCAATTGCTTGTTTTGCTGTTCCAATATTTCCAAAAGCAAGTTTTAGTCTAGCAAAGTTAAGAATATTAAGGGCTACGTGATGCCCTTTCCCAACTTCCCCTAACACATTTTCAGCAGGGATAACTACATCTTCTAAAATAAGCGTCGCTGTTGAAGAACCTTTAATCCCCATTTTCTTTTCTTCTAATCCAATAGATACACCTTCACATGTTCTTTCGACAATAAACGCTGTCATTCCTTTATTTGTCTTCGCAAAAACAACGTATACATCTGCCATATGAGCATTTGTAATCCACTGCTTCTCACCATTCAACTTCCAAGCTGTACCCTCTTCATTCAAAATTGCGCTTGTTTTTGCACTTAATGCATCAGAACCAGCATTTGGCTCAGTTAGAGCATAAGCCCCAATCCATTCTCCCGATGCGATTTTTGGTAAATATTTTTCTTTCTGTTCTTTCGTTCCGTAATATATGTAAGGCAATGTACCGACACCAGCGTGTATATTAAAAGAAACGCTAAATGCACCAGCGTAACCCATCTTCTCTGCTACAAGACCTGAGACAGCCTTTCCTAACTCGAACCCGCCATAATCTTCTGGTACCTCAATGCCTAATAATCCAAGTTCCCCAGCTTTCTCAAATAATTGACGAGAAACTTTATAGTTATGTTTTTCAATGTTTTCAATTTGTGGAACAATTTCCTGTTTAACGAATTGTTCTGTCGTTTTTGCGATTAAGTCTTCATCCCCTGAAAAATCTTCTGGTGTAAAGAAAGTATTGTTCACATCTTTATTGATTGAAAAAAATTCATCCCAAGGTAACTTCGTTTTCTCCATCTGAATCCCCCTATCATTTCGACCTTCATTGCTTTTTGCGTATGCTCGTCTACGATGAGTGGAATATCTTATTATTGAAAACAAAAGGCGATGAATTTTCACATCAAGCAGTTCATTTTGCCAAAGATGTATTCTCATCGCCCTAGTTGTTTTATCTATTGATCTTCTGATAATACTGTTTTTGCAATCCCAGTATCTAATTCTTCAAAGTCATGATATGAAATTGTCTCATATAGCTCGCTTCTCGTTTGCATATTTGAAAGTGCATCTTTTTGAGAACCAGTCTCTTTAATTAGCGTGAATACATTCTCATATGCTTTTGCAGCAACTCGAAGCGACGTTACTGGATAAATCACCATTTGGAAGCCCATATTCGCAAATTCCTCAGCACTATAATATGGTGTTTTCCCAAACTCAGTCATATTTGCTAGTAAAGGTGCATTCACTTTGCTAGTAAATAAACGGAATTCTTCTTCCGATTGAAGCGCTTCTGGGAAAATTGCGTCTGCACCTGCTTTAACATATGCATTCGCTCTTTCAATCGCAGCATCTAGTCCTTCTACACCGCGAGCATCTGTGCGTGCAACAATATATAAGCTTGGCGCAACTTCTTTAATCGCTTTAATTTTTTGAACTAATTCTTCTGTCGTAACAAGTTTCTTACCATTTAAATGTCCACATTTCTTCGGTAATTGTTGATCTTCAATTTGAACAGCCGCTACTTTTGCCTCTACCATTTCTACAGCTGTTCTCGCTACGTTTAGTACTCCACCAAATCCTGTATCAATATCAACAAGAACTGGTAAATCTGTAGCTCTAACTAGATCTCTTGCTCTTTCAGCTACTTCAGTAGATGTCACGATACCTAAATCTGGCAGACCTTTACTTGCAGTGTAAGCAGCTCCCGATAAATAAAGAGCTGAAAAACCTGTATTTTTTGCAACAAGAGCGGCCATTGCATCATGAGCACCTGGAATTTGCAAAATTTCATTTGCTTCTACTAAAGCTCGGAAGCCATTCGCAAGCTCCTCTTGTGTTGACTGTTTATTCACAACCCAAGCCATTCTAAATTCCCCCTATTATTAAATTAAGAATAGATCTACAAATTCGTTTACATTCATATTTTCTAGTTTTTCTTCATTTAAACAAACTTCATGAATTTGTTCTTGTTGCTTACTAGAATAATGACCTGCCATATTTGCAGTGAATTTTTGAACAACTTTTGGAATCGCTTCGTCTCTACGGAAACGGTGACCAAGTGGGTATTCACATTCCACGTTTTCTGTTACAGTACCATCTTTAAAATGAACTTGAACAGCGTTGGCGATTGAGCGCTTGTTCGGGTCAAGATAATCTAAACTGTACTGTTTGTTTTCAACAACAACCATCTTATTACGTAATTCATCTACACGTGGATCATTTGCTACTACATCCTCATAATCGTCCGCTACGATATCTCCTTTTAATAAACCAATTGCCGTAATGTATTGTAAACAATGATCACGATCAGCTGGGTTATTTAATGGACCTTCTTTATCGATAATACGAATTGCTGATTCATGAGTTGTAATTGTAATACGATCAATTTCATCTAATCTTTCTTTAATTTCCGGATGTAATTTCACTGCACATTCTGCAGCTGTTTGTGCATGGAATTCTGCTGGATATGATACTTTAAATAATACATTTTCCATTACATAAGACTCTAGTGGTCTAGCTAATTTTAATTCTTGTTTGTTAAATAATACATCTTGGAATCCCCATCCTGGCGCAGATAATGCTGTTGGATAACCCATTTCACCTTTTAGAGCAGTCATTGCAAGATGAACACCGCGACTCGTCGCATCACCTGCTGCCCATGATTTACGTGATCCAGTATTTGGAGCATGTCGATATGTACGAAGACTAGAGTTATCAATCCACGCATGTGATAATGCATTAAAGATTTCTTCACGTGTTCCACCAAGCATTTTCGCAACTACTGCAGTTGTTGCTACTTTTACATATAATACGTGGTCAAGACCAACGCGGTTTAAGCTGTTTTCTAAAGCAAGTACACCTTGAATTTCATGTGCTTTAATCATCATTTCTAGCACTTCATGTACTTTTAATGGTTCTTTTCCTTCTGAAATACGAACACGGCTAATATAATCTGCAACTGCTAAAATTCCGCCTAAGTTATCAGATGGATGTCCCCATTCTGCTGCAAGCCAAGTATCGTTATAGTCTAACCAACGGATCATACATCCAATATTGAATGCACCTTTTACTGGATCTAGTACATAAGACGTTCCTGGTACACGTGTACCGTTTGGCACAACCGTTCCTGGTACAACTGGACCTAATAATTTCGTACACTCTGGATATTGCAGTGCTAAAATTCCGCATCCAAGTGTATCTAATAATACGTAGCGAGCAGTACTAAATGCTTCTGCACTAGTAACCTCTTTATTTAATACATAATCCGTAATTTCTTCTAATAATGCATCTTTTTGTTTAATTTCATTTGTTTTAATCATGCTATTCTTCCCTTTCTGTCGAAAATTCGTTATTATTAATGATGGGTGTCTGTCAAACACCCATCTGGCGGGCGGCGCTAACAACTCCCCAGTTGTTCTTATTTACTAAGTACATGTCGCTCGCCAACATAATTTACACGTGGACGGAACAAGCGATTATTTGCATGTTGCTCAATAACGTGCGCACATAGTCCTACTGTTCTAGAGCTAAAGAAGATTGGTGTGTACAGTTGAATTGGGATACCAAGCATCCAATATACAGGTGCTGCATAATAATCAAGATTCGGATAAATGCCTTTTTCCTTCTCCATGATTTTCTCTCCAGCTTCACACATTTCATATAGTGTATAATCACCTTTTACATCACATAGCTGTTTTAAAGCTTCCTTCATCATAAGTGCTCTTGGATCCATTTTCTTCATATAAACACGGTGTCCAAAGCCCATAATTTTTTCTTTGTTATATAGTTTTTTCTGTAATAACTCTTCAAACTTCTCAACATTGCCAGCCTCTAAAAGCATGTACATAACAGCTTCATTCGCACCGCCGTGTAAGCTTCCCTTTAAAGATGCAACCGCACCAGTTAGAGCACCGTATAAATCTGATTGTGTTGACGCAATTACACGCGCTGTAAATGTAGAGTTTGGCATTTCATGTTCACTATATAAAACAAGGGAACGATCAAAGATCTTCTCCTCAAGTTCAGTCGGTTTCTTACCAGTTAACATATAGAAGAAATTCGCACTATATGACAATTCCTGAAGAGGCTCAATTGGCTCCTCATTATTTAAAATATGATAGCTATTTGCTACAATATTTGGTACTTTACTTAAAAGCTTATAACCTCGATCTTTGTTTACTTCTAACGAGCGATTTTCAATATCATTATCATAACCAGCTAATGCAGACACACCTGTACGCAAGCCATCCATAGGATGCGTTTCTTTAGGCAACGCCTTTAGAACGTTGAATACCCCTTCTGGCACTGCATATTCTTCTTTTAATTTCTTTTCAAGTGTTTCTTTTTCATCCTCATTCGGTAGATGTTCTTCTAATAAAAGGTGCACAATGTCTAAATACTCTTTTGTTTTTGAGAGTTCGATTAAATCATACCCTTGAATTACAATTTCACCTTTTACTGTGTCAAGAAACGAGATTTTCGTCTCCGCTGCTACTACACCATCTAATCCCGGGGAAAATTTTTCTTCAGCTTTCATTATTATTTCCTCCAATCCTAATAGATCTTCGTGCACATAACTGTAAGCCTTTACAATACTTTAGAACTACATTTCTATTTCAATGTATCAGAGTTTTTAGAAGATTTCAATTTATTTTATAATGATAAGTTTCCTATACTTTTATTGATGTAACAATACAATTTTTTGAAAATAATTTTCATATTTTTCAAAGAAAGGACAGACTTCTTTACATTTCTTTTTAAAACAAAATATAGAGATAAACCATATAATCCCATCAAACATATCTTTTTTCCGAATTTTATTACAAAATAGAAAAAACGAGTTGCACACATGTACAGCTCGTTTCTATATGATATTTATTTCACTATCCTCTAAATATAATTCTTATATAAAACTTATTCATTTTTAATAAAGTTATTATTTTACATAATTAAATTAAATTTCTTCTGTTTCTTTATGATAACTTACAACTAAATCATAGTTTTGAAAGTACCAAAGATCATCAAAATCTACAAAAATAGAATACCATCTTTCTTCACTGACACTATTTCCCCATCTGGTTTCTCAGAAACAATCCCTAAAGAATATCCGGGCTGAATTGAACTGTTTCCACCATATCTTATGACAAATCGAATACATTCATTGCGATTGATTCATAATTCTTCTTTAAACCATTTTACAGCTTCGTTTTCAACGATAATATTCAATTTTATCCCTCTCGGCTTAATTCTTTTTCACTTAACTTTTGTCTTACAAACATACCAAAAACAAGTAAAGCTATTACAGCTGAAACAGAGCTTGCTGTAAATAAAATACGATAGCCAAAAATTTGTGACACAAATCCAAGTAAAATTGCACCTAATCCGATACCTAAATCAAATGCTGTAAAAAACGAAGCGTTAGCAACTCCTCTTTTACTAGGATCAACAATTGTAAGCATCGCCGCTTGTAAAGCTGGCTGTGCTGAGCCAAATCCCACACCGTATAATGTCGCTGCAATAATGATGCCCGTCAAACCATTTGCCATCGTTAATACAACTATAGCTAAAATAGTAATACATAGTGCTGGAAGTATGATGAATACTTCTCCATATTTATCTAATAATTTACCTGAAATCGGTCTTACAATTGTTAATGCAATTGCATATACAAGAAAGAACATCCCAGGATTCACATTAATTGAAGAAGCGAATAACGGTAAAAACGTTGTAATGCCACCATATGCAAATGATAAAAAGAAAACAACAACCGTAATTGATAAAACGGATTTTTCAAATAGTTGAATTTTCCCTTTTTCCTTTTGTGGCGTGAATGACATTTTCGTTATTAACGATAATATAACTGCCATGAAAGATAAAAGAGTTGCTAAAAGGAATAGACCATGAAATGAATAATATTGTACTACCCATAATCCAATCATCGGTCCGATTGCCATTGCAATTGTCATAGCCATCCCGTACCAGCCCATACCTTCTCCACGGCGTGAATCTGGAATAATATCAGTTATCGCAGTTCCAACAGCTGTTGTAGAAACGGCCCATGTCACTCCGTGAATAACGCGTAAAACTGCTAAAAGGACTATAGTCGATGCTAAATTATAGGAATACATCGTTAGCCCAAAAAGGATGAGTCCGAAAATAATAAAAGACCTTCTACCATATTGATCTAACATACCTCCAATAATCGGTCGTATTACAACAGCAGCTATTGTAAACATTCCCATCATCAATCCAACTTGTGATTCATTTCCACCAATCTCTTTAATGAATAGAGGAAGCGTTGGAACAAGTAAATAAAACCCTGTAAATAAAAATAACATCGCGAAAGACATTTGAATAAATGACTTCGTCCATAATCGTTCCATAAAAACACCCCATAAACACGTGAAATTTACGATTAACACTCCCATTGTACATTTTCTCTGTCTCTTTTCCCTCAGCAAAAAGACGTATCTTTTCATATTAAATAGTCCACTCTCAGCATTGATTGGTCGTACGACTTTGTACGTATGCTTTAACCGAAAGTCCTATGTATTTGTACCTTTATACGTGTTAAGAGAATATACTATTTTATTATCTCAACTTAGGAGTGATTATTTTTATGTGGGTATTATCAAGAGTAACTGCCGTGGTTCCTTCAACTCCCGGAATACATGTGCCCGCCGTCCATACAGCTAGCTCTGATGTTGGCATTGAACTTCCCGCAACTTGGCAACAATATCAAGTTCCCGGTCAAGTTACTCCCTCATTTTGGCATCACGGTACACACCCAAGTAGCACTACCTTTTATAACCCCAGTTATGTTCCATTACCCCCGACTCAAGTCTTTTATCATTTTCCATCCATTTATTTTCAAAATTTCTATGGTACGTTTAACATTTAAATAGCATCATTGCATAGCTCCTATATTTACTTCCAATCCCTTTTCAACATAAAAAAGTCGAATTCCTTATGTAAGAAATTCGACCTTTTTAATTGCTTTTTATTAACTTTTCTTATTGGCCAGTATTAGCAGGGACTTCTCCTGCATTCCCCCCATTATTCGGTGGAGTTGTCACTGGTGGGGTTGGATTCCCTTGACCTCCCCCGTTATTCGGCGGTGTTGTGTTCCCGCCTCCCCCGTTATTCGGCGGCGTTGTGTTCCCGCCCCCTCCGTTATTCGGCGGCGTTGTGTTCCCGCCTCCTCCGTTGTTCGGCGGCGTTGTGTTCCCGCCTCCTCCGTTGTTTGGAGGCGTTGTATTTCCTTGACCATTTCCATTATTTTGTTCATTTTCTTTCTTTTGTTCTTCTTGCTTCTTAAGGTCATCTTGTTTCTTTTGTTCTTCTTGTTGCTTCTTAAGGTCATCTTGTTTCTTTTGTTCTTCTTGTTTCTTTAATTCTTCCTGTTTCTTAAGTTCTTCTTGCTTTTTCTCTTCTTCAGTTTTTTGCTGCTGATCTTGTTTCGGCTGTTCAGTTGTATTCGGTACGCTCGTATTTGGTGAAGAATCACGTTTCTCACCTTTTATACGTAATTCATTACCTTCTTTCACAACACTACTTGGCATCTTAAATTGTGATTTATCAGTAGCCATCTCGCTCATCATTTCTTTAAAGATCAACTGTGCAATTTTCGTATTTTTACTACTAATATAATCGTCTTTACTATCTTTCATATAACCAGTCCATACTGCCATCGTATACTGCGGTGTATATCCTGCAAACCAGCTATCACGAGTCGCACTGTCTGGTAATTTATATTGCGCTGCTTTTTCCGAAGAATAGTTCGTTGTTCCTGTTTTACCAGCTACATCTAAAGAACTTATATTAGCAGCTGTACCAGTACCAGATGTTACGACGGAACGAAGCATATCTGTAATCATATAAGCTGTATAATCTTCCATCACTCGTTTTGACTTTTGCTCAAAACTTTTCGATTTACCATCTGGATAAACCACTTTTTTAACAAAATGCGGCTTCGTATATTTACCGTCATTACCAAATGCAGCATACGCACCTGCCATCTCAGTTGGCGATACTTCATTTGTACCAATCGCTGTTGATTCTGTCGGTGGTGCATTAAATGTAATACCTAACTTTTCAGAGAAAGCTTTTGATTTAGTTATTCCTACTTCTTTTGCAGTTTTAATAGCTGGAACATTACGTGATAATTTTAATGCTTCACGCATTGTAATTTGTCCTAAATACCCTCTATCTGAGTTTCTGACATCTTGACCACCAGTATACTTAAATGGCGAGTCATCGACTTGATGATAAGTAGCCCATTTTAAATATTCAATTGCAGGAGCATAATCAAAGATCGGTTTCATTGTTGAACCTGCTGAGCGATCTAATTCAGTTGCCATATTATGACCTTTAAATACAGCCTTATTTTCACCACGCCCACTACCTATAGCACGTACTTCACCTGTTTTCGTATCCATAAATGTGAAAGCCCCTTGGAATTTCTCATTTGGATAATCAATAATATTTGTATTTAAAATATTATCAGCCAATGTTTGTGCCTTTTTGTCTAATGTTGTATAAATTTCTAAACCATCAGAACCAATATTAGCATCAGGTAATTCTTTTTCAACTTCTTTCACAACTGCATCCATAAATGCAGGATGTGGCATCGCTTGTAATTCAGCTGCCTTTTGAACACCTTTGTCCACTGGTACTTTCGACGCTTCTTCCATTTCTGCTTTTGTAATATAACCATGTCGATTCATTAACTTTAGTACAACATTTCTTCTTTCTGTTGCCTTTTGAATATTTTGTGGTTTCGACGGGTCGTAATTATTTGGTGCTTTCGGTAAACCTGCAAGCATCGCAACTTCTGGTAATGTTAAGTCTTTTAATTCTTTATTATAGTAGTTTTGTGCTGCTGTTGCGATTCCGTATGAGCGGTTTCCTAAATTAATTTTGTTTAAGTACATCTCTAATATTTCATGTTTTGAATACTGTTGTTCTAGCTTATAAGCTAAATACACTTCTTGCGCCTTACGCTTTGGTGTTTTATCCATTGATAAGAAGTAGTTTTTAATAACTTGCTGCGTTATTGTACTTCCGCCTTGCGAACCGTAATCTCCTTTTAAACTAACTAAAACTGCACGAGCAGTACCTTTGAAATCCACACCACTATGCTCATAAAAACGTGCATCTTCCGCAGCTAAAAAAGCATTTTCTACTAATTTAGGAATTTGATCATACGTAACGTTGGTTCGCTTTTCTTTTCCGTATTCATATACCAAATTTCCATCTTTATCATAAATTTTTGAGGATAACGGATTAACAAGTTTTGCTTTTTCAAGTTTAGGTGCATCCTTTATCATTACAAAAAAGGTAGCAACCCCCGCCACTAAACCTACAATACCAAGTAATAAACAACTAATTAAAAACTTACGGAAAAATGATGTTTTACCCTTTGGTTTTTGTTTTTTAGAAGCTGGCTGATTTTTCTTTTTAACTTGTCGTCGCTCCTCTCGAGAACGATAATTTTCTGACATGTTACTTTCTCCTGCCTTTCAATTCTCCCGTTGATTTACTAAAAATATTGAGGCCACCTTTCCAAATATCTTTACATTTAGAAAGTGTGTTCATCGGAAGCATTCAATATTTTCCTAATTCACAGATTATAAATTTTAGATACTCTTAAACAAATTATTTTTTACCTCTATTCCTTCAAATAAAGCTGCCCCATTACGCATAAAATGGAAGAGATAAAATTTTAATACCTCGTATAAATAATATACCTTTTTTTCAAATGGTCAATATTTTCTTATTAATTTCATCAAAGGTGAGATAAAAATAGCATATCGATATGAACTTCGTGTGAACTTCTTTATAAATAGGTATAACAAAGATTTAATATATTGGCTATCCGTATTACTGCTTCTTTACATATTCATATTTCAACAACCTAATCCTCATTTCTAAAGTAATTTACAAATAAAATTAAGGAGTTGTATGCTTATGAAATTATCTCCTGTTATATCAAAAAATTTGATTGCTGTTGGTTATAATCCCTTTTCTATGATTTTACGAATCCAATTCAAAAATGGCATGTATGATTTCTTTAATGTACCTGAAAGCATTTACAATGGTTTATTAAATGCACAATCTAAAAGTTATTACCATAAAACTTACATTAAAAATTCTTTCCGCTACACTAAAATTTAAACTTAAGCACCAAATAAAAAGAAAGGAGGTTAATCCCCCTTTCTTTTTATACTATTTTCACAGACGAATTATCTTCTATTCCTCTTATTAATTTCATCATATGCTTGAATTTGTTTTCTCACTCGCCGATCCGCCTTTTTATCATGTACGACTAAAATCGCGTGTATGACGCCTGGAACCCAAAATATTAAAGTTAATATGAAATTAATTATTGCTTGAAATGGCTTTCCGCAAAATAATACAGCTACAGGTGGAAGTAGAATTGCCAATAAGTACATCATCTCTTGAAAACTCCTTATTTTGGATTTTTTATAACACTTCTTTTCATATGCAAGCACACTCTTTGATTTTGAAGTTACACAAATTTCAATTAAGCAATTATAACATTTCTTCTATAATATATATTCTATCCATATGCAAAAAAACCTACTAGACCAAACTCTTCCTACCTATTTAATTACATTTTACATCCGCTCTTTCAATGAGCATTTTAAAATCCTTATTATTTTCAAAACTTTTCCCTTTCTCTACTGCAGTTAATCCAATCGCAGAAATTACCGTTCCTATTGCCTGTATCCAAATACCAATCAGTGCTATTATCCTCTCATCCTTCTTATCAAGAATACGATCTTCGTTTTCTACTTCATCCTTCGATAAATTAATTATGCCTTGATACGCTTGTAGTCCGGCCCCTAAGCTTTGCATAGAATTGCCTAGTACAATGATTCGCTGTATTACTTTCATCTCAATCAAAGCTGCTTCTACTCCTAAAAAAGCACCAATCGATTGTAAACTGTTCCCGACAATGATAAGATAATCATTCTCTGTTAATTGTTCATTTTTATTAAAATATGTTCCTATTACATTTGATATATTCCCTAATGCCAATAACTCAATTCCCATTTTATCCAGTGTTTCACTTTCATTCTGCAAACATATATTTCGATTTTCTACTTCTTCATCTTCATCTTTGGTATAATTACTCGCTATAATTTGTAAAATATACCCGAAGGCTTGTAATGAGCTTCCTATAATAACAAGGTCCGATTCAATTTTCTCTTCCCCAATAAATCCTCTTGTCGTTCCAATAGCAGCTGTAAGATTTCCTCCTACTTGATACCATGCTCCTGTCACTTTTAAACTGCTTGGATTCATTTTCATCACCTATTTTGATATTTTCTCGTGCTTTCGAAATAACCAAAAGTCACTCTTAATCAAATATTTTATTTTCCATATGTAATTTTGTGCATTCTATAATGTGTTACTAATACAAAAAGTACCTTAAAGGTACTTTTTTAGCCAAAACGTATATCACTGAAATTACATTGAGTAATAGATACTTATTTTTAAACACATGCTGGGCATGTCAATGAATCTCCATTTTTATCTATTGTTATATTCAATATATATCGAATCGCATTATGTGACCACATTTCAGGTGTGGGTGATTCATTAACATACTGTGGTGCACATGAATGCAGCATTGGAGTGCTAATACCACCGCCAGGATCTAAAGCAACTACAGCCACACCATCAGGCAATTCCAGTGCCATAGATTTCGTGATACCTTCAATTGCAAACTTCGAGGCACAGTATGGTGCAAGATCTGCCTCAGCTTCTCTTCCCCAACTAGAACTCATATTAATAATAATTCCTTCTTTTCTATCTACCATTGCTGGGACAAATGCTCTTATTACATTTACTACACCATTCACGTTTACATTCATTACATTTTCAAATTCCCCAGCGGTAACTTTCCAAATTGGTGCATTTTGATTCACAATTGATGCATTATTTATTAACAAGTCGGGAGCCCGATATTTAGTAAGGGTATCATTTGCCCAACTACTAACTTGCTGCGAATC
Source organism: Bacillus cereus group sp. N31 (assembly GCF_016483245.1). Classification (NCBI taxonomy): domain Bacteria; kingdom Bacillati; phylum Bacillota; class Bacilli; order Caryophanales; family Bacillaceae; genus Bacillus; species Bacillus cereus group sp. N31. The sequence continues at coordinate 128,048 of NZ_JAEHCH010000008.1, read as the reverse complement.
TGAAACATCAATTATTTGAAAATCATGTGTATTACCGTATTGTTTTTTTAGTTCTTCAATTTTATCTTTTGAACGTCCACATCCACATATGTTCCATCCCAATTCATGAAATCGATCAACCATCGCGCGTCCTAATCCTTGCGTCACTCCTGTAATAATTACGAGTTTCCTAATGTCATTTCGCTTCAATCCCTCGCCTCCCTTTACCATATTTTACTCCTTTAACCTTCATTTATCTATTTACTAAAGTATTAAAAACACTTCATACTTTAGAAGTATTTTTAATATTGCACACATAAACAAAAGAGTAACCATAATGGTTACTCCCGTTTACATATTTAAAAATTCGTTGTTTATTTCATTATTAATTTTTAAATTGCAACTTTTCTTTCCCGCATTTTTACATTGATACATATAAACTGTACCTAATTTACCAGCTTGAAAATCCTCATTACCCTGCATTTTCATAAAACTATATTTATGTTTATAGTGCGATTCATCCAAATAATTTCCAATCCACTTTTCAACATAACACAGTCCACTTTTGTGAAAAAATCTTCAACTAGCCTGATTACATACTTTTATTTAAAAGCTCAATTTCATATTGTAATTTTTTGAATTGCTCAAAATGCATTGTTATAGATTGACTGCTACCAACTTCAGCACTTTGTTTCACCAGTAATACTCCTGTATCATGAAAAAGCGCTTCAAGTTCTTTTCTGATGGACACTTTTGCAATATGAGCTGTTTTAATTGCAGATAAAATTGCAATCTCATTAAACTTTAATTTTATTTCATTTGGACAAAATGCGTTTTCAATCAATATAACTTCATTGCTATAAATAAGCGCAACAAGATTACTTGATTTTGCATCTGATAAATCTACTTTTTTTATAACGTTATTCATAACATTTTGCCTCCTTTGTTTTCGTATATATTAATTATACAAATTATTTCTTTTTTATTATCCAACTCATATTAAGTTTAACACACTTTTATTGAAAGCCACGCTTGAAACGTTTTACTATTCCACAATTTTTGTTACATGAACCATTTGGACTTTACTCCCATATAGTAATGTTAACAATTCATTATAAAGCAGGTGAAAATTATGCCCTCAGTTGTAGGGAATTTAGTTGTACAAAATAGTAACGGATCATTTAACTTAGGTGATTTCTACAACGTTTCTCCGAAAGAAAATACGAAAGCTTACAATGGATCTGGCGCATCAAACGTTGGTTTTGTTGTTAATACTTTTAACGGTGTTAGTGCGACTAATACGTTTGATTCGGACCTTGCAGATCAAAATCAAGTGGGTACAGCCTAACCCTATTTTTCATCTTTCTGTATAGGAATTTTAAATTTGTCTATACTATAATCAGGCTGTTTCACAGCTATTATTGAATGTTGGAGTACCCTATCTTTTTCTCCCTTTCCCTGGGGCTTAGCAGTTAGCATGAAGCTAGCTGCTATTTCGCATTATTTCTTCCATCTATCAGAAATAATAGAAGCTGGATATTAAAGTTCAGCTTCTATTACATTATTTCAATTACATCTATAAAACTCATTACGTGAGTTTTATAAAATGCGTCTGTGCACATTATAATCTGCCTTACCGGGTCTATATGAACGACTGTCATATAACTTGTAAGTATGTAGCCATCTTCAAAATATGTCACCAATATTTCTTGCTCAGACAATAATGCCGTTAGCAATTTATCAGAAATTCTTTCTTTTTCTTCATTTGTTACTATCGGCCTTTGCACTTTTAATTTCTCACCAATAACCTTTCTCATACTTAACAATTGTTCCGACATTACTGTAAATGGAACCCACTCTCTTTCTTCTTTCTGCCTCTTTACATGATTCATTTCTTTATCTCCTTGATCATTTATCCACTCTATTTCACACATACTGTTACTCCATCATTTTTAGTAATTACTAAGCTCGTATTTATTTCTAAATTGTATAATGTCTACACTCCAAGGAACATTTGTTCTATTTATACACGAACCTACGTTCTTTTGAGAAGAGGCATATGTATATTTTTTTTACAAAATGTAATTTGAAACATTGAACTTTATCTATAGTTTATTTTCCCTTAAAACAAACTTTTTACTCTCTACACATTGAAATACATATAGCGAATAAAAAAACGATTTCACATAAAGTGAAATCGTTTTTTCTAATACGTTATTCAAGTTTATTTTTTATCTTGACTAGCTTTTTTTTGAAATGAAAGTTTCATTTATTATTCGTCAACAAACTACAATATTATATTTTTTTAATTGAATATAATATCCCTGCCTACACTACAAAGCTTTATTTTTTTGCATGAACCATTATTAAACGCAAACATACATTATAATGAACGAACTCACAAAATTTAAGAAATTTATAATGTAACTCAATTTATTCCTTATAGGTTTTCTGTGAAAAGAGGGCGATTTCCACACTCTCTTTTCGTACATATCATATTACAATATCAAATACTCCTTTGCTTTCATAATAGTTTGATATCGCTACCATTCATTACATATATTTAGGATGTATGGTTATATGTAACTCTCTCTCCGTTTCTCCTCTTTTCGGATGACGAAAATACTCTATTTCATATTTTAACACTTCATACTCAACCATCCCAATTTTAATCCCTTTCGTTTCTTTTAATATAGCTAATAAATCACTTATATTTTCATCATTCGATTCAAAAACTTTCCCTCCGTCTTCTCTTTGAAAAATCACTTTCATATATTCTCCCCCACTTTCATTTATTCATCTAATAAATAATACATTTAGAAATATTCATAACAAAAAGAACATCCTTTTTAATAGAATGCTCAACTTTTCACTTCCTATAATATTGCAAATGTTTATTCAAAAATATTATATGTACTATTCTTCAAATTATGTTGATCCACTATAAAAATTTATATACTTAATTTATATGTAATAAAATAATCAAAACATTACTATATCAACATTTTTTAAAACGATTATTATTTCCTATTTCATTTTCCTACAATTTTCCATTGTAATTCTTAATATTTAAATGTAATATTATATTGTCTTACTATCTTTTTTATAACACACACACTAATTAGAAAAGGGAACTCAATATGAGTTCCCTTTTCTAATTAAAGTTACATAATACTTCTAGAGTCTTACCTTTAAAAATTTCATATGAAGATGCGAAATTTTATTTTATTTAGTTTTTTGTTTTTTACTTATCCGAATCATTCTAGTATGATTGTGTTTACCGAAGAAGTCTGTATTCTTTTTTCAAAAAAACAAAAAACAGAAGTCTAGCAAAATGCTACATTTCTGTTTTTTCTATCCGTATTATTTCTTTTCTAGAAATTTAAATGTCTCTTTATATTCTTTATCATTCACCTTAATATCAGCATCTTTTAATAAATCATTGACTACTTGCTGTTTCCATTTACCTGTCGTATCTTGTAATCTTTGTTGTTCTAAATCTTTACGGATCTTATCCTTCACTTCTTCAAATGGTTTCAACTCTTTTTTATCGGTCACTTTAATAATATGGTAACCGTAAGATGTTTTAACTGGTTCACTTACTTGTCCTGCATTTAATTTATACGCAGCTTCCTCAAATTCTTTAACAGTTTGCCCAGGGCCAAAACCAGCTACTTCCCCGCCCTGTTCCTTTGAACCAGTATCTTCTGAGTACTGCTTTGCTAAAGCGGCAAAATCTTCACCATTATTCACTTTCTCTTTTACTTCTTTAGCGGTTTTTTCATCTTTTACTAAAATATGACTTACCTTCATTTCTGGTTTATAGTTATCTGTTACATCTTTTTCTGTGACAGTCGCTTTAATCGCTTTTTCAAATGCAATTTCTGGTTTCATTTTTTCTTTTAATTCATCTTCGTTTTTTAACCCAAGTTTTTCTAAAGTCTCTTTAAAATTGTCACCCATTTTATCTTTTGCTTCTTTTACTTGTTTTGTTGCTTCCTCATCTGAAACTTTATATTTATCTAGCAGCGCCTTACTTAATACCATTTGGTATAATGTACTTTCTCCATATTTTTGTTTTAATTCTTTACTTAGCTCTTTCTCTGTAACATTTCCTACTTTTGATGTTACTACGTTGTCTGAGGAACCACATGCAGATAATGCGAGTACCACGCATGAAATAATTGTTCCTAAAAATAGCTTTTTCTTTTTCAATTCAAATACCTCACTTTTATTATTATGCAACGTAACTATACACCGCTATTGTGAAAACAGTGTGTTTTCCATATGTAATTCATTTCATTTGAATCAAATATGTATCATATTTTTTATACACAAATATGAAAAATCTTCTCACTATTTATTAATGAGAAGACTCTTTACGAATGCCTCAAAAACATTTAACGACTAAGGTTACTTAATGATTAAATGTTTTTCCGGTATCCAACTACTTTGTCCGATATCTACCGCATTTTTTACTCTTCCCCACACACGGTAAGATGTTGATCCATCTATATTTCCTTTATAATTAATACATTCAGGCTCTCCATAATAATTCACTCCGTACCCAACAGGATATTTTGAAGAAGCATAATACCATCTCACATCAAAATGTTTTAAATATACCCACTGCTTATCATTCCCTAAGCAAATCATATCTTTATCGCCGCCTCCCCAATAACTGTTTAAAATTAAATACGGGATTTTCTTAGTGATTGCACCTGTATACTGGGGGTTCACAGGATTTTCATATAAATTTATGCTGTATCCATCAGGATATTTTGAAACTGCAATACCAATACCACTTGATTGCTGCAAATCCACTACATTAGATTGATTTTCTTGATTCGAATCTATAAACCAGGAAAGTGACTTATTTCCTATTAATTGATTCAAATCACATTTCCCGATCCCAGGAACATTCCCCGAATCCGTATATTGCCAAATATCACACGGATACGCCGGCTTATTCCCTCCATAACGAGGAATCCATACAAAATCAGCATCAATATTACGCGCTCCAAACGATACATACGTGTGATGCCCAACATATAAACCTACTTTTTTCGCACCTAAACGACGTAATTCATCTATAAATACTTGTGTCCCGCCTTGCATATCTACCATCGTTTGTACTTCAACATCCGCCACCCAAAACGCAGCAGACTTATCGCCACGATTCCAAAAATCTTGTGCCTCTTTCTTTGCATCTGCAATAGAAATAAAACGACAAAATGCATAATTACCAAACGGAACACTATGCTTCTTCATTGCATTCACATAGTTTTGATACATAAAATCCACCGTATTTGAACCATCTTGCACTCTAGCAATAACTAAATCTAGTTGAGGCGCTGCAATTTCCCAATTAATAGTTCCATTCCACTTTGAAATATCAACAATATAACCCATTACAATTCAACTCCTTTTTATTATCATATTCAAAGCTTGTTTTAGCGTAATCCACATATACCTATTACTATCTATCTATAATATAAATAAGAAGAAATCTTTATTTTTCGAAATATATAATCTTTAAAACTACTTCTTTCAATCTCTCCTCTAACTCATATAATTAGGCGTGAAAATATCAATTTATTTAAAATGATTTTTCTGTTGATAATAAAAAATCTTCTATATGTCCTATGTTTATTTGCTTGTACGTAGAAAACCCCTATATGTGAACTATCTTTTTATAATAGTCTAGCCTAACACTCATTGTTTATTTCATTTCTATCTGTAATCAACAATTCCATACGCTATCCAGCCTATTTAAAATTGAGTAAAACTATAATTACTTTACATTTTACCACTGATTTCCAGCCGATAAATTTTGGTACAAAATAATATTAATACATAAAAAAAGACATTTCCGATTTTTGAAAATGTCTTTTTGCATCTTAATAAAATAACTTTGGTTCTAAATCTGTATTTTGTAATTGTGGATTTTCACTGCTCATAACGCAACTTGTGGAAAATAAAATTGGGATATCACAAACATCATCCTGCATTACATCACGAAACACATTTGCAGCAACACCTGTAAACGTTTGACATAGATTTGAAATATCATCATTAAAAAATTGGATCACTTCCGCTTTAAAAACTGGAAATACAACATTCACTCCACCAGGGAACTGAGGTTGTACCACAACTTGTTCAAAATAAGGATTATTCTCTAACGCTACTTGAAATAAACGCGCAATTTCAAATGCATCTAGTGGACAAGGAAATGGATTTACAATTTCATTTTCATTATTCGTTACAATAACCATTACACTTACATTTCCAAATTGTACAGAAGATTTTAGAAGCGTTGCTAATGCTCTCGCTTTTTCATTACTTAACGCATGCACTAAAATAATATAATTCCCGCCAACCGGAATAAGTGGCCCCACTGTAACTGTTGGATCAGCACCAATTGAATTTCTTAGTTCATTAAAATATGTGATCCACGGTGGTGAAAGCTGTGGCTGAGCTTGTACATTTTCTTGCATTCTTTTATTACCTCCTCATACTATTCTTACTACCGTAATATGTATCAGGACATAAAATGCACTAGATAATTAAATCATTTTTCATATTATATTAATTATACATTTCATAGAGTATTCTCCGCTTTTCCCCACATGTTTATGTACTTATACGACAATGAGGTTCTATATTATAATCAACTTAACAAAGATTCCATATTATATAAATACACCTTAATAATCATTTAAATCAAAAGGTGAAGCACATATAATGTGGAATATTAGGAGCTGATTTCATGAAAAAAGAACCTATCGTGTTCAAAGTTCCACCGAATTCAAAACTAAAAGTTACATTTTTCGGTCCTTGTAACGAAGTAATTACAAATGTTTCTATAATTAATCAACTACTCACCCCTAAATGCCAAACTATCACGCAATATCCAAATTTTAAGAAATATGTAACTGAAGTACGATCATTATCCCATTGTTAGTCCCCATCATGCACGATTTTCACAACTTTGTTACCTAGATTATTTCGAAAGAAAACAACTACATCCCTAAACTAAAATTACTCATTTCATGATATTCCATTGATAATTTATTGATTTTTTACACGTTTTCATTAAACACGCATATATTATCGTATGGAGATTATCCACTCATAAAACCTATCTTTCTTTTGAGCATACTTTTTATGTATGCTCTTTTTTTATATCCATCGTGTGGATTCGACAATAACCTTCTATATATTATACTCTCACTATTACCATTCATTTCTCTTCTATTATATCTAATTCATAAAACACTCATATAATAAACGAAATTAAATCTGATTGCTTATATATTTTAGAAAAATAATAAAAAGCCCACACTATTTAGTGAGGGTCTTAACAAACTTTCTATAAAACATCTACTTATCAGCTTCATTCAATTGGAGAAGGAAACCTTGCCGCTTCAAAATGAACAGTATTTAAACCATTAACGTTTTGTACAATAACGCCATCAATACTACTCTCTGCGAAAATTCCAACTACATCCCCTGCTTCTAATTGAAGAATAGAAGTGACTGAAACATCATTATTAAAAAATACCCCTGTCCCAAAGTAATCATTATCTATAGCTATTGCTGTATTTCCATTTACACGAATTTCTACTCTAGCTCTGTAATTCACATTAATATCATTTGGTGAGAATGTTATATTCCCTAATACACTATACACCCCTCTAGTCTTAGGCATAAAAGTGGATGTTACTGGATTATATTCATTTGCTAAATCAAATTGTTCATTTTGAAATAACACTTTAACAGACGTATTTGCCAGAATAGGTTGATTAACTGTATTCACAGCTCTAAATGCCGACGCTCTTACAAGCTCCTCTTTCTTATTACCACAACAATTTACTTTTACATACTTCCCATCACATTGACTACTTTTCCTATAACAATCATGACTCTTCTTTTTGTACTCGTTACAATACTTACAGTAATAATAAGACGTAGTAAATCCCCCTTTAAATTTATTATTACATACTATGCAAAGTTGATTAGGAAAGCTTAGACGAGCTATTACTATTTTTAATAAAAAATGAATCCCCACCTGTTTAGTGAGGATCTATTATTAAACTTCTATTCATTTTTTAATTATCTACTTTATTTAGTAGGAGACGGAAATCTTGCCGCTTCAAAGTGCGAACCATCTTCTAAGGGGCTTAAAACACCATCTATACTACTTTGTGCATAAATCTCAACTATATCTCCTGCATTCAATTGAATGATTGTTGAAACACTTACAACATTTCCAAAACCTATTGGACCAAAAAAGTCATTATCTATAGCTATTGCTGCATTTCCATTCACACGAATTTCTACACGAGCTCTATAATTTAAATTTGTATCGTTTGGAAAGAAACCAATCGTTCCAATAATAGAATATACGCCTTTCGTCTTCGGCATAAAAATAGACGTTGCTGGATTATACTCATTTGCTAAATCAAATTGTTCATTTTGGAATAACACTTTCACAAAAGTATTAGCAGGAACATTTTGATTTATAGTATTTCTAGCTCTAAATGCTGATGCCCTAACAAGGTTATCCTTGTTGGCATGACACTTACTAGTGTTATTACGACAATCATGTTGCTTCTTTTTATAATCCTTACAATACTTACAGTAGTAATAACAAGACATACTCGTCCCCCTTTCAAGCTTATTACTACATATTATGCAAGATTGATTAGAGAGGTTTGGACTAGCTATTCTTATTTTTAAAAGGGTGCTTTTTACTTGCACCCTTTTGTATTCATTTTATTCCTCTATATTTATAAATTGAATACTGTTCCATATGGAATTGAAGTAAAAGCAATTCCATATGGTGTAAAATGTTGCGTTGGGTAAAAATACTCCATTGAGGAATAATACGGTTGTATACCTTGCTGCATTTGCATTTGTTGTTGCATTTGCAATGCTTGTTGAACAGCTTGAACTGTACTTTGTGCCCCGCTATACGTTATAGCCGTACCATACGCTGGTCGTATGCCAACTTGAGAATCCACATATGAATAAAACATTAATTTCAACTCACTTCCGAATAAGTCATTACAAAGTATGTTATGTATAATTATTTCAGTGAGTGCTAAGAGCTAGTCTACTAGCCTTTAGCACGTTATTCATTTCAAAATTTTATATTATCATAATATTCAATTAATTATTGCGTTTTAAATGGACAGCCCATAAGAACATCTCTATTTTGTTGACATATACTTAAAAGAAAAAATATTCTTGAATATTTCACATTAAACATATACTCAAAATCACTTTAAATTTAGAAGCGAATAGTAGTTATCAAGACGTACTTAATATTTTTTTAAAAGGAGGTATTTATGAAATATAATCAAAATTCAAACTCAACAAATCCGTGCGAAAAGTTCCAGGTCCCCTGCTTTATTTCTATATCCCCTTGTGATCAAACTAATTGTTGTACACCTGTCTTTTTCTCAAATTCTCAGCAACAAGAATTATTACAATTAATTAACCAATTAAACGAAGCTATCCTTTCTTTCTTTACAACACCAAATCCAATAACTATTCAAATACTCCAATCAGCATTACAAGCATTAAATGATTTATTAATTGCAGTACAACCCAATACTCCAAATAGAAATTTAGTCATTCGAACTATAAATCAATTAATTAATTCTCTACCTACTGCATCCCTCACTCAAATCTCAGCACTGTTCCAATTCCTATTCCAAAACTTATCTTCACTTATTAGTTGTTCGAATATTTCAGACCCATTGTTACAACAAACATTCAACTTAATTTTACAAGGAATCTTGAATAGTTCATTATTAAGTAGTACTGGACCGACTGGGCCTACTGGACCAAAAGGGATTCAAGGACCTAAAGGAGCACAGGGGCCTCAAGGTGTGCAAGGGATTCAAGGACCAGAAGGGCCAGAAGGGCCTCAGGGATCTCAAGGTGTGCAAGGAATTCAAGGACCAGAAGGACCCGAAGGATCTCAAGGACCTCAAGGCGTGGAAGGAATTCAAGGGCCCGAAGGACCAGAAGGACCAGAAGGACCTCAAGGTGTGCAAGGGATCCAAGGACCTCAGGGACCACCGGGACCGACTGGTTCTGGGACTGGAATGGGAGTTCCTGGGCCACCGGGACCGACTGGACCTCAGGGGGTGCAAGGGATTCAGGGACCAGAAGGACCGGAAGGGCCTACTGGATCTCAAGGTGTGCAAGGAATTCAAGGACTGGAAGGACCGGAAGGGCCTACTGGACCTCAAGGTGTGCAAGGGATTCAAGGACCAGAAGGGGCGGAAGGGCCTACTGGACCTCAAGGTGTGCAAGGGATTCAGGGACCAGAAGGACCACCGGGACCGACTGGAGATTGTGAATGTCCAACAGGTCCAACAGGTCCGACTGGACCAACTGGACCAACCGGACCTGCATGTAATTTCCTTGTTTATGTTACAAACGCAGGAACCATAGATGATCCTGCAGATGATACAGTATCAGTAATCAACACCGGAACTAATACAGTCGTTGCTACAATTACTGTAGATAATGCACCTCTTGAAGTAACGGTTTCACCAAATGGAACTCGCGCTTATGTTACTAATATTTTTTCTAATACCGTTTCCGTTATTGATACTGCCACTAATACAGTTGTTGCTACCATCCCAGTTGGATCTAATCCGATTGGCGTAGCTGTTTCTCCAAATAACACAACTGTTTATGTTGGAAATCATGGTAATAATACTGTTTCTGTTATTAATGCTGCTACTAACACAGTTATTGATACCATTCCCGTTGGCAACGCTCCGCAAGGAATCACTGTTTCTCCAAATGGAGCCTTTGCATATGTTGCAAACGAATTAAGTAACACAATTTCCGTTATAAATACTGCGACAAATACAGTTAGCGCTACCATCCCTGTTGGTATTCGCCCTAGGATAATCGTCTTCACACTAGATGGCACTCGTGCGTATGTCACAAATCAAAATAGCAATACCGTTTCTGTTATTAACACCGCTACCAATTCCGTTATTAATACAATTAACGTAGGTACCGAACCTGTTGGTATTGCTATTACACCAGATGGCACCCGTATTTATGTTGTAAATAAAGTTAGCGATAATGTATCAGTAATAAACGTGGCGACAAATACTGTAATTGATACAATTCCTGTTGCTCTATCCCCTGATCAAGTAACTATCATACCAGATGGCACTCGTGCCTATGTTACAAATCAAGCTAGTAATACTGTCTCTGTCATAAATACTGCGACAAATACGGTTATTGATACGGTCCCAGTAGGTGTTGCTCCAACTGGTATAGCAACCGGAACTATTTGCGAATAATATAAAGAAAGAACAGCGAGACATTAAACATGTCTCGCTGTTCTTTCTTTATTGAGCTTCTTATACACGTTCACAGTCTATGCTTATTTTCCTTAACTATCCCAATTTACCCATCTCCTGATAATTAATTCCTTTACAAAATAAAAAGTAGCTTTTAGGCTACTTTTTATTGCTTTTATCCCCAAGAGAAACGATATATATATTCTCCCGTTACACTTTCATTAATCCCAGTAATCCTTACAAATCGCATTAAGTCTGCTCCTTGAAGAAAATACATCGTAAGTGTAACTGGTACCTGTGACCACATAAATTGATAAAGCTCGTTCACTCTCTGCTTTGTTGAAACAGTTACATCATATACAGGACCATTATTCCACGCAGAGGTTTGAACTGAAGTGAACGGAAGGTCTTTCCCATTTACCACTATTCTTGCCACACTTTGAGTTATGTCCACAACAATCTCCTCCGCTATTCCAAAATTAGACCTGTTTCCATACTCATATTCTTATAAATATTCGTAGCTTTAATAAATGCTTGAGGAAAACCTCTATTCAAATTAATTTATTTTATAAAATAAAAAAGCAGCCTACTCATCATACGAGTAGGCCTCTTTTTTCGCTTTACATAGGCTTATTTGCATTTACATAGTATGTTTACTTAACAGTATATGCCCAGCCTTTACGATCAAGATAATCAGTGAATGCTTTTAATTGAGTATCGCTAGTTGGATCAGTTACAGGATAAACATAGCCATCACTTCTAAGAATTAAGTTACCTGTCATCTTAACTGAGTTTAAAGCACTTACTAATTCAGCCAAGTTTTCTTTACCTATTCCACCAACTTCGACAATATTACGTTTTTGAGGTGGTTGGCTACCTCCACCAGATTGTCCAGTTAAAGCAAAAACGATTGAATTAGCGATTTTATCAACATCCCATTTTGCCATGTCGGAATCATTATCAATGAATCCTAATTCGATAAGAATAGCTGGTGCTTTAGTCCCATTCAATACTGCTAAATCTTTACGTTGTTTCGCACCACGATCACGCCATCCAATATCTTTTGCTAGTTGAGCTGAAATTTTAGACGCTAGTTCATTCTGATCATAATACAGCACTTCAACACCCTGCCCAGTTCCATCACTTGCATTAAGGTGAAAAGCAATAGCCAAATCTACAACATGTGAATTACTATTACGAATAATATTATTTAAATTTTGAGCTTGAGTGCTTCCTACTTCGTCCGTATCATCATAGACTGTGTGTCCTAAAGCTTTTAACTTGGCTGCAACCGCATCTTTAACTTGACGATCCAAAACATGCTCTTTCCGATTTCCCCAGTTAGCCCCTTGTACAATACTATTGTGTCCTCCATGTAAACTATAACGTGCCATTACTCAACATCTCCTTTTTTATTAGTATATTCAGAGATTTTCTCATGGTCTGTCCATATACCTAAGTCCATACCAAGTGCAGACAAATAAGGCACCAATTCATCTAAAATCTTTTCGCATACCGAATTTAATATAATAAAATTCAAGTAAAGAAAAAACCGCACCCCATTTTTTCAGTTACGGAATCTTTTTTATATTCTCTTTTGAAAAATTCATTATGAATCACTCTCACTTTCTAATTATCTAGTCCATTTAGTTTTAATGTCACTCTATTAACGATACTTCCCCATAAATATCTAAAGAAATTTCTAATCATGCCATCCCAGCTACTTGCAAAAAATGAAGAAAAAGCTTATAAAGAAAAGTGAGGTTCCTGATATTCGGTTTCATGATCTAAAGCAATCCCTTAACATTAATGTTGCAATAATGTATTTAACTAAAGTCTGAAAAAGAATTCAAAGACACCATCGCAAGTGAGGAGCCAGTAGTTGTTAAGTTCTTTACTACATGGTGCCCAGATTGTGTACGGGTGAAGTAGTACGTTTTATGCATGAGTATTCAACATTAATAATCGTTAATATATAAGGGTTTAGAGGACATATCAGCGACCATTTCCCTCTTACCATTCCTAAGAAGTATTCGTTTTGTTTGCATTTTCGTTTGCAAACTTGTTAGCACTTTTTTATATTTCTTCTATTATATATACCTTCACAAACACATCATACATCGCCTCTAACTCTTCCAATTTTTGTTCTCTACACTGATTAATTTTAATAAGTAAGGAGTGAAATATATGTTAAAAAAATTAACAAGAGAAGAACTAATAAATCTAGTAAGTAAAATTGTAGAATCTGAAGGAACTGAAGAAGAGATTGATGAAATGATAGAAATTGTAAAAAGAAATGTTCCACATCCAGAATTAAGTGATCTAATATATTGGAATGATGAAGATCTTACTCCAGAACAAATAGTAGAAATAGCACTGGCGTATACACCGATACAGCTTTAGATTTTTTAATAAAATCTTACTCTTGCTACATAAATAACAATAAATTTATACTTTATTAGATAAAACTTAGAAGAGTTATAAATTTAGCAAAAAAAGAGGCAGAACTCACAATTGGGTTCCGCCTCCTTTTTGCATCTCCTATTTCATATATACATAGGCTTCATTTGCTGTCATATAGTATGTTTTGACTTTTCTATTTTGTGCCTTATATTGTGGTGAACCATCAACAGTTACCTTTGCATCAATTATAAATGCTATACCAATCTCTTTACCTTTCATTTCCTTCCTAGCAAAGCGTATTCTCTCTTTACGAACTCTCTCCCCCTGACTAAAGACTGTAAAACACAAAAATTTTATAAAAAGCAAATCTTTCAAGGAAAATATATACAATTATTGTTATAATTAAGTTCACAATATTTTTCTGGGAGTATTCCTATAAAGAACAGTAGACAATGGAGTTTTTTTACCGTATAAAGTAAATGAATATGTGACTACTGAAGTGTTACATATAGGTAACCACGGTACGGATTATATGAAAGAGGTAACTAAGGTACTAAAAGAAGTTAAAGAATATGGTGGTACTCAAGCAGACGCTGTTGCAGCTTTACATGACTTAAGAACACGTTTATTAGATGGCAGCTTAAAATTAATTAACCCGAAATAATTTATGAATAGATTAAACATCAAAGGAGAAGGAAAATGAAAATTTGGGAATTGAAGAGTTCATCTAATAACTATGAGTCTTTCCAACTATTAAATTATAAAAAGGATAAGAAATATTTTGAAGGAAAATTCAAATCCACTACAATTTTACTAGATTCATGGGGAGAAATATTTATTGAATGTCTAGAAGAAGGAAAGCATAGTGATTTTCCTCATTTTTGGGGAGAAACTGGTGCACCAATGGTTAGCGAACCAGCGAAAAAATTATTAGAACCTTTAATAGGTGCTAATGTTGAGTTTCTTCCACTTATTCATAATACAACAGGTGAAGTATATTATGTAGTTCATGTTTTAAATGTATTAGATGCAATTGATAGTGATAAAGCAATTTTAAAAAAACTAATTACAGGTTTAATAATAGGATGTGAAAAATTTGCATTTACTCCTAATGTTATTCAAAATGAAATGATTTTTAAAGTATATGTAAATAAAAGGATTCATCCCACTGCTGTTTTTGTATCTGATGAACTTAAAAATACAGTTTTAGAAAGCGACTTAAAAGGCTTTGAATTTGTAGAGGTATGGGATTCGGAATCAAATATATAGTTTAAATGGCTTTCAAAAGCTGACAGACATTATAAAAAAGCAGAACCTCAGCTCCCATCAGGTTCTGCTTTTTTTGCTACCTACTACCTCACATATACGTATGCTTGAGCATTACGCATCGCTTGTACATCGTCTGGTAGATCACCATTTGACGAAGATTTCTTTTGTTGTTTTACTACACTTTCTATCGCATTATCTAGTGCTGTGCTTGTTTCTTATGTGGATTTAATCGGTAAAGATTCCGGCTCATTCTTGATACGTGTACCTTGTAATGCTTGTTCTTCCACAGCTTGATTAGTTAATTCCCTTTGTTGTCTTTCCTGCTGAATTACATCAGCAGCCACGTTAGAAATATTGATAGTGTTAGTTTTTGAATTCCGTAAGCTTTTAAGCGCATTACCAGGCTCAATAAGAAACACAAAAGCCACGACAATCTCGCACCGTGGCTGAATATATAAATGTAATTGTTTTTTCGTCCTTTTCGCGGATTCTTACCGCCCCATGCCCGTTCTTCGGTAACGTTTTGATAAAGGGGCTATGTCCTTTGATTAAGAGCACATAGATACGCTATCCCCACAGTATTCTTTTTTTCAAAGAACTGTATAGATAGGGCGTAATATCAATTCTGTTTTAAAAAATCCCCAAGAATATCCCCTGTTTTGTCAATAAAAAACTACGCATACACGTACACGTAGGTCAAATATAGATTATGGGTTATCATTATCTATAATCACTGAAGAGGTTTTATATCACTTATACAGTCGGGGATGGAAATCGCGCCGCTTCAAAGTGCGCACCATCTTCAGATGCATCAATAATTCCAGCAATAGAACTCTGAGCAAAAATCTCTACCCGATCTCCTGCTTCTAATTGAAGTATTGTAGAGACATTAACCACATTCACAAAATTTATTGGACCAAAAAAATCATTATCTATTGCAATAGCTGGATTTCCATTCACGCGAATTTCTACCCGTGCTCTATAATTTAAGTTGGGATTATTGGGAAGAAAACCGATTGTTCCCAGAACAGAATATACCCCTCTAGTTCGTGGGCTAAAGGTAGATGTAACCGGATTATATTCATTCGCTAAATCAAATTGTTCATTTTGAAATAAAACCTTGACAAAAGTATTAGCGGGAACATTTTGATTTACTGTATTTCTAGCCCTAAAAGCAGATGCTCTTACAAGATTGTATAGCTTATCATCAGAACAACAATTCACTTTTACATTAAACCAAGGCTTTTCCCCATGTTTTTCATCACATTTTTCATAACTCTTACTGCTTCTATGACAATCATGATATTTCTTTTTATAATCCTTACAATGATCACAGTAGTAATAAGACATACTAGATTCCTCCTTTTAATTTATTACTAAATACTATGTAAGGTAGATTAGAAAAGTTTGGACAAACTATCACTATTTTTAATAGAATAAAAATAGCCCCACCAACAGGCAGGGCAAGGAAACAATATAACATATAAAGTAGAACAACCACATCACAACCAATCTATATCAATAGCACAAAATACTAGAATTCCATCTTCACTTGTATAAAATCTATTTTTTAATATCCAACTGTCCTAAAATCTGATTCCATCCTCTATTTTGCATAAAAAATCATTTCAAATACCTTTATCAACTCATTTTTGAATATTTAAACAATAAATTAATATACAAACCTTGCATAAACTATTCGTTTTTTCTCTAAGGAGACACTTTTAAATTTTGACAACTTTTTGAACGACGAATTATTATACACTATTTAAGAAAATTGTATAATTTTGTCTAAATAAACGCATTTACACTTCATTATGTCAAATATAGACTGGAAAGCGTAAGGGAAAGATATATTCCTAAAAAAACATAGGGAGGCTTTATAGAATGGGAAAAATAAAGAAGTTTGCGGGAATGGCCTTAGCAGGCGCAATTGGATTAAGTGGTTTAAATTTATTTGGTACAACAAATGCCAGCGCTGCAGAGTATGAGTCATCGTTAAATTCAAAGCAATTCATAAACATTTCTAGTCCCCAGTTACAAATCAACAACTTACAAGAAAACATTAATGCTCGGACTAGCGCTAAAATTGTAGGGAAAAATGTTCAACTTGAAATTTATAATTTGGAAAACCCCTTTAATACACAGTTCTACAAAAAAGTGTTATGGTCTTTTGATGCGGATCATCCATTTGGATCAGAAGAATCACCTTCATATTTTCATTATGTAAATACAAAATCAAGCAGTTCAAAACTTAATTATACTAAAGCTAGCTTACCATTATGGAAGTATCCAGAAATAAAAGAAGATGTTACAATTTACGGCTATGTTCAAGCAAAAAATGGACTCTATTATCCAGCTGGATCAACACAAGTTACTAAATAAAATAATGATAACGCTAAACTAATACTCTAGCATTCCTTTCCCCAAAAGTTAACATAGAGTAAAGTTTTAAAAAAAGACACTCTTATAGTGTCTTTTTTTATATAATCCCCAAAGCAGTAGCTATCAAACGGATAGCACTTTTTTTATTCTCATAAAAACTATCGCGTCTCATCATTAATTCGCTATAAACATAAGAATCTTTCACCGTCCGATTCCTCAGATACTTCATCTCAATAATCTTCTGCTGATCTTCATCAAGAGCATATTTCAATGTCCGTTCGATTTGTTTAAAACGTATCTCATGATTCTTATCATCATCTTTCATTTTAGGAAAAAGAACGACGCATCCTGCTTGGGCCTGTTCTTCTTGGTTTTTCATCCGGACGCACAATGCTTTGTAGTTTTTCAACTCCTTTACCACAATTCTACGCATCTCCTTTTCATCGATGTCTCCAAAAAATGACAGTTTATTCATACGATACTCAATTCCATTTTTTTCCAAAAAAAAAAAAAAAAAACAAAAAAGAACATTAATCAAAAAACTAATCAAGCCTTTTGACTAACGTTCTCCAGTTAGCTGGTAGAACTTACATTAGGTACTCTTCATCATCTATGGTATCAATTACCTCAAGTAACACTCTTGACTTATAACAATACTCTAAATTATTACTAATAATAGATGATATACAAATAACAATAAGCAAACAATAAGTTATTAAATTAATAACTTCCTCAAAACCGTAAGATGCCCCTTCTTTAAACAATATACTTTTTACAGCCCATAAAAATATACCCATAATCATTGTAGTAATAAATTTAATTAAAAATTCAATGTATGACTCGTTTTTATCTACAACTTTTAAATGAGCACGAAATAGCTTTGCCTTTTCTTTCCCTAACTTTAAAATTTGACGTCTAATTACTCTTAAATTATCTAAACAATCCGTTTTAGCTTCTCCTTCAAATATTTTATTCTCTAATTCGTAAAACCCTTTATATTTTCCTGTGACCCATTCTTGTAATGTTGCATACTTTACTTTTTTATTACGTATCAAACGCTTTCTAAAAAATGTACTATTCATACAATCATAATAAGCCTTTAACATATATACACTAATAAACAATGAACCTATGCATGCACCTAATTTTTCATTCATAATTCTTAATAGGCCACAAATAACAGAACCTATTACAAAAACTAATAAATAATAAAATAACCTTTTAATCACTAAAACTCTTCTCCTTCATCAAATCTAACCCTTTTCACTTTTCCTTGGTGTGTTATTTTTTGTTTTACCATGTTCTGGCAATTATGTTAGCTTAATATTTCCAACGTTTACAATAATAACAAAAATATCGTTAAATTCCAATTTATTAATTTTATTTATTAATTCAATAGAACCCAGACTTTTCAATCTCATAGTTTTACTTCCTTTCCCTTACAAATCATAAATTCAGAATTCCTGCCTTTTCATTTCTCTCATATCAGTAGGCCCCCTCCATTTCCCTTCACTTTCCCACTGTTTCTTGAGCTTCCCAACATAGGTAAAACTACGATCGTACATAATGCTGATTTCTTTATCTGGAATTCCCTGTTGATTCAAATCCCTCACTATCTCAGGTGTTAATCCCATCGGTATTTTCTTTCTTTGCCCGCCATTCTTTTTCGGCTGTGTATCAAGGTATCTACCCAACTGGTGTAACTTTTCCCCAGTCGGGCACATTTTACACTCATTAACACTAAAGCTTTCATTTGATGATCGATTGTAATAACACCGTCTACATTTTTGCTCGATGATATCACCGATTTCATATGTGAGTGCTGTTCGTTCTTCATTTGTAAGTTTCATTTTGATTCCCCCAAAAGATTACTCTTCTAAATCTTCATCAGATACTTTCGACTCCTGCTCTGATTTCTTTTCTTCCTTTTGCTCATCTTCTTTTTCATCCTTCTCCTCTACCTTTGGCTGTTCCGATGTTTCTGGTTGTTTTTCTTTCCATTCGTGCCATTTCAAGGCTAATGGAGCTACACGCTTACGATATTCATCAATTACTTCAATGATTTGCCCCGACGACATATCCAATTCATTTGCTAGTTTTAAGTAAGACTCACCTTCAAGACGACGTTTCACTATTTCAGGGAGTTTCTTCGGCAATCCATCAAAACTTGTTGCTAAACCACTTATAATAAATTCATCAACAATTTCTCGATCTGCTTGTTCTTTCTCTTCGCGCGTTTGAATTTTTTCTTCAGGGATATCAAAGTCTGCTTCTAACTGTTCAAATGACGGCTTTATTTCTTGCACAATGCCTTTCTCATCAACTTCATACTGTGTAACTGGCTCATTTGTTTTTGTGTTGATAGTCACGTTGAAATTAACTTGCATTGATTCAAGCGCAATAAGAACTTTCGTATCAATCATTTCAGATAAAGAATCTAGCTTTCCTTTCAACGATGAATCCGATACTTCCAACACGATTTCTTTCTTACCATCAGCTTTAAGATTTACTTTCTTTAACGTTGGTTTGAATTCGATATATGACATATGATCCGCTCCCTTTATCTCGCTTGTTTTAGTTTTTTCTCTTCACGTTTTAATTTGTTGTACTCATCTAGTGTGATAAAGCCACCGTATTTTCTCACATGCTTTAGCAAGATGAGTTGTAATATGAAGAAAAAGAACGGTATGGTGATGGATATAATAATTATGATTTAGTTTGTCCAACCTATAATGGTAACCCCTGCAATTTCAGAAGTTTGACACAGCTCTGGAAAAAGCTTATAAAGAAAAGTGAGGTTCCTGATATTCGGTTTCATGATCTAAGGAATACCATGCAACATTAATGTTGCATGGTATTCATCCGAAGATTGTTAGTGAACGATTAGGACATAAAAGAGTAGGTATCACATTGGACACCTACTCACATGTCGTACCAGGCCTACAAGAAAAAGCAGTCGAAGATTTTGCAAACAATCTATTTCAAAAACACTAATGTTTGCAAAATGTTTGCAATTACGGATTTCGCATAAAAATACTAGCTTATCCGTGTAACATTGAGAGGAGTCAAAAACATGAGAGAAATCAAGTCTGAAAAAGAATTCAAAGACATCATCGCAAGTGAGGAGCCAGTAGTTGTTAAGTTCTTTACTACATGGTGCCCGGATTGCGTACGTATGGACAACTTTATCGGAGAGGTAATGGAAGAGTTCAATAAGTTTGAATGGTATTCTATTAATAAAGATGAGTTTCCAAGTATCGCTGAAGAGTATCAAGTAATGGGTATTCCAAGTTTACTTGTATACCAAAATGGTGAGAAGCTAGGCCACTTACATAGTGCTAACGCAAAAACTGAAGAGCAAGTTACTGAGTTTTTAGAAGCATACTAAGATGAAAATCCTCTGAAAAATATTTTTCAGAGGATTTTCATCTTTTTTCACAATTATTGTCGTAGCTCTTTCTTCATGACCAATGTATATAATTACACTCCTTTCCCCCTCATCCCCTAAGTATAGATGTATACGTTCGTATCACCACTTTCATATGTAATTAATATATCGTATTGTCGTATTTCGCCACTTTCCTTTTGTTTTTTCATTTCAATCCAAAAATTATGAATCCCATTGATTATTTGTTTGTTTTCTATGTTCATTACATATCTTTCATTTAATCCACCGTATCCTTTACATGTAGATATTGATCATTTAGAAATATAATACTTCTTCACAATTTCATCATTTGATGAATTACATCCGCTCATTATTAGAAAAATACATAGTAAGAAAAGTATTCGTTTCTACATCCACCTACCATCTTATCCCTTTCATTGTGAATGATTCCCAATTATATTCATACCCTCACTTTGTACTTTTCAACATATTTTTCCTTAACGAAACTTTGTTACCCCCTACTTAAAAAGCTATAAAGTGTCAACAATGTTTGTATAGACCCACACGAGTTTCATTTGATACTCTATGTATAGAAAGAAATTCCTTTAAAGAAAGGTGCGTGATTAAAATGGATACTCTTTCTCATAAAGAAGCTGATAAAGGTGCTATTGTCAGCATTATGGCCTACATATTTTTATCCTCTATGAAAATTATCATCAGTTATATTACCCTCTCTAGCGCATTACGTGCTGACGGTTTGAATAACTTAACGGATATTGGTGCCTCTTTAGCAATATTAATCGGTTTAAAAATTTCTCGTAAACCTCGAGATCCAGATCATCCATATGGGCATTCGCGTGCAGAACAAATAGCTTCGCTTGTTGCTTCTTTCATTATGGCAACGGTCGGATTAGAAGTTGTTATTAGTGCCATTCAATCATTTTTAAATCCGAAACAAGCTGCGCCCAATGTACTTGCTGCATGGGTAGCTTTATTTTCTGCTGTCGTTATGTACTGTGTATTTAGGTATACGAAAAAGATTGCAATTCGAACAAAGAGTAAATCATTAGAAGCTGCCGCAAAGGATAATTTATCAGATGCGCTCGTAAGTATTGGTACAGTTGTAGGCATTGTCGGCTCACAGTTCCAAATGCCTATTTTAGATCCTATTGCCGCTCTAATTGTCGGACTTATTATTTGTAAAACTGCATGGGAAATTTTCGTAGAAGCTTCTCATATGCTAACAGATGGCATTGATCCTAATAAAATGGAAGAATATGCTGATGCTATTGAGCATATTTCTGGTGTGGAAAACATTGTAGATATTCGAGCGCGTATGTACGGGAATCAAACGTACGTTGATATTACAATCGAGGTAGACGCTCGTATGGATGTTGGAGAAAGTCACTGTATTACTGACAACATCGAAGCCATGCTTCGAAAAAAATTCGGAATTTACCATGCCCACATTCATGTTGAACCAATGGAAAAAGAACCTATTATGACATAGGTTCTTTTTTTATAAACGCTTTATGAAATATAACACATAAAACGAGCCAGCTACCGCCAGCTGCCCATCCTGCTAATATGTCAGATGGAAAATGCACGCCAAGATATATTCGGCTAACTGAAATAGATAATACAACAAAGCTTGCTATAAGAATAATCAACAGTTTTTTATGCAATGAAATACGCTCTTCAGTAATTGTGACGTATGCAATAAATCCTAAAAAAGCAGTAGCATTCATCGTATGACCGCTCGGAAAACTATATCCAGTTGCAGTAACAAGCTGCGTTACATCAGGTCTTGCCCGTTCATACCATAGTTTAAGCATACTGTTTAAATAACGAGATCCGTAGTAATTAATTGTTAGAAGTAATGCACTAAGCAACTTTTTTCTAACGAGAAAATACATTACAAGAATAATGAGTAACGGAAAATATATTCTTTTGGAACCGATAAAGGACACCCAAGTAAAATAGGTTGTCAAATAATCGTTTCGAAAACTTTGAATAAAGTGTGCGACTATATTGTCAAATTTCTCAATACAAGCGGTATGATACGAAAGTGATAGTGCGACAAAACAAATGAGTAGAGTAAAGCTTAACAAGTATAAATGTCGATATCGTTTCACATACATAACCTCACTATGCAAAAAAATGGAGCGGTTGTTTTAGTTTTCCTCTCCATTTCTTTTTTATGCATAGTTTATTAAAAAATATAATTGTTAATTTTTTGCTGCATCGTTGGGATATCTTCATTCGTTACTGTAAAGCGAATAACCTTCTCATCCAGATCAAGTGCTTCTGCAAATAAACCTGCCAATCCACGTGATTTTCTATCTACTTCCATAATGATTTCTAACCGATCGTGGGAACTTGGCAAGATTAATAATTCTAATTCATCTAATTTCCCATAATACTGTCCTGAAACAGGAATAAACTCAAACTCTTGTGCGAATGGTACTTGCTTACGTAATCGATATGGTAATTCTTCGCATTCTATATGACGCGCTTTAAAACCTAATTGATTTACACTCTCTAATACACTGTTCAATAGTGCATTTGGCAACACTTGAATGTAATCACGGTCACTTGGATCAATACTATTTTTAATATCAAGGCCTGTATGAACCCAAACCGTTTTCATTCCAAGTGTTAGTGGTGCTTCAATTGGCATCTTAAATGAAAATGGAATTTCTTTCTTTTCATTTGGCTCTACAGAAAATGGATCTGTTAAACGAACTCTCTCTAAGTCAAACGTTGCTGTTACTTTTTTATCATCCACTTCTCTTACATATGATGTAGATAACGTTAAGTAAATGCTTTCAATTTGTTGGCTAACTGATCCCCCAGTTATACGAACCTTCCCTACTATCGTTTCTCCAACTACATACTCCTCTTTTTCAAGAACAGTATCTACTTTTGCACTACCAATGCCAACACTCGCTAAAAACTTTTGAAACATGGAGTCTCCATCCTTTCTAAAGCAAAAGCTATATCTTTTTTTAAATCTTGTACATTCTCATAGTACGGTGTTTTTATTTGTAACATTCGCATCAATATTTCACGATTATCATTTTTCAAAGTTAACTCTTCATACCATGGCTTTTCATGTTTTTCAATAGATTCATATCCTGCATATAATAAAAATAACGAGAAATGGCCAAGCGCATAAAAATCGCTACGAAAGTGAACTTCTCGCATCAAAGCTTGTTCACCTTCATACGTTGTAGCTCGCTCATCACCCTCACCTTTATATTTAGCTAATCCAAAATCAATAATACTAATTTGATTTTCTTTCATTAATATGTTCGGAATACGTAAATCTCGGTGAATAATACCTTTACTATGAAAAACTGAAACAATTCCTAATATTTCATATAAAATTTCAAAAACTTCACGTTCTTTATATACACGCCCATCTGAGAAAATATAATCTTCAAAATTTTCACCAGGCATATATTCCATCACAAAAAAACTTTTTTTCTCCCATAAGAACTGATCATAGAGACTAGGAATTGCTTGATGATTCAATGTTTGTAAAATCATTTTCTCTTGCTCAAATGATTTTCTACCAGACTCATATCTTTGTTTACTTTGTCTTAACTGTTTTAAGACTTTATATCTATTTATTTGTAAATCATTAACGACATATGTAACCCCATAACTGCCCATTCCAATTACTGATTCAATTTTATAACGTTCTGCTACAATTGTATTTTTTCGCAGTGGTCTATCAAATAAAGCTAGTACACGATGCCATTTCATCAGCTACTTGAAAAGAAGCTACGGCTTTTACGTTTTCTTTTATAATGTTGGTGTCCATAACCAGAAGAACGTCGCTTATAGTCACTACTTGAATAAGAGCGCCCTCTATGACGATAATCACTACTCGAATACGAACGATTTTTTTTCTTTCCTAATAAAGAATCAATAATTTTTTTGAACATCCCTTCACCTCTTTAGTAAAATTTTCTCTTAATTATACCAATAATTTATAAGCACATTTGTGACAAGTTTGTAAAGAGTAAAAAACGACGAGTTTAGCCCGCCGTTACTTTCAATCTTCCTCTTCATCAAAAACTTCGTCAATCATGCATTTCTCTAATAAATACTCGAATGTAATATCTGCGAGATCTTCAATTTCCTCTCGCTTTGGGACGTATCCCCTTTCAATTAGTTGCTCATAAAAAAACTCCGCAATCTCTTCCGTATCAATTACGACTTCAATTTCCTTCATGAGCATCACTCCTTTATTTCTGTTTTATGAAAAAATCTCAAAATTATGTATATGAGATTAGAAAAATAGTTTTTCTTTTTTATAGGTCATATCATTTGGACGAGGTGCATACGATGGTAGTACAAGCTATCCAAAAGGGGGAAATAATAATGGAATACCAATACGAAGTAGAACAAACAAAAGAAGAGTTCATGCATGAAGATCAATGGGCAGACTCTCTTATTAAATGGCTTTTTATTTTTTTAATAATTGTAGGCATACCTTATACTGCATATGTTGTTGTTCAATTTATTCTCTCTGTCTAGTTAACTATTTTTTCTCTGTCAATTTAACTAAATAATTATGAACAACATCCATAACAATTTTATATTCTTCATCTTTAAATGTATCAAATAACAATTGATAATCGTTATAAATATCAAGTAACCCATCTATGATTTCTTGACGATTTGTCTTAACACTCACTTTTTTCGAGTTGTTAATTGACTTTAATTTTCCTAAATCCAATTTATTCATGCCGGCTTTATCTTGTTTCATTTTCTTCAAAATTGCATTTGCCGTTTGAGCATTGGCAAGTAAAGTTAAATCTGATTCATCCGCTTCTAACCATTCACCATCCGTAATTCGTGATAACTCATATATCGTATCTTCCCATGCGTCATTTTTGTATCTCCATACCTCTGTACGAAAACCAACAATACGGAAAACATCTTTATCATATCCAGTCACTTGCACGAGATCACCAAAGGTGAAATTATAATTTAATTCAATCCACTCCGTATCGCCCTTTTTCATTTCTTGCTCAGTAACGTGCTGCAATGTTTGTTCTACATAAAATCCATCGTGATTATTGACTTCGTATACATAAACCCCATCTAAAACTTTCATATTTGTGATTTTACCAACGGTTCCATATAGCGTAATCACGACTATGTCCCCTACGTTGTATTTAGGTTGTTTTTTTCTTGCCATCTCTATCTCTCCTTTTTTTGACGTCGTGATTTTGATAACAGTATATGCAACCTACTTAAAAACGCTTATCACAGAAGCTTATATTCATAAATTTTTTCGATAAAAAAATATCACTACATAAAATTTATGTGAAACGCAAGAAAGCTAGTAAATAGACTAGCTTTAAATCAAGACATTTCATATAAAAAAACATACAGAATACTTCACTTTCAAAAAGTAATGTATTCTGTATGTTTTCAAATCGTTTTTATCCTTCTTGTATGTATAAATCCCACGCTTCATCAAATATAGACATACTTTCTAGCATTCCACTTAACTCTAAGTATGAACTAATTTCATCATAGTCTTCAGATTGCTTGGGAAAACTTAAATCATCATACATTGCCTCTGCTAAATCTGAAATTTCATTTCTAAATAAAGCTGCGCGATGCTTCATCATATAATGGTAAAATGTCTTTTTCAAAAATATTCCCTGCCTTTCTAACTTGGGTACATTATACAAGGCAAAAAAGAAAAAAACCAGCATAAAAGCTGGTTAAAAGTCGAAATAATTTCTTTTTAATAGTCTTGGTCTTCCCATTAACTCTTCATATGTTAGTTGTTTTGGCAAATCTTTCGTATAAATTAAAAACAACTGATCTTCAATTTCTTTTACAGTATGGTCTGCTTGATAGTCCATTCCACATGAGGAACAAGAAATACATGGTGTCTTTTGGATTTCAATGGCTTTCGTACCATCTGGTAGTTCCCAATACACAGTATTCAAGCTTTCTTTCGCTTCTGTACTGTCACACCACATACAATTCATACTGCATCACCCTCAGTTTTTTTGTCGTTTTCTTCTAATTTAGCCATTTGCGATTGATATTTTTTATCTTTTAATTGGTCTCGCTTATCACGTTTATCTTTTAAAGATGCATGCGTATCATTATCTTCATAGTCTTTACGACGGTTCATACGCTGTAAATCATCTGGAACAAGGTTAAATTTCTTATCGCTCATAAGACCTGCAATACCAACATCTGAACGTTTTTCTTCATAGTTCGGATAAATTTCTTTAAAGTAACCTTCAGCTCTTCCTGGAATGTAGCTCTCTGGTTCTGGATACGTCGTAATAACCCCTTCAAAGTTACGAAGTACAACTTTATCCGCACTTTGTGAAATTAAATAGTTTGGCTGAAGCGCAATTTTTCCGCCTCCGCCCGGTGCATCCACAACGAATGTCGGTACTGCATAGCCAGAAGTATGTCCACGTAAGCCTTCAATAATTTCAAGACCTTTAGAAACTGGTGCACGGAAATGTCCAATACCTTCAGATAAGTCACATTGGTAAATATAATATGGACGTACACGGATTTTTACTAAGTCATGCATTAGCTTTTTCATAATTGGAACGCTATCGTTAATACCTGCTAAAATTACCGCTTGGTTCCCAATTGGAACACCCGCGTTCGCTAGCATTTCACATGCTTTTTTCGATTCCTCTGTAATTTCAATAGAAGTGTTGAAATGTGTATTTAACCATACTGGATGATACTTTTTAATAATGTTACATAAGTTTTCTGTAATACGTTGCGGGAATACTACTGGTGCTCTCGTTCCGATACGAATAATTTCAACATGCGGAATCTCTCGTAAATTTTTTAATACGTATTCTAAAATTTTATCATTAATTAGAAGACCGTCACCACCAGAGATTAAAACGTCACGTACTTGTGGTGTTTCACTAATATAAGCAATCGCATCGTCTAATTGTTTCTTCGGTACACCCATTCCAATTTGTCCACTAAAACGACGGCGTGTACAGTAACGACAATACATAGAACATTGATTCGTTACTAAGAATAATACGCGGTCAGGATAACGATGTGTTAGCCCTGGAACTGGTGAATCTTCATCTTCATGAAGTGGATCTTCTAAATCATATTTCGTTTTATATAACTCTTCCGAGATCGGTACAGATTGCATCCGAATCGGACAGCGTGGGTCATCAGGATTCATTAGCCAAGCATAATACGGTGTAATATTTAACGGGATCGTTTTCGTTGAAATTTTAACGCCCTCTTCTTCTTCAGGTGTTAAGTTAATCACTTTCCTTAAGTCATCTAACGTTTTGATCGTATTCGTTAATTGCCAAACCCAATCATTCCATTGCTCTTCAGTAACATCTTTCCATAATTCGATATCCTTCCAGTGACGATTTGGTTTGTATACATCATGTAACATTGCTATTCCCCCTTTTTATACGCTCATCCTTTATATAAGCAATTGTTATGCCAACTTCATATTCTTGATAAGTAAATGTGCGAAATACCCTATTATATAGGAGAAAAAATATTTTCAAGTGCAGTAATAACAGAATATTAACTATCATATTCATTACCTTTTATATATGTAAACGTTCTTTTATTGGTGCAAACACACAAAAACCGCCGATTATTCGGCGGTTTTGTCGTACTTGCTCAGTTTATATTGAAGCGTTTGACGCGGAATACCTAACATTTTTGCTGCTTGCAAAATATTTCCTTCCGTTTCAATCAACGCTTGGTCTATTAATTCCTTTTCTGTTTGATGAAGAGCTTCCCGAAGCGGTAATATACTTTTCTTCTTTGGAAGTTTCTCTTTCTTAAATATACGAGGTAAACAATTTGCGGTTAATGCATTTCCTTCCGCAATAATGACAGCATGTTCAATTGTATGTTTTAACTCACGAACATTTCCAGGCCATTGATAAGCTTGTAGTCTTTCTTTCGCTTCCTTATCAATTTGAAGTACACCTTTTTTATAGCTTTTATTATATTCTTTCAAGAAATAAGAAGCTAATAGTAATACATCCTCAGTTCTTTCACGTAGTGGCGGGATATATAATGAAAACACATTTAATCTATAATATAAATCAGTGCGAATTTTATTTTCTCGTAAACATACTTCTGGCGGCTGATTCATCGCGGTAATCACGCGAACATCTACTTTCCTCGTCTTATTATCACCGATTCGTCTAATGACTCCATCCTCTAATACACGTAGCATTTTCGCTTGTAAATCGAGCGGCATTGAATTCAGTTCATCTAAAAATAATGTTCCTCCATCTACAAGTTCAAATAAGCCTGCCCGTTCAATCGCCCCTGTATAGCTACCTTTTGTCGTTCCAAACAGTAAGCTTTCTAATAGTGATTCTGGTAAAGCTGCACAGTTTTGTGCAATAAATGGCTTGTTTTTTCTTTTAGAAGCTTCATGAATTGCTTGCACGAACAGTTCTTTTCCTGTTCCCGTTTCACCATATATTAAAACGTTTGCATCTGTTGGCGCTACTTTTTGCGCTAACTCTTTCGTCTGTTTAAAGCGAGAATCATTTGTCACTATCGTCTCAAATGCAGCATGCTTTTTAATCACTTTTTTTCTAGACGATCGCTTTATTTTCGACTGTAAATCGACAATGGTATCAGTTAGCTTTTGAATTGTAGAGTAGTCTTTCGCAATTTCAACAGCACCAGCAATATTCCCATCTATAAAAATAGGTAACGTCGTATTTACGGTACAAACATCTTCTCCATTTAAATTTTGATAATGTTGCACTTGATGTACAATTGGTTTTTTTGTATCTAAAACTTTCATCAATGTACTCGTTTCCCTAGTTAAAGATGGGAACGCCTCTAACAAATGCTTTCCTAACACTTTTTCAATTTTGGATCCATCGTGTTTCGCAGCAACTGTATTGTAAAAAATTGTAATACCATTTTCATCTACTGCGTGTATAGCCTCATCAATACTGCCCAAAATCGCTTCAATGACTTCTTGTGTCGAAACTGCTAGCAATGTCATCCCCCCTTTTGCCGAAAATTCAGCAAATACTATGCCGAATTTCCGGCATACCTATGTGCGATTATAAGCATGACGATTCCGTTCTAATATTTTGATGAAATTTATTTTTGATTAGATAAAGTAAAACTTTAATTAGTCGGGCTTTTACGAGCAGCCCGATTCCCACCTAACTTTTTTACTTTACAGCCGAATTTTGAGGCGGGAGCCTTCATGCTTTCGAATAGCTAGATAAATCTTTTACCCATATATTCATATCTTCCAACTTATCGAAAATGTAGCAATTGTTCGCCAGTCTTCCTGTATATGTATAGCCTAACTGATGAAAGGCAGCATTCATACCGAAAGATAGCGATCGAGCAATTGTATAGGAACAGAAAATAGATTTTTCTTGAAGCTCTTCTTCTAACTTAATGAGCAAACTTTTCATAAACCCATGTTTACGATATTCAGGTAAAGTAGCACAATTCGTTAATTCTGCATTGCCTTCCTTTACGTTCATTTCTGCAGACGCTGTACTAATGATTTTCCCCTCAAATTCATATACGTAGTAAATTGTATCGTCTTCTTTCATCGTCTGTAATACATAACTCGCTTCATTTAAAGGTGTCGGATACACTTCAAATACTTTTCCAAAGACAGTTGCTAATTCTTCTGCATCTTCTTCAGTCGCTTTTCTTAACAGAAATTTCTCCGGGACTACTTTTTCTTTCACTTCTTTTGCTTTTACACCACTTAAAATAGTATCTTCCTCAGACCAATGAATACTATTTCGTCTTTCATCATTAATATATTTCACAAAGAAGTATGCATCGTGTCCTTGAAAATAATGAGGTATCGTCGCTTCCAATAAGAAACCGAAAGAGAGCCATGTTGAAACATGCTCTCCCTTTCCTTTAATAATACATTTAGTGAAAGAATGTTTCTCTGCTAGTCCGTCAATTGTCTGTATAATACTTTCAACATTTCCTGTATAGTGATCTATTCGAATACGTTTATTAAAATAATCTAAAACTCCTTCTACTGTATGGCAATTTGTCTGCTCTCTAAAAGATTCATAGTATTTCATTTTTTCACCTCACACCAATCTAGTAATGTACATGCAATAATTTTTGCGGCAGCTATCATTTTATCAATTTCTATATATTCGTTTGGATAGTGTGCTACTTTCGTCTCTCCCGGACCAAATACTATCGTTGGTACACCTGAGATTTGTGTAAATAAACCTCCATCAGTCCCCCACGGAGATGCTTCAATCATTGGTTCCTTCCCTTCAATTTCAACAAAGTTATGCTGAAGTGTTGTAATTAACTCATGGTTTTCTTCTAGTTCACCAGGAACCCATCTCGCTCCAAACCATTCTACTTCTACTGGATTTTCAACAAACCAATTGTCCACATCATGTAATTCAGCGATCCAACTCTCAAACTCTTCTTTTGCTGCCTCAATAGTCTCATTCGGCGCAATACCATATCTTCCTTCTAAAATTAACGAATCAGGAACAGAACTTGGCCAGCTACCACCTTCAATTTTTCCAATATTAATTGGAATTGGAATCGGAATTCCTTTAAATAACGGATCAGTAATTCGACCATTTCTCTTCTCTTCTAATTTTCTCAAATGATCTATAACAAACATGCTTTTTTCAATTGCACTTACTCCTTCATAACGTGTACCACCGTGTGCAGCTTTCCCTTTTACATGTAGACGGAACCACATTGACCCTTGTTGCTTCGGGAAAAACTTCATATTAGTCGGTTCTGGAATAATGACACCATCTGCCTTATATCCTCGTAATATAGTCGCTAATGTCCCTGCCCCGCCACTTTCTTCTTCTATGACACTTTGAAAATAAATATCTCCTTTTAATTCAACACCAGATTCAATAATCGCTTCCATCGCAAGCATAAGTGCGACATTGCCGCCTTTCATATCCGTCGTTCCGCGGCCATATATACGATTCCCTATTTTCTCACCACTATATGGGTGATGGTCCCATTGATTCACATCGCCTTCTGGTACTACATCAATATGCCCATTTAATATCATAGATTTTCCATCGCCGCTTCCTTTTAAAGTTGCCACAATGTTCGGGCTGTCTGAAAAACTTGTACGTGGTGATACAAAATAAGGATGATCTTTCATTTTAGAAAAAGATGGTTCCCAAATATCAAGATCTAAACCTAGCTCACGTAATTTTTCAATCACAATTGCCTGCGCACCACTTTCATCACCAGATACGCTTTTTTCTTGAATTAACCGTGTTAAAAATTTCACACTTTCCTCTTCATGACTCTCAATATAATCACAAACTTGCTTTTTTAATTGCTTCATATATTACATCTCCCCTCATTCAATAACTAGTAAGTTAGAGCCAATTTGAAACTCAGCTTCCGTATGTTGCTTTATATCTTCTACTGTATACGGGCTCATTAATTCTTGTAAAATGAGTCCACTCGAAGTCACTTCCATAACCGCCATATCTGTAATAATTAAATCTACACATTTCTTTGACGTTAATGGCAATGTACACTCTGAAACAATTTTTGCATTTCCGTATTTATCAACATGATTCATCACAACAACGACACGCTTCGCTTTTTGTGCTAAATCCATCGCTCCCCCAATACCGGGCACACGTTTCCCTGGTACAATCCAGTTTGCTAAATCTCCATTCTCACTCACTTGTAATGAACCAAGAATCGTTATATCTAGTAAACCTTTTCGAATCATCCCAAACGCAGTGCAGCTATCAAAATAACTCGCTCCTGTAATAAGAGAAGTCGGTAAACCTGCTGCATTACATAAATTCTCGTCTTCATTCCCTTTACTTGGCGTTGGCCCGATACCGACGATTCCATTTTCTGCATGAAACATTACATTTATATCGTCAGGCAAATGATTCGGTACAAGCGATGGAATGCCAATACCTAAATTTACAATCATGCCATTTTGTATTTCTTTCGCCGCACGCCTAGCAATCTTATCTCTCACTTCTACGCCCATACCCATTTCCAATTCACTCCTTCCGACGGTACGATATAATTTACGAAAACACCTGGAACGACAATTTCCTCAGGATCTAAACTTCCAAGTGGAACAATTTCTTCTGCTTCTACAATCGTTATGTCCCCAGCCATAGCAACATGAGGATTCATATTCCGCGCACTTTTGTCGAATACAAGATTACCAAACGGATCAGCTTTTTTCGCATAAACAATCGCAACTTCAGCAGTTAATGCAGTTTCAACTAAGTATGTCTTGCCATTCATTTCGACTGTTCGTTTTCCATCTTCTACAATCGTATCAACACCAACATCAACTAAAACACCACCAAGCCCTACGCCTCCAGCGCGAATACGCTCTGCTAATGTTCCTTGCGGGGAAAACTCAATTTGTAATCGTCCTTCATTTAACTGTCTTCCTGCATTTGGATTTGAACCAATATGGGAAGTAACTAAAGACTTAACTCGTTCATTTGTAACAAGACGACCGATTCCTACATCAGGAAAGCCCGTGTCATTTCCTATTAAATTTAAATTTGTAACTCCCTTTTCTAAAATAGCCTGTATTAAAGTTGGAGGGGATCCAATCCCCCCAAATCCCCCAAACATTAATGTCATATCATCATGGAACAAAGAAATTACTTCCTCTATCTCTTTTAATTTATTGAATGTATTTGTAATTGTTGTCATACGATACTATGCCCTCCTTTTTGCATCATCTCTTCTACACTTTTTGCAAAAATTGAAAGTAATTCATCTAACTCGGAATATGTAGTTGTCATTGGCGGTGCCACAAGCAGTGCGCTATCTTCTTTTCCTGCTTGCCCTGAAACAGCTTGGTATAAAAGAAGACCATTTTTAGCTGCAACCGAAATAAGCTCCGAAGCTTTTGTAAACGGTTGCAATTCTATTCCGATCAGCAACCCTTTTCCACGCACATCCGCAATAATTGTCGATTGTTGCTGAACTTTCTGTAGTCCCTTAATTAAATATTCTCCCTTTTCCGCTGTTTTTTCAGGTAGATTATGTTTCTCCATGTATTCAATAACAGCTAGAGCCGTTGCTGCAGATAATGGATTTGCACTTAGCGTATGACCACTCATAACAGAACGTGACCCACGTAAAATCGGCTCCATAACTCGGTCACTAACAATCGTCGCAGCCATTGGTGTATATCCCGCTCCTAATCCCTTACCAAGCGTCATAATATCCGGTTCTACACCCCAATGCTCCATCGCAAACCATGCACCAGTACGACCAAGCCCAGTCATTACTTCATCCGCAATGAATAAAATATCGTAATGACTACAAATATCTTTAATCACTTTATAATATTCTTTCGGTGGTACAACCGCACCGCCAGCTGCTCCGATAATCGGTTCAGCAATAAAAGCTGCAATATGCTCCGCACCAATTCTTTCAATTGATCTTTCTAGTTCAGTTGCACAAGCAAGCTGACAAGTTGGATATACCTTTTGTACAGGGCACCTGAAACAATATGGGGCTGGAATAGTTGGATAATCTTCCAAAATAGATACGAAACGTTGTCTGCGCAGCGGATGCCCAGACATTGATAAGGCTCCCATCGTAATACCGTGATAGCTCATCCAGCGTGACAAAATTTTATGTTTCCCTTGAATACCGCGCTCCTGAAAATGCTGAATTGCAATTTTCATAGCTGTTTCATTTGCTTCCGTACCACTATTTACGAAAAAGCTCCAGTTCAAATCTCCTACACTTAAATCACTTAACTTCTTCGCTAGTTTTTCAGCTGGTTCACTCGTAAACTGTGATCTATATACGAAAGCAATCTCCTCTGCTTGCTTTTTAATAACATCTGCAATCTCCTTTACGCCATGTCCAATACCTGCCGTAATTGCTCCTGACGAACCATCAAAATATTTATTTCCGTTCTGGTCATACAAATATACACCTTTTCCATGTGAAATCATTGGATACGGCTGACCAACAAGTGGTTTAATTAAGTAATCGCGCATAGCGCTCCCCCATTTCTTCAATTTGTATATGTATATGAAGAAAATTGACGTTTCTTTCATAAAAAAGAATCCTCTGCACAAGCAGTGAATTTATCAAAATACTATTATAAAATATACAAATGAGTGCTAATAAATGTTTTGAAAACAGAAAATTCAGAACTTAAAACGAAGACCAATCCTTATCTATATGCTCAAATAACCCTCCCTTATATAAAAGTAACGTATTACTAAATGTTTTCCTAACATAATGCCAGCTTCCCTCAAATGCCGACATTGTGTAAACTTCGACGGAACTCCCTTTAAACTCCTTCCTATTATCCTACTTTAAATTGCATATTTCCAAAAAAATTTCGACAATTATCTCGCCGCAATGATAACAATCTTTTTATAGAAACTAATTTTCCACATTTAATATTTTCAGTTTATACATAAAAAAAGAACCGATTAACCACATTAATCAGTTCGGCACGACGCTCTTTTATCAATATTACTGGGACTCGCTAAAATAAATCAAAAAACCATACGTTTTACGAATTCAACAGTCATATAACGATTTTTCACACAAATTCCTTCATAACTTCATTCACAATCATAATCGGGATATCCCCATCCCAAGGTGCCACTCCTTCCACCGAAGTTAAACTACCTTTCCTTTATAAATTATGTAGGACAATTATCCCTTTGTATGTGTGTTTGCCTATAAATTAAAAAATCCCTTTACTAAAAATTTTTTATACATGTATTCGATACGTTGATTGAAATGCCCTTATAATTTAGTCTTTTTATATTTTTATTACTCCTAGTAAATATAAGCTTCTATTCAACTTAACTAACTCCATATACAACTCTTTTAGTACCACTTTACTAGCCAATAATACTCAGACATACTTCTCCCAAAATATGTTTTTAATCTTTTACTTTTCCCATTCAGAAATACAAGTTTTTCGCATAACCTCTTTCTCACTTCGCATATAGTTTTAATGATGACAAAGGAGGAATGTGCATGTCTCAATCTGAAATCGAAAAATATGGACAAGAAGCTGTACATTACGATCAGCTCGCCCGTTACTATCAATATAGCAATCCCAAAAAATATGTAGAACTATATATGAAGTATTACGATGCACTTACAAAACTTGTACAGGCATATGAAAAAAGAGATTCACAAGAAGCCGCTTTACCGTCACATATAAGAATTTTTCATTCTGCTCCAAACACGCCTGCGGTTGACATTTTAGTAAATGGACAAAAGGTAATCAAAAACATTTCATTTAAGCAATTTAGCCCCTATTTATCATTAGTACAAGGTAAATATCGCATTGATATCGTCCCTGTCGGGAACGAAACTCCAATTTTTTCAGCTTTAGTACCGATAATGGGAAATCATACGTATACACTTGCCGCAATAAATAGTGATAATCACCTACAATTACAACCTATACTTGATAATACACATATACCATCTGGGCAATCCAAAATTCGATTTATGCACTTTTCTCCAGATACCCCTGTTGTTAACGTAGATTTAAAAGGTGGAGATCATTTATTTGAAAATGTGCTCTTTAAACAAATAACAGATTTTTTACAAGTTAGCCCTGGTACAGCAGATATTGAAGTTTCACTCGCAGATAATAAAAAAATCCTGTTAACTTTACCTAAATTCGATGTTGAACCGAATATAATTTATACCATTTCAATAGTAGGTTATTCAACTAAAGACCCTAAATTAGAAGCCGTTATACTTACAAATTAAAACAGTCTACACCATTTATTTGGTGTAGACTGTTTACTTTTGAAATGCAATTTGAAATTCTGTCCAATCGCTATCTGAACGACACATAATGGACCCGTTATGTTTTTCTACAATTTGTTTACATACAAATAACCCAATACCAGTTCCTAATTTTTTAGTAGTTACAAATGGTTCAAAAATCGTTTCTACATTTTCAGCTGGAATCATCGGTCCATTATTTTTTATCACAATTCGAATAGCTTGCTCTTCTTCAAAAACATCAATGATAATTTTCCGCTCTTCTTTCATTGCTTCCATAGCGTCAATTGAGTTCATTAAAATATTTAAAAATACTTGCCTCACTTCACTCCGATAACCAACAAGTGGTATTGGATACGGCAAATTCTTTTCAATCGAAACATTTGCATTAACCAAACTCGGATATAAGAACTGTATAATATCTTGGAACAAGTCATTAAGCCAAAAACGTTCCGATTCATTCCACATTTCTTTTTTCGAAACGAGTAAAAATTGCGAGATTCGAAAATTTAATTGATCTAATTCATGCGAAATGATATCTAAATACGATAAACTCGGATGGTCTGCCTTTAATAATTTGACAAATCCCATAATTGAAGTAAGCGGATTACGAAATTCATGTACAAAACTAGCTGACATTTGGCCTAAAATCGTCAGCCTTTCTTTATGTGTTTCATTAATATATTGCTGTTTTTCCTCTAAATTCCTCGATATAATTTCCGAGTATTTTAAAACGGTATAATAAATTAATTTGTCAAAACAAGTATGTATTTTGGCCATAATTGGTTTCAATTCACGAGCGCTAACATCTAATTCACACATCGCTTCAAAAAGTTCATTTCTTCCCACATTTGCATTATAAACAAAGTCTCCAATATTCGCATCTGCTCCTGCTCGTTCAATTGCGATTTTCTCGCATAATGGTTGAAGATAATTTATATCTTTATCTTCCATAGTAAGTTCGATTATTAACTCTAATAAATCCTCTCCATTTTGAACTACTTCTAGTTTAAATGGATCTTTTTCGGAAATTATCATTTTGTTTTTCCAGTTCTCTACGAATTGGTGCCTGTTGTTTTTCAAGTGTGAACAAAATACTTCTTTAATATCCTTATCGATTGGAAAAACCTCCATTCACTCCATTTCCATACGACGAATACCCTTTATATTTTGAATATTAACACAAAAAATATGTTTCGTTAATAGATTATTGTCACATTTTGTTAATTTCTGTTGATAAAATTATTTTTTTCTTTCTTATTTAATTATTTATATTCAAATCTCTCTTTTTCCTTCTCATTTTTTTAATTATTTCCGTATCCAAAACGACTTTTTTTGCATCATTTTTAATTCTTGCGTACAATAGGAAGTGAAAGGTGTGAAAAATATGGTAAATAAAAATGTGGAAGACTATCTCCAAGAAGGCATTTATGGCCAAAAGCAAAACAAACCAGAAGAACGTAATATGTATTTAACTACATTACGTGAGCGCGTAGAAATCGCTTTAACTATCGGTCAAGTAATGCAAAGTAATGTATATACTGAAGTAGCAAGTAGCATACGCTCTTCTCAATCATTACAAATCCTCCTAAACGGTGGCATTGCTTACCCACATTTATCAAAATACATTAAATTAGCAAACGAAAAAAATATTCCTTTTACAATTGTTCAAAATAAAGATACAGAAACACCAATTGGTTTAGTATTATCTCATAGCACAGCTGTAGATAAAGAACAAATTTATGTAGAAGATGCTATTTTCAAACAAGAAATGAAGTGAAATAAAAGGTACACTTAATTAAACAAGTGTACCTTTTGCTTTATTTTTTAATACACACTAATTTCATTTCTGTCATTTCTTCAATTGCATATTTAATTCCTTCACGACCCGTGCCACTTTCTTTCACACCACCGTAAGGCATATGATCTACTCTAAACGTTGGAATATCATTAATCATAACCCCACCAACCTCTAACTCATCAATTGCACGCATCGCTTTAAATAAGTTATTTGTAAATACGCCTGCTTGTAAACCGTAACGTGAATGATTTACTTTCTCTATCGCCTCATCAAATTCTTTAAATGTATTTACTGTCATAACTGGACCAAATACTTCTTGGCACTGTACAGATACATGCTCTGGAACATTTGTTAATACAGTTGGTTCGAAAATTCTTTCATCACGCTTCTTACCACCGTATAAAACAGTTGCTCCTTCCTTAATTGCTTCTTGCACCCACATGTCAATTCGCTCTACATCTTTTTTCGAAATTAAAGCTGATACATCCGTTTCCTCATTCATTGGATCACCAACAACAACTGTTTCCATCGCTTTCTTTAGCTTCGAAAGAAATTCATCCATTCTCTTTTCGTGTACAAACACACGTTGTACCGAAATACAAACTTGTCCATTATTTACAAATGCGCCCCATTTCACGCGTTCCATTATCTCATCAGTTAACTCTACATCTTCATCAATAATAACGGCAGCATTGGATCCTAATTCCAACGTAACTCGTTTTAATCCAGCCTTTTCCTTTATTCCGATTCCGACTTTCGGACTTCCGGTAAAAGTAATGGACGCAACATCATCATTTTTAACAATTGCCTCGCCAACAGTTGCACCAGGACCAGAAATGATATTCAAAGCTCCCTTTGGCAACCCTGCCTCTTCAAATAATTCAACTAATGCGTAAGAAGATAATGGCGTTTGATCAGCTGGTTTTAACACTACTGTGTTTCCGGCAGCAATTGCAGGGCCCACTTTATGCGCTACTAAATTTAACGGAAAGTTAAATGGCGTAATAGCTCCTATAACCCCAATTGGTTTGCGAATCGTATAGGCAATTCGCCCCTCTGCACCAGGTGCTGCGTCAAGTGGCAATGTTTCACCATATATACGCTTCGCTTCTTCTGCTGCAAATTTATATGTTAGAACAGTACGATCTACTTCTCCCCTTGCAGCACGTATTGGTTTTGCAGCCTCTTTTGCAATAATTTCTGCAAACTCTTCTCTTCTTTCATCCATTATTTGCGCAACCTTCTCTAAAATAGTTGCCCGATCGTATGCAGTTAATGTATTCATTTTTTTCATTGCATTTTTTGCAGAAGTAACAGCCTCTTGAACATCTTCTTCCGTTCCTTGTGCAATTTCCGCTAACGTTTCTTCAGAGTATGGTGCATATAATGGTTTATACGTGTTTACTGACTTCCAATCTCCATTTATATATAAATGCTTTTTCATCTTTCTTCCCCTTCCAAATATATGTATAAAATAATACTTCACCTAGTGAAAGGTCTGACTTATGTAATTGTATCATAGCCCGTATTCCTCCAAAAACATTATGCTCAAAAAAACTCTGCTATATAGCAGAGTTTACGAGCTAATTTGCTCTTGTAAAGAAATTTGTTTTTCATCTTCTAAAACGACAATCGATTCTACTGTTTTTGTAACTTCTAACCTTTTAATATAGCGCCCGTCTAATTCTTTCACACAAAACTTATAATTTCCAATTTCAATGGAATCCTCTTCAGCAATCTCTATATTCTTCGTTAATATCCAACCACCAATTGTATCAACACCATCATCATCAATCTCTAGACCAAATAACGTATTCACTTCACTAACGAGTACTTTTCCCTCTAGTATCGTCTTTGTTTCACTAACTTGTTGAATTTCTGGCTGTTCATCCGTATCAAACTCATCCTGAATATCTCCTACAATTTCCTCTAAAATATCTTCAACAGTAACAAGCCCAGATGTACCACCATATTCATCTATCAATATAGCAATATGTGTTCTTTCTTTTTGCATTTTTAAAAACAAATCATGAATTGGAATAGAATCAATAACTAAAATAATTGGTCTAACATATTGCTCTACTGTCTTTTTATTAACAGCTTTATGCTGTACAAACTCATTAAAAATATCTTTAAAATTTACAAAACCTATTACGTGGTCTTTGTCGCCATCAACAACTGGATACCTTGTATATTTTTCACGAGACATTTTTTGCAAAGCTTCTTCAGCGGGCATTTCTTTACTTATAATATTCATTTCAGTTCGAGGTACCATTATTTCTTTTGCAATCCGATCATCAAATTCAAAAATTTTATTTACATATTTATATTCAGATTGATTAATCTCACCATTTTTATAACTTTCTGAAACTAATAACCGTAATTCTTCTTCCGAATGAACCTCATCATGCCCTTTCGGCGGTTTCAGCCCTAGCAGCTTCGTAATGATTCGAGCTGAACCATTTAATAGCCAAATGAATGGGAATGCAATACGATAAAAGAAAATTAACGGCTTAGAAACAAGCAAACTCACTTGTTCAGATTTTTGAATTGCAACTGTTTTTGGGGCCAATTCCCCTATTACAACATGTAAAAAAGTAATTAACAAAAATACTAAAATTACAGCAAAAATATCTGCGAGCTGAGTAGATATGTTCCAATTTGCAAAAAGCGTGTCGAACATTTGCTTTAGCGCAGGTTTACCAAACCACCCAATTCCAAGAGCTGTAACTGTTATTCCTAACTGGCAAGCCGATAAATATTCGTCTAAGTTTGTAATGACTGTTTTGACAGAAGTTGCACGATTATTTCCCTCTGCAATTAAATTGTCAATTCGTGAACTCCTCACTTTAACAATTGCAAATTCTGCTGCAACGAAAAATGCCGTTAAGGCAATTAAAACAATCACTATACTTATACTATATATGTCCAAATACTTTTCCTTACTTACATTGTAAGCAAGGAAGCCACCTCCTACTTAATTTTATTCAAGTGAAGTAAGCATTCTAATACTCTAACAAAATTCTACATTAGCAACCACCTTTTTATATATTATATGCATACATAAAAAAGATATTTATCATTATGATAATCTAATTCATTTCCCCTCGTCAAATCAAATTATTTTAAATCTTACGATGAATCATTTTTATATAAACGATATATTCTTCACAACTTAATTTCGTGAAAAAACACTTTCTTTGCCGATTCCACACTTCTTTTGTCATACCGGAAGGGAACTTACTTCATAGATCGAAATCATTCAACAGGATATATATAGGAGGGATTATTTTGGAATATAAAACACCATTTATCGCAAAGAAGTTAGGTGTTAGCCCCAAGGCTGTTGTCCGGATTGCACAACAATTAAATCTTACGATAGAAAAAAATAAATATGGTCACTTTATTTTCAAACAAGATGATGTAGATCAAATGTTAGAATACCATCGTTCTCAAATTGAGCATTCGCAAAACTCTCAACCTACTCAAAAAACATCATCAAATGATGTTGAAGAATTAAAAACTCAAGTAAACACAATTGTTCAAAACACATCATCAAATGATTTTGAACAATTAGCTACTCAATTACACACAATTACTAGAAGGCTAGATCGAATGGAGGAGCAAATGCAAGATAAGGCAAATGATGTCGTTACGTACCAACTTTTGCAACACCGTCGTGAAATGGAGGAAATGTTAGAACGAATCCAAAAGCTAGAAGCTTCCCTCAAAAAAGAAGAGCCCATATATATTACTCCTGATTCAAAACCAACATATGAAAGAGAAAAGAAACCGAAGCGCCGCAAAATGATTTTTAGTATATTTGGATTATGATTTTTAGACCCTTATTAAAACAATAAGGGTCATTTTTTCATGAAGGATACTGCCATATTAATATATCATTCTCTATATTATATATATTCACTTCTAATTATTTTGTTAACATAATATTCTTACTGTATTCCGCGATTAATGCCTGTGCATGAGCATTCCCTTGAATCACATCGCGAAATTCTTTTAAAGAATACAAATGCGTAACTCCTTTTCGAGCATGAATTCGCACTGGTACACCTTGTAAAGTATCATGAAACTGAAATGGATTGTCTATCGGCTCTATAGGAAAACCGAGTGTTAGTAGATACATATACATTCTTTTTGTAACTGCTGCAATATACCATTCCGCTTTCGTTTCTAACGCATGCACAAATAAAATAGCTGTTAGCCTTTTGAAATGCCCTCTCCCACGAGACGTTTTCGCAATACTTAGCTTGCCTATTTCATACACATTTTTTAAATCTTTCACTAAATCATTTTTAGAAAACGGATAGAAAAACTCAGAATTTGATTGTTCGGGTACCGTATACTTAATACACTCCACTGTACCTATATGATGCTCATCTTCTATTAATAAAAATCGTGTTGGATTTAAATTACGTTCTACGAACATTAAGTTTCTTTCTTCACAAAAATCTCCCCATAGTTGCTCGAACCAAAAATGTTCTTCCTTTGTTTGAACACGCTGGAACATATTTCCCCGCCTTTCCCATCGTCGCTCTGTTTTGATAACGCTTTCACTATCTATCATATAAGAACAAATCTTCGTATGCAACTAAAAATATTTATGACTTATTATATTCTGCAAAATGAATTAAATTCCAACTTCGTCGTCTTTTACCTCACATGTACAGTTATTCTAATAAC
This sequence comes from Bacillus cereus group sp. N31, assembly GCF_016483245.1. NCBI lineage: Bacteria > Bacillati > Bacillota > Bacilli > Caryophanales > Bacillaceae > Bacillus > Bacillus cereus group sp. N31. The sequence continues at coordinate 84,973 of NZ_JAEHCH010000008.1, read as the reverse complement.
CTATGTGTATCACTTTTTAAATTACATCCTACCTACTTCCATACAGCATATAATTCTTCTTAATCTAAAAAAATCCTTTATGAAAAAGGATTTCTTTTACTTCTTATTATTTTTTAACCACTTCTCAAAGATTTGTACCATCCCATGTTTTCCTGCTAATTTCTCTTCTCCTTGTTTCGTCTTATATGGATATAATTGCAAAAAGACACCGCACCCAGATTCAATTTTTTTACTATGCATATGACTTCCTGGATATACACAAATAACTTCATAAATTGCCCGTCGATGAAAAACACGCTTTCCATTCTGTTCTTCTACATACTTTATAGACCAGTATTTATACATTTGCTCAGTCGCTTTCGTATTTCCAACGTGCTGAAAAATATTGTACATTGGGCTATACTTCACTTCAATAATAATAGAAGATTTATATACGTATTTCCCTTCTTCCTTTACATAACAGTCTAAGCGAATATCTGGTTTTTTTGTATCCTCGCCATTATAAAAGTTACTCCCTTTACTTAATGCAATAAGGGGGTGTGTTTCAATTAAGTCATTAAATGCAACATGGACCTTCATATCATCTTGATGTAAAACTACTGTCGTCCCATCTTGTAACCCATCTACATAAAAATGCTCTTGTATTTGTTCACGAATGGGATTTCTAGCTTTAAAACCAATTTGCTCTAGCATGGAAATAACGATAAAAAAAGCGTAATATTCATACACTAAAAACGTTGGTTTATATACAAATAATAAAGATGGAGATTGATCTGTATATTGTGGAAGTAAGTTTAAATGCTGTAGTAATTGTTGATGTGGAATTGGTAAATCGTATGAGTTCATATTACCTGTTTCAGAAACTTCTCTCCAAAAGGGGGAATATATTAAAGTTTTAAAGTATTGTACACTTTCACGTACAATATGAGCTAATATTTTATATTCTTGTATTTTCACAGAGCTTTTACGTAAATCGGCTTCTTTTAGTAAATGTATATTTTTATATTTTTGCTTCTCTCTATCAGTCACAGATCCATTACGCTCAATTGTTTGCATAATCGTTTTTACAGCTTGAAACTCTTCTAATTTTTTCTTTTTTTCTCTTTCTAATATTTCAATTGTTTGACGTAAAAAACTTTCGGCTTCAAGTAAATAATGATAAAATTGCATCGCTTTAAATTTAAGAAATGCATTTTCTCTACTATTTTTTTGTTCAATAAACTTACGATTATAATATTTCGTATAGGACTTTCTTTCCGCCATTATTGTTCCTTTTCTCGTTGCCTTCCGTTCCTTCACTTCCCATTTATATTCATGTATAAATTTTGAACTTGATTCAATCTTTTTAAAAACTTGTTTTATCTTTTTCATTTTTTGCGGCAACTTTCTAAGTAACACTAAATAAGAAGAATCCTCAATATCACTAAGGGCAGAGAAAGTCTTTTTATAATAACCTCTATCTAAAATCAACTCATTTAAAATTGACTTTACATAGTTTTGAATCATTTCAAATTGGTCATCAAAAAAATTTTTTGGAACGATTTGAAAAGCACCATAATACGTTGTGTCTTCTATACGAACTTCAAAATGATATAAACCACATCGCCATGGATAAAAGAATTCCGTTTTTCCATGTTCATAAATTAGTAACTTTTGTTTTTTTTCATTTATTTCGTATTGTGACTCTTTTATATTTTTCTGGCCCTCATACACTTTATTCCATATGAAAGTAATATTCATTGGACTTTCGTAATGGTAATGCAATCTTATCGGTTTCAATTCTTGTACTTTGTAAATACATTGAACTAATGCTGTAGTAGATGTGCAAAGACGATTTAATAAAATATACTCCCCTTTTGCCTCTGTTCCTATGATTAACTTTAATACAAAAGGGAGCGTTTCATTCGTATCAACGATTTCTGTTTCATACCGCTCTTCATTTCGCATATCCATACAACTCCAGTTCTCTACGTTTTTCTCTTATATATGCTAAAGAGTGTTCAAATGTAGAGACTCTGTTTGCAAGTGGCGATTGCAAAAGAGGTACTAAAGTCGCTCCCCTTTTTACTTCTTCAGAAAGTAATGACCCAACCATCATTTCAGTACCTCTTAATTTCGTCAGTACACGTTGCTTTATTTGTAAATCAAAACCTTCTTCTCTGCTAATCATATAAGAATGATTATTTTGAAATGGTATATTTTGCAAATACATAGCAATTGCATTTGCACATCGAAAAGAAATTCCCTTTGACGCATCATGTGATGACAATACAACATGCAACTTATCTAATAGCTCCAACTCTTCTTCAGAAAACACTTCAATCATAGATTTCTTTCTGATCCAATTTATCCGAAATTCTCCCGCTGTTACTTTCAGAGGTGGTTGTAATACACCTTTCTCTTGTACCATGCACATCTCACAAAACGGAATTTTTTGTAACGTAATTAAATTGGTTCGGTCTAATAATCGATCAGAGAGTTCTTTCGTTGTTTCATCAAAATTCACAGTACCTACAAAGATAATATTTTCTCCAATTTCAATTGTTGATGGAATTTGGTTTTCTAATTTCTGCGCACCCTCATACAAATTCAAAATACGATTTTCCTTTTCAAGTTGAAGAACAGATAGAAATGGAGTAAACCAATGCTCAATATGTGACATGTTCATTTCATCAAAAACGATTATATACAATTGATTTTGATTTTCTTTTGCCTTCATTAACGCTCTAACTAACTTTGTTTCACTTTCAATAAAAGTACCATTTGGGTGAAGATATCCAAGTAAATCATGTGGTTCTTGATACGATGGAGAAATCGGAATCCAAACCAATTCTTCTCCATACTGTAATCCAAGTGCCTCTGCATAAGCTTGCACAAAGCGTGATTTTCCAACTCCCGGTATACCACCAAGAATCGTTAACATATTTGTTTTTACACTTATATGAAAATTATAAATATCTGTTTCGTCCAAATACATCCCTTTATTACGCACCGTACTTTGTACATACTGTAAAAAGGATGATTCACGCTCATCCCATTCCCATACTTCCTTGTGTACTTTTATATCCTCTACTTCAACTAGCTTCCCTTCTTCCGTTATTCGTTTTTTTAATTGCTCATACACTTGATCACTTACGAAATACAATTGCTCTTCTACCGCAATTTCTACATGCTTCATCCAGTCACTTAAGTCTATATATTTACATTCTCGATTTTGTTCAAAATACGCGATGGAACTAATTGATGACTTTAATAATATATTTCCATATAACCTTCCATCATGCCACAGTAATTCAGGAGACTCAAAGTCTTTTGGATATTTCGGCATAAGAAATGATAAATAACCATTACAAAGCTTTCGTTCTAAAGACTCTCTTTTTTTATTATCTGCAACTTTAGGTGCTGGAATCATTTTATAGCCAGTTGCTATTTCTCTAGGTTCTTCTGTACATATTAACTCCACGTATACATTTCCTCTTTCATAATAAAGACGAAACATAACCAATTGCTTTTCTAATTTCTTCTTCTTTAATTCTGAAAAAATCTTTTCATTCTTTTTATTGCTACATAACCCTTCAAATATATAATGTTCATTTGTAAATTGCTCTTGTAAATTAGATGGTATTGGCGATAGACATTGTACAAAAAAATTCTCTCCATTCTTCTCTCTCTCCGCGTTTGTAAATTTCCCGATAAACCTCATATAGTACATTCGTTTTATAAAACTTGGCTGAAGAGCTTTATGTAATTTCATCTTAATCACCTTCTTTTTTCATACTATTCTTAGTGTATGAAAGAAAAAAAAAACTAGAAATAAAAAACCTGACGTTATCCGCCAGGTTCAAAATTAAAACGTATATTAATGAGATGGAAATGCTTTTTTCTCTTGTAAAATAGCATTGTGAGCAATTTTCATTTTAGCCAGTACATATCGTAATCGATCCTCAGCGTTTTCATCTTTATTTTGCTGCAACTCCGCTAAATTCTCAACAGAACTCGCTAAATTTTCAATTACTCCCCTTAGTTCAGGATGATGATTAAAAAAAGATTCTTGTACTAATACTTTCCTTAACTCACTAGCTAAATCAATTATTCTAGACAACTGTTCTTTTTCTTCCATTTTCATCCCTCCTGAATATCTTATGTATTAAATATTCTCTACACAAAGAAAAAAGCCCTTTAAATGAAAAGGACTTTTACATTTTTATCGTTCCAGTTATCAACAGATAAAGTGATGTGATAGCTGCGACAACAATTGCCCACATCACATATCTCTCTATACCTACAAAACAACGATTCCCTTTTTCTTTTCGTGCAAACATGTAAACGATAATCCCAATTCCATATACGATTGAAACGAGTAATAAATTCTTTAAACCCGCTGCATAAATAAGCCATACAGAATAAATAGAGGCAATTAAAGCTAACGAGCCATTTTTTACTTTTGCATCTTTTAGTTCATTTGTAATTACTAATTTGAATTGGTATAGCGCTGATAATAAATATGGTAATAATATTGATGTTGACGCAATAAAATACATAATTTGATATGTCGATTCTGAAAACAGAACAATTATAAATATAATTTGAGCAACGATATTTGAAATCCATAATGCCATGTGTGGCGTTTGCTTTTTATTTGTTTTCGTAAAGACCTTCGGAAACACGCCATCTTTTCCTGCTACGTGAGAAATTTCCGAAACAAGTAAAAACCAGCCAATTAATGTACCTACAAGTGACGCAACTAATCCAATATTAATTGCCATTGCACCCCATGGCCCAACAACATGTTCTAATACATGTCCCATTGAAGGAGTTTCTAAAACGGAAAGTTCTCCTCGCGTCATTGCTCCCATTGACAGAACAGAAATTAAAATATAAATAGACATAACTAAAATTAATCCAAGTACTGTCGCTTTTCCAACGTCCCTACTATTTTTTGCTCTTCCTGATAATACAACTGCTCCTTCAACCCCAATGAACACCCATAGCGTTACAAGCATTGTATTTTTCACTTGACCAAGAATAGCGGAAAGTGAGATTGTTCCTTCTCCCCAAAAATCATGTGTAAATGTATCCCAGCGAAACGCTGTTACCATTACGACAATAAATAATAAGATCGGAACTAATTTCCCTACTGTTGCAATAACATTCATAATGGAAGCTTCACGAATTCCAAATAAAATTAGAAAATGAAGTGTCCATAGTAAAAGTGATGCACCTACGATTGACGCAACATTATTTCCACCTTTAAAAATTGGGAAGAAGTAACCTAATGTACTAAACAGTAGCATAATTGTTGCAACATTTCCTAAAATCCCTGCCAGCCAGTATCCCCAAGCACTGTTAAAACCAATATATTCACCGAATCCAGCTCGTGCATAACTATAAATTCCGCCCTCAAGCTCCGGTTTTTGTCTTGCTAACGTTTGATATACGAGCGCAAGTGGAATCATTCCCATTGCTGTAATACACCAACCAATTATCGTTGCACCACTATTTGCTCCTACTGCTAAATCATGCGGTAAACTAAAAACACCGCCACCAACCATCGTTCCAACTACTAATGCGATTAACGGAAAAAATCCTAACTTCTTTTCTATTTGTACCACCCCATCTGTCATTCTAGGTGTTATGTTCGTTCAACTATTAAAGTCACCTTTTTCTCTAATAGACGTTTCTCTTATATTTTTTCAGGAAAACATTACTTATTCTAAAAGAAAATGAAGAAAAATGGAATACTTTTTTGAAAAAATGTATAAGTATGCACAAAAAAACCGCTCATTTTGTAATGAGCGGTCATTTTAAACATATAAAATTGTATATTTCTTGTAAAATTAACGAAGTAAATTCTCTTTTTGTAAAAATTGTTTCGCTACTTCTTCACTACTTTTACCATTCACATTTACTTCATAATTCATTTTTCGCATTTCTTCATCTGTAATCTTTCCAGCTAATTTATTTAATACTTTTTCAAGTTCAGGATATTTTTGTAATGTCTCTTTTCTTAATAACGGCGCACCTTGATAAGGTGGGAATAATCCTTTATCATCTTTTAGCACTTTAAGTCCGTATTGCTCCAATTCACTATCCGTTGAATATGCATCGATTACGTTCACATCACCAGATTGAATTGCACTATAGCGCAGTTTCGGTTCCATCGTTTTAACATTTAAAAACTTATAGTTATATAACTTTTGCATTCCTTTATAACCATCTTCACGATCTGCAAATTCTAATGTAAATCCTACTTTAGCTTCCTGTGCAATATTTCCTAAATCAGAAATTGTATTTATATTCTTTTGATCTGCTATTTTTTTCGGCATCGCTAGTGCATATGTATTGTTATACTCCATTGGATTTAACATAACCATATTATATTTTTTTTCCATTCCAACGCGAGCTTGTTCATATACTTCCTCACGATTTGTGCTTTTCGGTTCTTCTTTCACGAAAGTAGATAAGGCTGTTCCTGAAAATTCTGGGTATATATCTACTTCACCTGATTTTAAAGCTTCAAATACAAATGCTGTTTTCCCAAGACCCGGCTTTAATTCTACTTGTAAATCTGTATCCTGTTCAATAAGTTGTTTGTACATTTGAATTAAAATTTCTGGCTCCGATCCAAGTTTTCCAGCAATAACTATATCTTTCTTTTGTGTATTCCATAGAAATGGAGTAGCAATCATAACTACAACTATACATATCGTCAATATAACGCGCTTAGAAGAGCGTTTTGGACTCTCAAGTATGCGAAGTACTATATCAAAGAATAAAGCGAGTAACGCAGCTGGTACGGCCCCTAAAATGATAAGCGCATGGTCATTTCGATCGATCCCGAGTAGTATGAGCTTACCGAGCCCACCAGCACCTATTAAAGCAGCTAATGTAGCCGTTCCAACAATTAATACCATCGCTGTACGAATACCAGCCATAATAATTGGCAACGCGAGCGGAAGCTCTACCTTCCATAACCTTTTCCAGCTATTCATCCCCATAGCTCTCGCCGCTTCTATAAGTGATTCATCTAATTCCCGTATTCCTGTATATGTATTTCGTAAAATAGGTAATAGTGCATACACAACTAATGCGATTATAGCTGGCAGTTTTCCAATTCCTACTAACGGAATTAATAGTCCAAGTAAAGCAAGTGAGGGCACTGTCTGCATAACAGCAGAAGTCCCTATTATAAATTCAGCCATTCGTTCTTTTCTCGTTAATATAATGCCTAGTGGCACTGCAATAATTACTGCAAAAAATAGTGAAATAAGCGATATTTGTAAATGCTCACTTAATGCACTTAGCAATTCTATTTTTCTTTCTTGGAACGTTTGAATAAAATCAGTCACTGTTTAGCCTCTTTCCTTCATTTGTTCAACAATATAATTGACAATATGACGACTTGTTAACATACCAACATATTGACCATCTTTTTCAACCGGCACTGATTCTTCAGTTTGTAAACGGACTAGTGCTTCTTGTAAAGGAGCATGTAAAGATAAAGCAGCCCCTTCTACTCGTGCATGATCGTCTAGTGGCATTACATCTTCTATAATTATTCCCTCATACCATTGTCGCCCACGATTTCCAATGAACTCCTCAACAAACTCATTTTTCGGATTATGTATAATACCTTCAGGTGTATCTAATTGAACAACTTTTCCTGCTCTCATTACACAAATGCGATCACCAAGTGATAATGCCTCTTGCATATCGTGCGTTACAAACACGATCGTTTTTTGAATCTTTTTTTGCAGTTGTACGATATCCTTCTGAAGTTGCTCCCTGCTTAACGGATCTAACGCACTAAATGGTTCGTCCATAAGAACAATTTTCGGATTTGCGGCTAATGCCCGTACGACACCGACACGTTGTTTTTGCCCTCCTGACAATTCATCAGGCATACGATCACGATATACATCTGGATCGAGCCCAACCATCTGTAGCAAGTCATCGACACGTGCTTTTATTTCTTTTTTGCTCCATTTTCTCATTTCAGGAACAACTGCAATATTTTCAGCGATTGTCATATGTGGAAATAAAGCAATTTGCTGCAACACGTATCCTATATTCCAACGTAATTCATTTATATTATATTGTTGAATATCTTTTCCATCGATTAAAATTGAACCTTCTGTCGTTTCAATCAAACGATTAATCATCTTCATTGTCGTTGTTTTCCCGCAACCACTCGGACCAATGAGAACAAAAAATTCTCCTTTTTTAATTTCTAAATGCAATGAATCCACTGCTTTTGTGCCATCTTCATACGCTTTTGACACATGATTAAATTGAATCACAAATACAACTCCTTTATTGTTGTTTCCTTTATTTTGATGGAATATGGAATTCATTTCAAATGATACGCATTATTTCTATATAAAAAAGAGCTCACATTTGAGCTCTAACGGTCGAACAATATTGTTTTCATAATAGCAGCATATTCACGCACATACATTTTTCTCTTAGAACGCATTGGCGTTTCTGCAGCTAATGCCTCCATCTTTATTCCTAAACGCCTTGCAATTATTTTTGTTCGATATAAATGATACGTATTACTGACAACTACCGCATGTTTTACATCAAATAAATCCATACTAAACTTCAAATTTTCATACGTATTTGTCGAACGGTCTTCCATTAAAATACGACTCTCATCTATACCGTGTACCATTAAATAGTTTCTCATACTGTGAGCTTCCGGTATATCTTCATCTTCTCCTTGACCACCTGAAACAATTACTTTCACCTCAGGGTGAGAATATAAATATTCCAACGCTACATCCAAACGGTTTTGAAGTGATAAAGACGGTCTATCTCCAAATAACTTTGCACCTAATATAAGAACGTATGGAGAGTGATTACTCAATTTCTCACGAGCAGCTTTATTCATTCGAAACGTCATATAAATAATGTATAGTGGCGGTAGTAATAAGATTATAAGTAATATCCATTTGTTCATAAATAAGTTAACACTCCCTTTCTTTTTATTATATAGAAAAAGAAAGGGAGGCAGAAGTAATTTTTAAACGAGTGATTTATTCGGAACATCCGCTCTGATTTTACGTTGTGATATCACATAGTAAAGAGCGATTCCTAATGATAGGATCAATATACAGCTTAATAGGTAAAATGGGAGCATTACCCCAACTTTAGATACACCTGCTGTAAACACCATTAACAATACTATTCGTATTCCTGTACCAATTAAGCGAAATAAGCTGTCCACTCGTCCCATTACTTCGTTTGGGATTTCCTCCATCATCAATACATTTCTCGCCACTCTTGTTCCAGCGTTTCCAATCGCATGAAAAATCGCTAGTCCATATAACAGCATTACGGACGGTTCAATGATCATTATGGTAATTGAAATTACATAAATGATCATCGTCAAAACGATTGAAACTTCTGTTTTGACATACTTCATTATGAGTGGAATACTGATTCCCGCAATAACCGCTCCGACACCGTACATCATACCTTCTACTGCGTATACAGAAGCATTGGCTTTAAGTATATCTGAAATATAAACTGGTATTAAATAATTTGCCATCATAACACCGATAAACGGCATATAAGTGGCAAGTAAAAACCAAAAAAGCTTAGGACACTTTTTCATAAAGTGAATTCCTTCGAACAATTGCTTCTTAAACGGTACTTTCCGTTTCACTTCTTTTTTCTTTACGTACGGTATACATAAGAAAAGAAAAAATGCTCCTGCAAAAGTTAACATATCTACTAACAAGATCCATTTCAAAGAAACAATTTCAATTAAAAAACTCGCAGCTGCTCCTGAAATAACTTGTGTTAACTGTCCTTGTATCTCCATCGTTCCACTTAAACTTTTATAATGTTCTGCTTGAAATATTTCTTGGTTAAATGCAAAAATTGTAGGATAGAATAATAGATAATAGAATGACCCTGCTATATAAATAATAATGTAATGAATAGAATGATAAGATTGCCCGGCAAATCCCCATATAGTCATCATTCCTATAACGGCTATCCCGATACCTTCGTTACATAACAATAAAGATTTTCTTGAAAAACGATCAATGCTTTGCCCAATGAATGGTGTTAATAAAAACATAATGAGGGTTGCAACGATCGAAACATAACCAAACGTTGTCTCTCCCCCACCTTCTTTAATTAACAACCATGGGATCGTAATCATAACAATCCCGGAACCAATAGCTGATAAACTATTGGCTCCTAGAATGTAATACAAGCGAGAATCATGATAAAGCGAGGACATATCACTCCACTCCTAGTTGTTTTTTCACCTCTTTATATACGCTCATATATGCTTTTAATTCTTTAACTACATCATGAATTAATGGTTTTGCATCTTCTCCAAGTTCACCATCTTGTACGTGAAGTCCATCAAGCACTACTTGTTTTGGGATTGCATTTGCGTAAACACCTCTAGCAACAGTTCGCATACTATTTAATGCGTTAATTCCTCCTTTACCGCCCCCCGCAACAGCTAGTAATGCGACAGGTTTATGGATAAACTCACTACTACTTAAGTAATCTAACGAGTTTTTCAGCGCTCCGCTCATCGCATTATGATATTCTGGTGTACATAGTACTACACCGTCTGCTGCTTTCACTAACGCTTTTAATTTTTTTACTGCCTCTAAATCACGTTGCGATTCTTCGCCGTTATATAAAGGCAATTCCTCTATTGCTAAATCGTATAATTCCCCTTCAAATTGATCTGCAATATATTTTGCCACAACGCGAGTTCTACCTAATTTTCTTGGTGTACCGTTAATAACGACTAGTTTCATAAACAATTCTCCCCTTTGTTTTCAAATTCTACTTATATATTATCAGAAATTTCTATACAAAACACAATATAAAGAGGGAACTTCCTTAATCAAATAGTATGATACACGAAAAAAGAACTCATACTTTCGTATGAGTTTCGCGCTATTACTTTGTTTCACCATTCTGACTTATTGTACCTATGCTTTTATTTGCTTCAAAATGGTAATATGCTTTTTCTGCTAATTCTTTTCGTTCTTCTGGTAATTCTATATATTTCATTACGTTTTCAATTATTTTTTCGTACGGAGTAAATACAATTCCTGGCCACTCTATCTCGTCTTCTGGATTACTATTTTCCGAAATAATAAATTTCTTATTCGCGACCGCATAAGAAACACGTGGTGTTTCAAGAATTCCCGATAAGTAAAAGTGAATATTTAATATAATTTTAGACCTAGCAATTAACTCATTTCTAGCAATTCCCCACGCATTATTTTTAAAAACTATATTTAAATTCGGTGCAATGGCTTTTAGGTGATTAAAAATAGCTTGCCGCCTCGGATTAAGAGCACCTATAAACAAAATATCAATATCTTCAGTAATCTCACCTTCAAATATATCTTTTTTTATTTCCAAAGTTGGAGCATAGTTCATTCCTACATGTTTTATTTCTTTTCCTACCCCTTTTTGTTTTAACCATTCTATATTTTGTTTACTATAATCCCAAATCACTCTATCATTTAATAATATTAAATAAAGCGGGTGCGCATATGGACTTCCTTCGTATAGCTGTTCTAAATTATAAATAATTGCATCTTGCGGAAGGAGATTCGGGTTATAAGCGTATGTATGCGCTCCAAAAACAACTGTATTCTTTACATTTCCCAGTATTGTTTCTGATATAATTACTGTATTTCCCTCCTGCTCCAACCTCCATTTCAAAGCTCGCGCAACATCTATGAAACTACCGTACGTCTTCGGGCATATAAAAAGACAATAATCATATTCTTTATTCAAATAAACTTCCATTAATTTTAAATTATTTTTATATAAATCTACATCCGGATGTTTAAGTACCAACTCATTTGCATGTTTTCTTGCCACTTTATATAATCCAGCATAATAAGCAGCGATGCATCTTCTTAATTCGATTCTTTCCCGATCTTCATCTAATACATCCATGTTTAAAAGAAGATTTGCGATACAATACGCTTTTAAATGATCACGATCATAATAATAGTCTAGTAGTGGCATCAATTCTTCATACGTATTTCCATGCACCGATTCCCCTAGTTCAATCGCCCATCGTATTAATTCCATGATTATTCCACTACTCCTTTAACCGGAAATGTATTTAATAAAATTTCGCATTATTTTCTACCACATTTGCTATATGAAATGGAATCTCTTCTTTTATCGATTCCAAATACTTTTGCGACACCGCCCCTAAATGTTTTTTATGAGGTATATAGAAAGCACTAATAGAAATTTCATAGTCAAATAAGTAATCATACACATGATAATCTACAAATAGAAGATCATCCTTTGGAAAAGGAATTTCCTTCCCTTGCAGAGCATACATCAAAGCAATATTGTTTTGAGATCTTAATCGATACAACCTTGCTAGTTGGTATAATGGTTCAGCCCGAGTTGGTCTATATTCCCACGCTTTTTGAAAATAAAAAACAGCTAATGCTAAATATTGCTCTTCTTGCCCTTTAACATTTTCTTTTTCATCAGCATCTGTCACTTCATTTTGTTTATTTGCTGAACGATTTGCTAACTGCTCATAACAAAATCCTATTCGCAATAACGAATAGAATACCTCTTCAACCCATCCCCCTGCTTCCACTCGTTTTTTATACCATTTAATCGAATTTTCAAATTGACTTAAATGAAAATAAGTCTGAGCTAAATAAAATAAATATCTTATATGCAAATCTGGCGTTGTTTCTGGGTCGTTTATTCCTTGTAACAACAACCTCTCATCTCGTTCAAATTTATCAGCTTTACTTCCGCCATCTCCGGGATCATTCACGACAAGAGTCTCTAACCGATCTACCCTCGTATTGTAATTCGCTCCAACTTTTGAACGATCTATATCCCAATACTCATGAGTAACACCGACAGATTTCCATGGTAAAGAAGCTTTTAAAAGACGTGTAAGCCAATATTTAATATGAACATCATATTGCAATGTAAGATAATGATCTTCCGTTAAGCTCGTTTTATCAAAATTCGGATCAACCTCTAAAATCATATCTGCATCTAATATTAATAAATAATCCGCTTCTGGATATGTTTTTTGCGCTAATGAAACAGCTAAGCTTCTGTTATAACCAAAGTTTTTAAACGGCTCATGATGAACCGTCCCAGGTATCTCATTTTCCTTACACCAATTTTTAATAATTTCCGGCGTATTATCCGTCGATCCAGTATCACAAATAGAAACAAAATCTACAATTGATTTCGTTGCATTTAAACATCTTTCCATAATTCTAGACTCATTTTTGACGATCATACAAAGACATAACTTTTTTTCTTCCTTTACAGACTTCACTTGCTCATTTCCCATTTAACCACCTCATATTTTATTAACACGCTCTCCTCATATGTAACAACATTTCTTAGCTATACTGATGACATAAGCACCCTTTTACTATTTATGAAAACTTCATTTTATTTATTCTTACTTTTATGTTGGGACATATTTCATGCTTCGCTTTATATTTGATACAATCCGTACAAAATGAACATATAGAATACATTGTTCAATCAATGAACGTTGAAGCTGTCATTTGTAAAAAAACGATGGTTGATGGGTATTTTTAAAATAGGAGTTTCTTACACTATATAAAAAAAAGAAACTGGCGCTTATGCACAAGTTTCTTTTCAAAAGCATTACTTATTTTTTTACAACTTCATGTCCACCGAACTGATTACGTAGCGCTGAAACTACTTTTCCGTGGAATGTATCATCTTCTTGAGAACGATAGCGCATAAATAATGACATTGCGATTACTGGTGCCGCTGCTTGTAACTCAAGCGCAGTTTCAACAGTCCATTTTCCTTCTCCTGAAGAGTTCATTACACCTTTAATACCATCCAGTTTTGGATCTTCTGCAAATGCTTTTTCAGTTAAGTCCATTAACCAGCCGCGGATAACTGATCCGTTCGCCCACACTTTTGCAACATCTTCATAATTGAAATCAAAATCACTTTTATCTAGCACTTCAAATCCCTCAGCGATTGCCTGCATCATTCCGTACTCAATTCCGTTATGAACCATTTTCAAGAAATGTCCACTACCATCAACACAACACTTCATTAAGGCACATTAATCTAAATTTATTGATGTAGTTGAGATGGACTCACTTTTTGAATTTGAACAAGTATATCAAACGCTTTACCTAATGATATATCAACAGTTTTTGGTATATCAGGACCTTCGGTAGTTATTCCAGCGAAAATTGGATGTTGTTCGTTTAACCAAGTTTTTGTCACGCCGTTTGCCTTGCGTAAATCAATAAAAAATTGATCTTTTTTAACTTGTCCAAAGATGTAGTTATAACTGTTTGGATCATCCGATTTTAATATTCCATATGGGCCAAATTCACCATCGCTATTCTTGACATTGTATTGTCCTTCATAAACTGACGTTCCAATAGATACGTACCGTTTTCCGTAATATTCTGCTAAATGTTGCCCAGCTACTTTAGGGTATATAAAAGGAAGCATATTTGTTTTCGAAACGTGTCCATTATGTCCCCATACAATGGTTTTTCCTAAATGTTCTTCAGTCCACTTCGCATTTTCATACATTGCAATATCATGTTTCAAATAAAAATCCGATGGTTTATCAGGAGGTGACGCTAACATTGTAGTAAACTGTTCAATAATACGAGCATTTTGTTTTATCCATGCGAACTCTTTAGATTTCCCATTTAAATAACTTTTATTTTCTTCTAATAAAGCATTGATTTGTTTAGCATCTGAAATATACTTTTCTTTTTCTTCTTTCGTAAGACTCTCAAAAGTATTCATATCCTTTGTTACAGGAATAAGCCCTCTTATCTTCTCTTCTACTCTAGGCAGAAGTTTTGAATTGTTTCTTTTAATATATTCTATTATATTATTATAAACATTCTCGTTTACTGATTGAATGTCCATCCCGATGATACGTATTTTAGATTTATGTTTTGGATTAGCATTATATTGCCGGATCCAATCAAGTAAATCTAACATTTCTTTCGTCTTAAATACAGGTGTTAGATGTTGGCTTGGGTTTCCCTTACCAGTAAGAACATATCGATCAAGTTCTAAAGCTCGGTCCCACCCCCCTTCTAAAACTAAGTTGATAAATCCCTTTTCAGACACTAAATACTTAACAATACGTTGTTTCATTGTAAAAACTTCATGAGCCCCATGCGTAGCTTCACCTAAACCTACAATTGAAGCTGAACCTACCATATTCTTAAGTGGTTTTAAATCATTAAAAGATGCATTTGGATTAGTAGTTTTTAAAGGCTTTGCATGCATTTCTAACCATTCCGCTATTTGATTTGTATTGTAGGAAGCTGTAACAGAAACTCCTGTTTTCGAGTCTGCATAAGTACTTCCTACAAAATTAGTCAATATTATAGCAGAAACACCAAGTGCAGTAATCATTTTTTTTCATAAAACCCTCCTGAAATACTTACTTAAAAAGATAACGTTTTTTTGTACTTAATTACGAATATTAAAATTTCTTAAGCCGATAGTAATGTGGTGCTCTCAACACTCATCAATTTAAGAAAAAAAGTACAAATGAAATGACATCTCAAATTAACTACCTGTAGAGAAACAAAATTCTATTTAGGGGATACTCCAAAACCCTAGTTTGATGACGAAGTGTCAGGACCTCATGCCTATCGACTTAAGAACTTGCTTTATTCAAAAATTTTTAGAGTAAGTTGTTTTTTGAACCAAAACGGCATATTTTAAACTATAAAAACTATGACAAAATTTATCCGTTTTTCCTTTTTGCCTACTTGCTAAATTCAGCAAGTAAAATATTTTTAAAAAGTTCCGGATTATTAATATTTAAACTGTTCGAATTGATAGCAAATGTATGTTTGCCTCCAAGTGTTCCACCAGCAAAAGTTGAAAACCCTGGAACGGCACCCCTGTGCCCCCATACCGAGACACCGTTCGGAAGCTTAATTTCAAGGATTCCAAGACCATATCCAGTTCCTTCTCTTTCTGTAGGAACTGTAGTAAGCATTTCTTTTAGTTGCTGTTCCTTCAGTAATTTGCCACTGAGTAAGTAAGAGAAGAATTTGTTTAAGTCATCAGCAGTGGAAATCATATCTCCATCCGAGCTACCTGGGTTAATATAAGTAACGTCTTTTAGCTCACTCGCTCCGTCTAGTTGCAAATAGCCACGGGCATGCTTGGTGCCTGGAATCACGCTTGAATTGCCAGGTAGAAATGTATTTGACAAATCAAGCGGTTCAATAATCCGATTTTCAACCTCTTCTGCATAGCTGTTTCCTGTTACTTTTTCAATAAGGATTCCTAGTATTACGTATCCTGTATTTGAATAAGACCACCCCTTCCCTGGAGCAAAGTCTGGGGGAAGAGAAATCCCCATCTTTACAAATTCTTCAGCCGTATACGATTTTTTTATATCCGTAATATCAAAGTCTTTTGAATTTATATAGTCAGCAATACCACTTGTATGATTCAATATTTGCCGGATCGTAATCTGGTTACCATCATACCCGTTTCCTTGAATGACACCAGGCAACCATTTTTCAATGGAGTCATCTAGATTCAAACGGTTCTCTCCAGATAATTGAAGTAGAACTGTTGCAATGAACGTTTTCGTCACACTGCCAATACGAAAGCGAAAATCTGCTTTCATTGGTTTCTTAGTTCTCAGATCCGCTACCCCAGCGGTATAACTCCACGTTTTACCACCCTTAGAAATTTGAGCGAGTATTCCCGGGTATCCAAGTTGCAGTTCATCCCGTATTGCTTTCTTAACGGAAGTACGATCGCGTTGCGTACTTGTTTGTAACGAACTAGATACATTTTGCGTAGATTCTGCTTTTACAATTGATGTTGGTGTTATGTATAACAGGGAACTTCCAGCTATTAAAAGTGCTAGACTTGCACATGTAATTTTACTGCGTGTTTTCATAAAGAATTCCTCTCTTCTATTAAAATTGTATTGATGGTTGATAGCTATGTCATATACTAACCACACAGCTATCAACTCTCCCAATGATAAAAGTCAACACTGAATTTGCAATCATCTATACACCAATTATTTCTACAAACAACTCTCTGACCTAATAAATGATTAACCCCTCTTCTTCAGTTGTCTGTTCACTTTTATAATTTCTTCTTTTCTTCCATAGAGTTTCATTAATTAATTTTTTTATATAAATATACAGTAACTATTCCCCCTCTCGTTCTTCTCTATATTTTGATCATACACATTGAAAATCTCTTTTTTCTTACTCCTTCCTTACAAATTCCTTACGTTCAAAATCACTTCTATATTTCGGTGGTTTTTATTTTAAGAAAACTTAGTTCTATTAACTTGATCGCAATGGAATAGCACCAAATGCCCATCAACTGAAGAAAAGTAAATGCCTCGAAAATGAAAATACTGCACATTTTGCTTGATGGACATAGGGACCGGCTCCTTAACATAACTTTTTTACCATATAAATATATATTACGTATTATAATTATAAAACCTAAAAAATTTCTTATTTTTCAGAAAAATAAAACAATAAATCAGGATTTATTGTATAATGTTGTAAAAAGATGTCGGAGGGATTTAATGTTACATACAATAACTCAATTCACAATTAAGCTTTCATCAATTCTTTTATCACTCTTACTATTATTAAATTTACCTTATTTATTTATCACTCAACAAGGATTTACCTTTCAACCAATATATTTTTTTAATCAGATCGTTACTATGTTAAAAGAGGTTTTCTCCCCTGAATCATTAGTGGTTATCGGCTCAGACCCGAAATTTGGTAGTTTCAAAAAAACACCATTATTCCCAACTGTTTTAGAACCTTACCTATATTCATTTACTGTATTATTTTTAGCCTTTTTACTTGCGCTCTTTCTATCTTCTAGCATGGCATTTTTTTATTTTTTAGCAAAAGATTATATAAAAAAATGGATAAACCGAATTGTGTTCATATTAGAAGCTGTCCCTGATATGATGATGATGATTTGTTTGCAAATATTTTTCATATGGGTACTTCAGAAATTCGGGGAATCTCCTGTCACCATTATTTCTTTTAATGAAAATCGAGCTTATTTACTCCCTATTTTATCTTTAGCTGTCTTACCTACATTACAAATGTTTCGGATGATGGTGTTATACATAAAAGAAGAACATGGAAAACATTACGTAGAGGTTGCATATGGAAAAGGCCTTTCATCAAGTTATATACTATGCATTCATTTATTCAAAAATATATCTATCCACTTCTTCCATCATTTAAAAACGATTTTTGTTTTCTTACTGTCTAACTTATTCATTTTAGAATTTGTTTTTAATATGCAAGGTATTATTCAATTTTTATTTAATAAGGCGTTTATTTCACCACCAGCTGCATTTATCATACTTGTTATGATTATTTTACCGTTTTATGCCATTTTTCAAATAATCTCATTCATGATGAATAGATGGCAAAATCAATTGAAAGGAGCAACATTATGAAATCTATTTGGAAATCAAAACGCTTTTTAATCGGCTTTACTTATTTATTCATACTTATTTCAGCTAGTTTTATTTATAGTTGGTTCTTTAAAGATAACATCCCAAAACCTCCTCAGTTACTTTACAATGACAATAACGAATTACTTGGAAAGGCCCCCTTTCCACCATCATTAATACCGCCTTTTGGATCTGATCGTTTTGGAGAGTCTGTTTTCTTACAAATTGTAGAAGGAGCAAAATTCACTATTTTATTAGCCGTGGCAATTAGCTTCTTTCGAATTTTATGCGGAACATGTATAGGAATCCTCTTAAGTTTATACGCTCCAAAACTCAAGAGATTTTTCCAGGCATGCTCAGAAGTTTTTTATTATATTCCAACCCTATTTATCGCATTCATACTCATCACGCCCGTTAATATTGTAATCACATCAAATGCCGATGGGTTAGATCCAAATATTTCATTTACGTTTTATCAAGTACTCGTACTTATTTTCGTCGCTCTGCCTACACTTTCTTTATATATATCCTCAGAGGTGGATGAATTTATGAAACGAGATTACATCTTAAGTTCACAATTACTGGGTGCTAGCCGTTTTCATATTATCAAAAAACACTTACGAGTCTTATTACTTGACCGCTTATTTGTGTTATTCATGGAACATATCGTCCAAACACTCATACTCGTTATCCATTTAGCGTTGCTTAACATTGTAATTGGCGGGATACAAATGCGTGAACTCTATGACGGAGTGCTCAGACCTGTTTCTATATCTAATGATTGGGCAGGCCTTATTGGATTAAATCGTAATGAAATGAATCTTTCATGGTGGATTATTTTTTATACTCTCGCTTCATTCTTTATTACGATTCTATTTATTAAACTTATGACAATCGGGATTCAAGATGCACTGAAAGCAAGAGATTCGCAAGTTGTAGCAACTCAAAACGTTCCAGATCATAAAAAGTTTGTTAAAAATAAAGATTCTTTTTCGTTTGCAAATAAAGTGAACTTTTAATCATATCTCATCAATCAAGTATGAATTGGCATTGATATTAGTAGAATATAAAGAAGATGATCCCTATTGAATACAGGAATCATCTTTTTTATGCCGTCTAACTTTTTTACATGACCTTTGCTAGACTCATGCTTTTTATATTTAAAATGAATTATTTACAATCACAACTATTCTGTTTAAAATCGATTACCATACGCCCTTGAATTTTACCTTGTTCCATTTCTTCGAATACATTTTGTACTTTATCTAGAGAACACGTTTGAACAACCGGTACTACTTTTCCTTCTGCACCGAACATAAATGCCTCTTCGAGATCCTTACGAGTACCTACTAGAGATCCAACTACTTCAATTCCGTCTAGTACAAGTCGTGGAATGTTTAAATCCATAGTTTCTACTGGTAACCCTACCGCAACTACTTTACCACAGGCACGTACTGCATCAACCGCTGAGTTGAATGCTACTTTAGAAACGGCTGTTACTACAGCAGCATAAGCACCACCAAACTCATCTTGCACAATCTTATCAGCAGGACCTTGAGAAATTGGATTGATAGTCATATCAGCACCAACCTCTTTTGCTAAGGCTAATTTATCGTCATTAATATCTACTGCAATTACCTTTGCACCAAATACGTTTTTAGCATATTGGATAGCTAAGTTACCTAATCCACCACAACCATAGATGACGATAGGTTGACCAGGTTTAATATCTGATACTTTAATAGCTTTATATGTAGTTACGCCTGCACATGTAATTGATGATGCTTGAGCAGGATCTAATCCTTCTGGTACTTTCACTGCATAATCAGCTGTAACGATACATTGTTCAGCCATACCACCATCTACTGAATAACCAGCATTTTTAACTTCACGACAGAATGTCTCTCTACCAGTTACGCAATATTCACAACGTCCACAAGATTGGAACATCCATGCAATACTTACACGGTCACCAACCTTAAGTGAAGTTACATCATCAGCAAGTTTAGTAACAATACCTACACCTTCATGACCAAGAATGCGGCCATCCGTGTTACCAAAATCATGATTCGCAACGTGTAAATCAGTGTGGCAAACCCCACAATACTCTACATCTACTAACGCTTCACCTGAATGTAACGGACGTAATTCTTTTTCGATAACCTCGATGTTCGCTTTGCTGTTTTTATTAACCACTACTGCTTTCATATGTGATCTCCCCTTTAGTGTTTTAGAGTTTTAATGAGTTCATCTCACAACTACTGTCCTCACTATTTTGGCTAATTATTGCGCCAAATTTAAATGTTCAATCATCATTACACGTTCATCATAACATGACATTTCATAAGTAAATTGTGAAATTATGAACAATGTTTGAATTATTGCATAAATCGATTTCTTAACTGAATTAAAGATGAGAGTTTATGAATATAAGTAGGTCGCATTTTTTTACAGGAAAATAAATCAACTACATTTAGAGATTATATAATCAAACGATCCACCAATAAAAAAAGCTCTTCATTTGAAGAGCTTTTTATATTCGCTTCATCGAAATTGTTTCACGTATACTTTGTAAATTTTGTAGTGTTTCCTCTTGTCGTTGCAACGACAATCCTACATACAAAGTATCTAATAAACTTAGCTGCGCTAAGCGTGATGAACTTGCTTCCGTACGAAATTCTGTTTCACGTGTTGAAGTATAAAGTGTTATATCAGCAAGTTGACTTAGTGCTGATTTCTGATAGCTCGTAATTGCAATAATGCAAGCTCCTCTTGCTTTTGCTACTTCTAACGCTTCCAATAATCCTTTATTACTACCAGAATGAGAAATTGCAATGACTACTGCTTCTTTTGTAAGTAAACCAGCACCCATAATTTGAAAATGAGAATCTGTATGAGCAATACAAGAAATACCCGTTCTCATAAATTTATGATATGCATCCATCGCAATAATTCCAGAGCCACCATTTCCGTAAAACTCAATTCGGTTCGCTTCTTGCAAAGCTCGTACAGCTTTCTCAAGTGCGGTGTCATTTAACAAATGTAATGTATCTTGCAGTCCTGTAATATGCGAATGAAAAACTTTTTTAGCAACTGTTACCATACTATCTTCTGCTGATACTTCTTCATGAATATTTTGCATCGGTGTATGTACAATTTCACGAGCTAATGTAATTTTCAAATCTTGAAACCCTTGCAAACCAAGGTGTTTACATAAGCGGAATATCGTAGCTTCGGAACTATTCGTAACTTCTGCTAATTCAGTAATAGATTTATGTACAACATCTTGTGGATGTTTCAAAATATGTTCGGCAATACTTCGCAATTTCGGTGACAAACCGTTTAACGAAGCCTGAATCTTTCCAATCCCACTTCTTGTTCCAGGCATAGCATATCTTCCCCTTCCATTGTAGCTATATTGTACCTAATTATTGAAAGAAGAAAAACCTTTATTCGGTATCATACTATTATTTATTTGTTCCTATAAATGTTATCTTAACATATGACACACTTATAACTAGTTTCCCCCATACTTCACCGCATATAATGCAGCTTGTGTACGATCATCTACTTCCAATTTAGCTAAAACGTTTGAAACGTGCGTTTTCACAGTTTGTTCTGTAATGTGAAGCTCTGCTGCAATTTCCTTGTTGCTTCTTCCTTTCGCAATTTCGCGAAGTACCTCTTGCTCTCTTTTCGTTAACATTGAAAAAGGATTTTCTATTTCCTTCTTTACTGCGGAACGCCCCATTAATGCAGGTGTTACTTTCGGGTGAAAATTCGCATTTCCTTGATGTACTGCAATAATAGAAGCGACAAGTTGCTCAGGTTGTACTTCTTTTAATTGATAACCATCTGCTCCAGCTTCAAGTGCTGGTATAACATAATCTTGCTCTGAAAAACTACTTAATATAAGTACCTTTATCGTCTCATCGTATTGCTTTAGACGTTTTGTTGCCTCAATTCCATCCATTTTCGGCATCGATACATCCATTAGCACGACATCCGGTTTTTCTTTTTGCACGAAATGTAATGCCTCTTCGCCATTTTCCGCTTCCCCAATAATTTCAAATTCTTCTCTCGTTTTCAAAAAGAATACAAGTCCTCTTCGAACGATATGATGATCCTCAACTAGTAGCAGTTTAATCTTCAACCTTATTCTCCCCTTCAAATCGGCAATTGAATTTTTATTTTTGTACCCTTTTTTAGCTCTGTTGTAATTTGAAACGATCCCTTCATCAACTGAATACGTTCCTTCATACTTTTCAGACCAAGTGCTGATCCCCTTACTTGTTCTTGTATAAATCCTATTCCATTGTCTTCTATGTAAAAATGTAACTGGTTATTTTCTATTTTTAAAAGAACATGTACCTTTTCACACGAAGCATGCTTTTTACAATTATGTAGCGCCTCTTGGCTAATACGCCATAAAACTTCTTCTATTTCATCCCCAATTGAAACCATCCCATCAATTCGAACTTCCACTTGAACTCCTAATAACTTCCCGTAATTTTGAATTGCTTCTGCTAATCCTTTCTCTAATCCTTCAGGTCTTAATTGCCAAATTAATAGCGTCATCTCTTGTAATGCTTCTTGTGATAATTCTCCAATATAACTTAACATCTCTTGCAATTCTCTATCTTGCGTCATATTCAGAGTACCTTTCGCTGTTAGCATAATAGAAAATAACAATTGTTTTACTGAATCATGTAAATCACGTGCAAGTCGATTTCTTTCCGCTACCACTACATATTTACGTTCTTTCTCAACTAATTGAATACGTTGTATTGTCGTTCCAATTTGAAATGCAATCGCTTCTAATAACGCTAACTCTTCCTCAGAAAAATGAGTCTTATGAGGTGCAGCCACATTTAATAGACCAAATTTCTCTGATCCGGACCTAAGCGGAATTGTCGCATGATGTGTAACATCTTCTGTTTCACCCCAATTACATTCAATCGCATCTTCTATTCGCTTACATTCAATAATATTTGTCGCTTTTTCTAATCTGCCATTCACAAAACGCTCTACACACCAACAGTCTCCTTCACACATCGGCTTCTTCTCTTGCCACGTAAGAGCTGGTGGTAAGTTTTCGTCTACAAGCATACGGTGCTTTCCACTTTCATCAATAAAAAATATCCACCCTGTTTGTAAATTCATAACTTGTAACAATGTATGTAAAACTTTTTCTAACATGTCCTGTAAATTCGTTGCTTCATTTAGCAATTCCGCAATTTCTTTTAATGCTTCTAAACGATGTATCTCTTTTTCTTCAAAGTTCATTCTCATCACCAACTATCATTATAACATTAAGAAATTTCTAAATTCTACAAATAAAAAGAGCTGAATTCCTTCAGCTCTTTTTATTTATCAATCATTTTTTTATTTTCCCTTTAAATTTTGACCGCGTAATTCTTAAACTGAACAACGCCAAGTAATGAAGTTACTTTTAAACCCTCTAAGACTCATCTACATCTATAAATCAGAATTCTAAATGTAAAGCTTTATTTAATTGTCTGACAAAAATTGTTCTCCACGGATATGCTGCAAACTTTCAGTAGTAACGAACATATTCGCTGCTGGCATTTGCACTTGATGTTTATGGAACATAGCCATTAATGCAAACCTTACTTGTCTAGAAGTTTCAAAATAATCTTCTGGTTTAATTAAACCTGTAATACAAAATTCATATCCAACATATTTAAGGTTAGGATTTAAGTCTGTAACACCAACATATTTAAATGGTTCAACAGCCTCATCCTCTACTCTATACAAACTTTGTTCCAAATTTTCATTGCATATCACACATACGTCTTCTAACAATTCCTTAACTCTTGTAGGGTCTTCCTGATAACTTACCGTGATGCGTTCAATTACTCGCATCCACCCTTTATTAAAATTTTGTATCGTTCTAATCTCTCCATGTGGTATGGTAAGTAGTTTTCCTGACCATTCACGTATTTGCATAAAACGAATACTGATTTCCTCAATAGTTCCTGAATTTGTTCCATTAAAAGTAACAAAATCGCCAACGCGAAACTCTTTGTCCGCTAATCTCGCAAAGCCTAATATGACATCTTTTAGCATCTGTTGCGCAGCAAAACCAATGACAACTCCCGCTATCCCTGCACCTGCAATGATACTTTTTATATCTACAAACTGACTAATTAAATAAATGATTAGACTGATGATAATGATATATCTAAAAATAGATCGAATGACACTTTGAATCGTCTGCTCTACCTCTTCATCAAAAAAGCTGGACTTTCTAAAAAACCAATCAATAATGCGATTAATAACAAACGAAATAATGATAAGAACTAAAGCAAATAGTAAAAACCTTAATAGTAAAAACTCCCTTACATAATTAAAAAACTCCTCCGTATACGCTAATATACTCATCTATCCACTTCCTTATTTTTTAAATTTTCATGTAGAGCTAATCTATTATAATTCCTTATTAATTATCTCAAAATTTTCTTTCGTAACTTTTCCCCTGACCTTTCATTTTACTTTCTTAACTATGTATTTGTATCCCTAGTACATCTTCAACAATATAACCCTTTCATTAACCTTTCAACTTCTGATGCCCTTTTCTATTTACTATAAATATACCCTTTTTAATAATCTAAAGGGAGATTACAATAGAAATTTTTATAAACAACTTTGTAATACTTACCTCATTTAAAGGAATACATTCACATAACACCGAATCATTCATTTGATACTTTTTTCACGGAGGTTACAATTAATGGGGTATATCGAAGAACTAAGAGAAATTGTTGGATCAAGACCACTCAATTTAGCAGGAGTTGCTGTAGCTGTTTTAAATGACCAAGGACAAATATTACTACAACAAAGACGAAATGGCATGTGGGGTGTTCCTGGAGGTTTTGTGGAACTTGGTGAATCCACAGAAGAAGCCGGAAGACGAGAAGTACTTGAAGAAACAGGTATTGAAATTGGTATACTTCAGTTAGTAAGTGTATTTTCAGGTAAAGAGTTTTTTGTGAAATTAGCGAACGGAGATGAATTTTATCCTATAACAATCGCTTACCTTTGCAAAGACATTAAAGGTGGCTTGCTAAAAGCTGACGGAGTTGAATCATTACATGTACAATTTTTTGATTTAAATGGGCTACCAGAAAACATTAGCCCGTTCATAAAAAAACTAATTGAGCAAAATGTCGTCTCAATTTAAACGTAAAAAGAGGCCTTTTCAAAGGCCTCTTTTTCACTTCACTTCTGCATGTAAACAAGATTTAAAATGTCCAAGTGCATATTCATGTCCTTGCGCATTAAAAGATGCAACTGCCTTTTCATATACAACAATTTTAAATCCTTTATTATAAGCATCTACTGCTGTATGAAGAACACAAATATCAGTGCACACCCCTACAAGATGAACTTCTTCTATTCCTCGTTCTCTCAACTTCATCTCTAGATCTGTTCCAGCAAATGCACTGTATCGCGTTTTATCCATATAATATACATTCGCATCATTTTTATATTTTTCGTATACATCTTGTAATTCACCGAATAAGTCTCTTCCATTTGTACCTGCTATATTATGAGGAGGGAACAACTTTACTTCTGGATGATATTCATCATTTTCTTCATGTTTGTCGATTGCAAACACTACATAATCTCCATTTTCAATATATTGCTTCGTTATATGTACAAGTTCCTTCTCAATTTCTTGACCTGGTTTTCCGCAAGTTAAAGCACCTTTTTCAGCTACAAAATCATATGTATAATCGATATTAATAAGAGCTCGTTTCATAACTACTATCTCTCCTTCTCCTGTTTCACAATAAACAATAGAAAATTTGTTATTACGACATCGTATGTACTATTCGACATTTCAAATGAAATACCTACATTTTTCTTGCAAAACTTAACTTAATCTAAGTTTATCATAAAACAGATATACTATGACAAAACATACTGTTCCTATTAGCATGTCATGGATTTGATAATTGAGCGTAACTTCAACCACCTCGTGTAAAGTAAACCAGATTATCGAAATTATCATACTAAGCAAGATGATACGAACAAATCACTACACACCTTCAACCTCTTTCTCTTTCTTAGTAGTAAAGAGTAATTTCTTACTATTCATACGTACTAGAAAGTGAAACAAATTATTCTCAACAACCCATTTATATCCAAATTAAAAAGTACACTACTACTTTAAGTAATGTACTTTTTATCCATAATTAAGATGCTGGCTTCGTTTCAAACGTCGCTTGATTAAAGCTAATGACTTTTCCTTTTGGGTCATTATTTTCAAACTGAGCTGCAGTAATCGTATGACTACCTGTCTCAAGTGTCTTTTCTTTTAATTGTACTGTTGTCTGTGTTGTACTAGTTACTTGATGTTTATCAGCAAATATTTGATCTACAAATACGAATGTTTCTTTATCGTTTTGAAAATTAGAAAGTTCTAATTCAACTTGCTGAATTAAAGTATCTTTTTTGATAAATACAGTCGGTGTATTGCCGTTTTCAGAAGTACCATCTGGTGTAATGACTTTTACTATCCCTTCTCCAATTGGTACTGCCCCTTCAGGAAATACAACCATACTCTCCTCACTCGCATTTACAACTTGTTCTTCCTGATTTGACTGTGCATCCTCTTTTTCCTTTGGAGCACCACAGCCTACTAATAACAATACAGACAATCCAGCGATTATGAATTTCTTCAAAATTCATCCCCCCTGTAATTTCATTATAATTTATTATACAAAAATAACTTTGTAATTTTAAAACTATTTTTAACACTTTCATGAACAAATACTAGTAGCTTGCTCACGATTACTGTACCATACTTTCCTTAATAGAACATTAATTTTTTTAATGAAATAAATAGTAATTTTATCTTATTTATCATTTTAGCCCAACAAATTAATAACATACCTATCCAAAATAAAAAGACATTGTTATTTCAATGTCTTTTCTATATGGTGATTAAAAAATAAACGTTGTAATCTCATCTACTTCTTTTCTTGGAAGTTTCTTCGGTTTATCTTTCGGATAACCGAGTGAAATAACCATATTTATTTGTTTTTCGGTCTCAATTTGGAAATATTGTCTTAGTTCTTTTTGAGCTAACAATACAGGCCCTGTCATTGGACACGTACCAAGACCCTTCGCATGTGCAGCCAGCATTAAGTTTTGTGCCGCTAAACAGCTACTCTTAATTCCTTCCTCTTCCCACACTGCATCCGGAACGAAGACAATTGGATCAAATATCTTTTCACGAAACTTTGATTCATAAGGTGTTGCCAAACATACGATTAATACTGGTGCCTCAGAGAAAGCTGTTGCATATGGCCCGAAAGAACGTGTAAGTAATTTCCCTGCTTTCTCTTCTCCATTTTCTGCTGCTTTTGCCGCAAGTTTATGTAATGCATCCCAAGTCATTTGTTCAATTTCTTTAATTTTCTCTCGATTCATAATGACTAAGAACTCCCACGTTTGCGAGTTCGTATCACTCGGTGCATAACGAGCGCAATCAATAATTTCTTTTATATCACTAGTAGATACTTCTTGTTCTGTAAACTTTCTAACACTTCTTCTTCCGTGGATTACCTCTTTAAAAGCTTCATAATTCATACATTAAATCCCCTTTTACAGCGTTTTCAAAACCTGTCCTATGTTTGAATTATATCACGAAAAAAAGCTGGGGGAATACCAGCTTTTTTCTTCATTATTAATTTGTCACTTTAAACAAACTAATACTTTCTTCATATGCAGATTGTAGTTTTTTCGTAATTGGTCCTCTTTCGCCGCTAGCAAACTGTTCATCGCCAATTTGAACAACCGGGAATATTTCGAGTGGTGTCGCTGTAAAAAAGCACTCATCCGCCTCATATACCTCTTGTAATGAAAATTCTCGTTCTTCTACTTCGATATGTAACTCTTTCGCTAATGTTATAACATAATGGCGAGTAATACCATGCAAAATAAAGTGATCAGCTGGATGTGTAATCAGTTTATCATTTTTTACTATGAAAAAATTAGAATGACATCCCTCTGTTACAACTCCATCTCGCACTAAAATCGCTTCTTGATATCCTTGTTCATTTATTTTATTTTTAATCATGATATTAGGAAGTAGATTTAATGATTTTATATGACAAAATTTCCATCTTATATCCTCCTCTACCGTTACTTTTATACCGACTTCCATCGTAGCGACTGGTCTTGGGAACGAAACAATATTTGCAAAATACGTTGGTTGAAGGTCTTTTTTATATACATGGTTTCTTGCTTGAGCACCTCTTGATATTTGTAAATATACATTACCATCTTCTTGAAATTGATTTTTTTCAATCATTTGATGTAGCTCTTCTACTAACTCTTCCTTTGTAAATGGTGCAATGAGTTTAATTTCTTCCATTGATTTAAAAAAACGCTCCAAATGTAAATCTAATAAATGTGGCTTCCCATCGTATAGTCTGAATACCTCATATATACCATCACCAAATTGAAAACCTCGCTCTTCTAATGCAACCATCGGCTGTTCTTCCTTCGTATTTACAATTCTCCCATTAAACAAAATCCAATCTTTATGAGTAGCTTTCATTCCTTCCCACTCCTTTATTACGTGATTGATTTTATTGTACAACTTAAAACGACTGAAAAAAAGGAATTTTCTGTATTTATATAAATAAAAAATGCATCACCTATTTAAAGTGATGCACTCAGCCATTCATTTATCCCGCTATTGACGGGCAGTAAAACTCCCACCTCAAGGTTAGGTGGGAGATAACGGCCCGTAATTGCCTGATTGGTTCAACTTTATTTCAGAAAATATTTTTCAATATCATCTAGCATTAGGTTTGCTGCTTTAATACCGCCTGCTGTATTCCAAATTACTTCATCTACTTGGAATACTTTATTATTTTTAGAGGCTTGTAGCTGCTTAAAGAGTGGGTCTTCTGTCCATTCTTTTGCTAACGTGTTTCCTTCATTCTTCTTATCGCCATCTTTATCAGATGTGAAATAGAATAAGTAGTCCCCGTCCATATTTGGAATTTGTTCTTTTGTAATTCCTTTTATCGCAAATTCATCTTTATCTTGTAATGGTGGTCGTTTAAATCCAATATCGTTTAAAACAACACCTGAGAATGAGTTCTTTTGATATATACGAACATCACCTGGAACGAAGCGAATAATAGAAACTTTAGAGCTTAATTTATCTCCTAGCTTCTCTTTCATTCCTTCAATACGCTTTTTATAATCTTCAATTGCCTTTTGACCTTCTTTTTCTTTATTTACAGCCTTTGTATAGAGCGTAAAGTTTTCCTTCCAATCTCCACGCAATGTTTCAGCGTATACAGTTGGCGCGATTTCTTTCAATTGTTCATATATTTTTTCATGACGCATTTTATTCCCGATAATTAAATCCGGCTTAAGCTTCATTACTGCCTCTAAATTAATATCACGCTCAGTTCCTACAACTTTCGTATCTTTTAACTCTTTCGCTAAATGAGGGTACCATTCATCACCCGCACGCGGTTTCGTAGTTCCAACTGGCGTTACTCCCACAGCTAGAAGAGCCTCTGCACCTTCATTTGTTAAAACAACAACTTTTTTAGGTGTACCATTTACTGTTGTTTCCCCCATTGCATGCTTTACAGTATAAGAATCTTTCGCTTTAGCTGATGGATCATTTTCTTTTTTTTCTTCTTTACTACACCCTGCGATTATAACCATAAGTATCATAATGCAGAACATAAACATTTTTTTAGTATGTAACATATGTCCTCCCTAGATGAAATCGATTATCATTAACAACTAAAGGTTAATGTATATTACATACATTGTCAATGTATATCAGAGAACTTTTTTAATATATACTATTTAGATTCTATCCGTTATTCAAATGTTTCTTTTTGAAACTTTCTGTATAAGTATGTAAATAATGGCCGTTCTTAAAATGCGTATCTATGTTATATATAGATACGCATTCATATTACATTATAAATTTATTTCCTAATATTGATTATATTTAATATATGATGGATCATTATACACCCACTGATTTCCACCAAGGTTCAACCAACTGTTTTGATTAATAAATACTAAATAAGATTCTGGTTTATTTAATTTACGAATTACTGAAGAAGATGTTGATGGACCACTTCTTAAATTCACATTCGTTCCTTGTATATATGCGACACCGATTGCGCTACCATCACTATTGCTCGTCTTTACAAAATTAATGTAAGACGGGTCATAATACACCCACTGTCCGTTACCTAAGTCTAACCATCCATTACTTTCTTGATATACGACATACGATTCTGGAGAGTTTAATTGGCGAATTACTGAAGAAGATGTTGATGGGCCACTTCTTAAATTTACATTTTTCCCAAGTATATAAGCAACTCCCTTCGTTTGTGGTGTTGGCTGAGGGTTTGGAGGTTGTGGATTTGGAGGATTCGGATTCGGAGCTACTCCAAAAATAGCTGCTATTCCGTTTGCATATGCTTGACATAGATCTTCAATAAATTGTGGATTTTTCAATAAATTTGCATCAAACGTTGTATCAATAAAAGCAGTCTCAGTTAAAATTGCATCCATTGCAGTCTCTCTTAGTACTGCATAATTTGCTTTTTTTGCCCCTCGGTCACGAAGGCCGTATTTTGTTAATACAGGATTGACTGCTGCATGAATTTTTTGTTGCTTTGCATATGCGGAGCTACTGTTAGATAACCCATTATAAATATAACTTTCAAATCCAGTTCCACCGCCACTATTTATATGAAATGAGATAAAGTAATCTGCTCCAAAAGAATTAGCGATATTAGCACGTTCTGATAAAGAGATAAATACATCACTATCACGTGTCATTTTAATAGTAATTGGGTAGTTTGCAGATAGAATGTCTCGCACACGTCTCGCTATTTGAAGTGTTAAGTTTTTTTCTACTAAACCATTACCAACAGCACCAGAATCATATCCACCGTGACCTGCGTCTATTACAAGTTTCATATCACTGTCTCGTTCCTTTCTTTCGTGTAATAGGTTTACATTGCTACTCGTCCTATTTTATGTAAAATGTACAAGTTCCGTTACAATTACAAATAAAAAACCACCTTATGTAAGGCGGTTTCTATCATCTTGCTTTAACCAATTTAAAATAAATATATACGATTGATAGTGAATATAACGTATGCAAAATAAAATAAATAAAAGACCCATTCCAACACCGCTGTATAACAAACCGAACTTTAAAAAAATGTTCAAAAGTGGCGGGAAATTAGTAATATTTTGTACTGTAACAAGCATGCAAAACAAAATAAAAAACACAGGTACATATTGTAATTCGTACGGCTTTCTTTTCTTACTAGCTCTTTTCCGAATGAACTTATGGCTTAGTTCTGCCAAAATAAAACATCCTCCAATTAATACAAGACCAGAAGTCATTATCATGTATCCACCTGCCTTATATTTATTTTAGCACATTACTAATCATCGTTATATTTTCTTCACGTATGTTCCATCTTCTTCATTAAAGCCAAAGCTCTCTATGAAAGTTTTTGCTTGTTCTGTTAATTCCTTTTGTAACACTTTTATCTCTTTCACACCTCTTTGTTTCATCATCTCTTCAAATGTAAAATACGTATTTGTTCCATATCCGTAACTTTGATAATCAAAATGAATTATTAATTGAGATAAAACTACACTCTCTTCTTGAACACTGTAATCTATTACACCAATATATGTATCATCAACTTTTACGCAATACTGCACCTGTTTCTCACTTACATTATGCGAGCGGAACATTTCTTTAACAACGCTTTCATTTTCTACTGTTACTTTTTCAAACGCAATCATATGTTGTCCATCCTTTTACTATTATTGTATCAATAATACGTTCTATTTATGAAAAAAAACCTTAAGACCATATGCGGTCTTAAGGTTTTTCTTATTAAACTAAGCTATACGCACGTTTTGTTTCTTCGTGGAACTTATTCGTATCGTATTTATGCTCAACATAAATTTGGTGCCAAACCATAAACGCAAGTACAGTCCAAATTTTACGGCTATAATCGCCTTTATCTGCACAATGTGCTTCCAGTAAGTTTAATACATACTGTTTGTCGATTAAATGATCTGTTTTACTTTCGTTTATAATATTTATAGCCCAGTCATGCATTTCATCTTTTAACCAGTGACGAATTGGTACCGGGAATCCAAGTTTTTTACGATCTAACACGTGATCTGGAACGATTCCGCGTGCTGCTTCACGTAAAATAGCTTTCGTAGTTCCGTTAGCAATCTTTAATTCAGTTGGAATTTTTGATGCAACATCGAATACTTCTTTATCTAAGAACGGTACACGAAGTTCTAATGAGTTTGCCATTGTCATTTTATCAGCTTTTAATAAAATGTCACCACGTAACCACGTGAACATGTCAATGTACTGCATTTTACTTACATCATCATAATCTTTAATCTCGTTATACAATGGTTTCGTGATATCCATATAGTTAACACTTTCATTGTAGAACTTCATTAATTCCGCTTTCTCTTCTTCACGGAAGATTTTCGCGTTTCCATAGTAGCGCTCCTCAATTGGCGTACATCCACGCTCTAGGAAGCTCTTTCCTTTAAATCCTTCTTTAAGAGCACCGCTTAATGCTTTTAGAACACTCTTACCTGGGCTAGGAATGTACGAGAACATTTTTAGTGAGTTTGGCTCACGGTAAATGTTATAACCACCAAATAGCTCGTCTGCGCCTTCCCCTGAAAGAACAACTGTTACATGTTTACGTGCTTCTTTTGCAACGAAGTACAATGGTACAGCTGCTGGATCTGCTAAAGGATCATCCATATGCCAAATAATTTTTGGGAACTCATCCATAAATTCTTTCGCTGAAATAAATACGTTATGGTTTTTAACGCCTAATTTCTCAGCAGTTTCTTTCGCAACATCAACTTCACTGAAACCACGTTGTTCAAAACCAACAGAGAACGTTAAAAGGTTCGGATTCATTTCTCTTGCGATAGAAGCGATAATAGATGAATCGATACCACCAGATAAGAATGAACCTACTGGTACATCACTTCGCATATGTACTTTTACTGAATCGTATAATACATCACGAATTGCTTGGATATGCTCTTCTTTCGTTGCGCTTGAAGCATTGAAATAAGGCTTCCAGTAGCGATGGATTTCCATCTCTTTACCGATTTCCTTTACGAAATAATGACCAGGCTCAATTTTATTAACATCAATTGTTAATGTTTCTGGTTCTGGACCATATTGGTACGTAAAGTAATGTTGTAGTGACGTTGGGTTTACCCCTTTGTCTTCCATTACATGCATAATACTTTTCTTCTCAGATGCGAAAAATGTAGTATCACCTTGTTGCGCGATATATAATGGTTTAATACCAAAGTGGTCACGTGCACCGAAAAGTTTCTTTTCTTCACGATCCCAAATCATAAATGCAAACATACCACGAAGATAGTCTACACATTTTTCTTTCATATGTGCATACAATGCAATGATAACTTCTGTATCAGATTGCGTTGCGAAAGTCGCACCTTTTTCAAGTAACATTTCGCGTAATTCTACATAATTGTAAATTTCACCATTAAAAATAATTACATATCGATCATTTTCATAAGTTAGCGGCTGATGTCCTGCCTCTAAGTCAATGATACTTAAACGGCGGAAGCCAAATTGTACATGTTCATCACGAAAATATCCTTCGTCATCTGGACCGCGGTGGAAAATCATCGTGTTCATATTTTCAAATTGATGTTTTTCTGTTTCTGAAAACTCTCTAGGGTTTTCACATAAACATCCTACAAAACCACACATACTTCTTACCCTCTTTCGGTTTTCATTCTGTTTCTATACTACTATATCAACCCTATTTATACTAGCATAATCAACTCAATATGGCGACCAAAAACTATAAAAAAATCACTCCATTTCACATTTTTAACATTTTTTTATGAAAACATGAAAATTAGGCAATCACCTTTCTCCGCTTTTGTCATATGATATTGCAAATTGATTTCTAGGAGGGAATACCATGAGTGAAGAAAAAAAAGATTCTTCTCGTCCACCGGTTCGCAATTATTTAAAGCAAATTGATGATTTTTTTGAGCAAACACCTCTTCGCAATGTAATCGCTGATTTGAATCATTTTTTCCAAAAAGGAAATCGTTTATTAACATTCCCTGTAGATTTATATGAAGTTGATGAAGAACTCGTTGTTACCGCTGAACTACCGGGTATACAAAAAGAGCAAATTCAAATTGAAATACAAACCGAATACTTAAAAGTCTCTGTAAAAGAAGAAATACTTGAAGAGGCAGAAGAACAAACATCTCATAACTATTATCGCCGAGAACGGTCTATTTCAGAAGCCGCAAGAATGATTAAATTGCCTTATTCTATTAATAAAAAAGCAGCGAAAGCTTCCTATCAAAATGGTGTGTTAGAAATTCGTGCACCGAAACTTCCACAACAGCATGACATTTTATCTATAGACTAATGTAAAAAAATAAGGGTGCTACGCGCCCTTATTTTTAATCCACTAATCGCTTCATATCACGTATTATATCTTCGTACGGTGTATTACTAATACCGCTATACTTTTTCATTACTTTTCCATTTTGATCAATTAAATAAAATGATGTACCATGTATTACTTGACCGTTCTCTGGCTTATCTACAAGTGATTGGAAATTATCTTTTGAAAACTTTGTAATATCTTCTAACGAATAACCCGTCAATAAATTCCAATTACTAGTATCTTCTGTAAACTTTTGAATGAAAGCTTTCAGATTTTCTGGTTTATCAAGATCTGGATCTACACTAAACGAGACAAACTGAACGTCTAACTTCTCTTCCTTTGCCATCTTCTGTAATTTTGCCATATTAGCAGTCATTGGCGGACAAACTGTTTGACAGTTTGTGAACATAAAATCTGCAACCCATACTTTCCCTTTTAAATCTTTTGTACCAAATTGTTTTCCATCTTGATTTGTGAATTGGAAAGTTTCTAAATCCCAATTTAATGGTTTACGAAGCTTTGAGCCTGATCCACTACATCCAGCGAGTACAAATAGACAAAATACAACCATAAGACCAATTAGTTTTTGATAACGCTTCATTTATAAACCTCTTTTCTCTATCCTAAATTTAAATAGGTTATGCTCATCATAACAAAAGTTAACACTACGAGAAAATTGTTTACTGCATTTGTTCACGAAATCGTACGAATTTACGTATGATACTTCTTAATTTCAAGCGAATTACTAGACAAAATATGTTTTTTCACTATTATTTATCTAAATCGTATTCGCAAAACAAAGCTCATTGTTAAAATTGTAAATACCTCTCCCTATTTTTTAACAATTAATTAAACATTAATCCATGTTATACACTGTATTCCTTAACAACATTTCGGTACAATACAACTACAACGATTTTAAATGAGGTGATGTTCATGGCAAAGCGCTATGAAAATATGGATAATGTCAGTACAAAAAAATCAATTCGTTCTTTTTTAAGATGGCGTAAAGAACGAAAGCTGAACAAAAAAGACTTTTCTTTTTTAGTAGAACAATCACCTGTTAAACAAAATGCATTTTTGCAAAGCAATGTTGAAAAAACGACAGTCACATGGGTGGGCCATTCTACTTTTCTTATCCAAACGAATGGACTTAATATATTAACAGATCCAGTATGGGCAAATAAATTAAAGTTAGTTCCGAGGCTTACTGAACCAGGTCTTACTATACAAGAACTACCTAAAATTGATATAGTCCTTATTTCACACGGTCATTATGATCATTTAGATTTTTCAACTCTTCGTCAGTTAAATGATGATGTTCTATATCTTGTACCTATCGGATTAAAAAAATTATTTACTCGTAAGAAATTTACGCATGTAGAAGAATATAAATGGTGGGAAAGTACGACGATTAATGAAGTTTCTTTTCACTTCGTACCTGCTCAGCACTGGACGAGAAGATCCTTATTTGACATGAATACATCTCACTGGGGTGGATGGATTATTGATAATGAAACGACTTTGGAAACCATTTATTTTTGTGGCGACAGCGGCTATTTCCAGGGTTTCAAAGAGATTGGAAAGCGCTTTTTAATTGATATTGCTCTTATGCCAATTGGCGCTTATGAACCAGAATGGTTTATGAAAGTATCTCATGTTTCCCCTGAAGAAGCAGTGCAAGCTTATTTAGATTTAAACGCGACACATTTTATTCCAATGCATTACGGAGCTTTTGCACTTGCTGATGAAACACCTCGCGAGGCAATAACAAAACTTCGAAGTAATTGGAATTTGCGTATGTTACCGTGGGAACAACTGCATGTACTCTTTTTAGGCCAAACTTTTACTTATAATAGCGACACAAATAAAAAACAAGTACAAGAAAAAATCGAAACTTTACAAGTGTAATGTAACTACTTATTTTCTATATCCATCATATAATATAGAAAATCATAAAGGGTGTTTTCTATGAATGAATATTTACAGACTCGCTACATCATTAGCGGGAGCGCCTGTATAGCCCTTCTCATTTCTTACTTTCTATTCACATAAAGTGAAACTTTAATCAGTGGGGGTTGTTCATCATCCCCACTGATTATTAGCCTTCACCAATCGGGCATTTACGGACAGTTGATCTCACACCTAACTTCTTTGCTTTCGCTGAATTTTGAGGTGAGGGTCTTACTGTCCGTTAATGCGGGATAAAAAAGCTACTTGAAATATATTTTCAAGTAGCTTTTTTATTACTCTGCTAAATACATAAATCCAATTGCACCCGGACCTGTATGAGTACTAATAATAGGCGTTGTATAGAAAATTTCTGATTGAGTAAATCCACTCACTTTTTCCACAGCTGCTTTCATACTTTCAGCTAAAGGAATTGCTTTTGCATGCGGAATCGCAACAGCTTTTACAACTTTTCCTGCTGTATCTTGCTCAAATAACTTAGCTAACGTTTTTACAATTTGGCCTTGACTGCGCACTTTCGTTACAGGGTTATAAACACCGTCTTCAAGGCTAGCAATTGGCTTTATATTAAGTAGCGAACCGATAAACGCTTTTCCTTTACCGATACGTCCACCCTTCACTAAGTTTTCTAATGTATCTACCACTACATATAAACGAGTATTCTTTCTCACTTCATCTACACGTTTTAAAATTTCTTCTAGTGAGCGTCCTTCATTTGCCATTTTTGCAGCTTCTATTACTTGATATGCTAAAGCATGTGTAATAAATTGTGAATCAACAACTGTTACTTTTGTATCAGTCATCGATGCAGCACTATTTGCAGTCGCAACAGTACCACTCATTCCACTTGTCATATGGATAGAAAGTACTTCACTTCCATCTTCACCTAGCTTGTCATACATTTCTACAAATGTACCCATAGCTGGTTGTGATGTTTTTGGTAGTTCCTCTGATTTAATCATTTCTTCAATAAACTCATCAGGTTGTAAATCAACGCGATCTAAATATGTTTGTCCATTTACAGAGATTGATAATGGTAGAACATGAATGTCATACTTCTCGATTACATCTTGTGATAAATCTGCCGTTGAATCTGTTACAATTTTAATTTTTTGCATACTATCCTTCTTCCCTTTCCAATACGCTCTCCTTGTTATTATACTAGCATTCCTAATGCTTTCAACAATTTCGAACGAAATTTCATCAAATTAATTATATTTTTATACCTAAAATAAAAAGACAGAGTATTCCTGACTCTGTCCTGCTCTAATTTATGCGTTTTTTTCAAGGGTATTTGTTTTATATACATTTAAATAATCATTCCACTTCAAACATTTTTGTAAATATTCACGGAAAGAATACGAAAATCTTGGGTGCTTTTGTTTTTGAATTTTTGCAATAAATAATTGAAGACGAGACTGAATTAGAAACGATAATGGATGCTGCGCCTGTAGGACAGGGATTTCGAATATTTTAATACAATCCCCTGTTGAATGAGTGAAATAAAAACTTTTCGTAATCACAATATCAATCCTCTTTTTCATTGGATTTTGAACTTCCTCTACTTTACGCTGTAACACGTTGTTTAAAGTGGAGACTCCTTTGAATACAAAAGTATCCTTAGATGATCCCTTTAGTCCTTATGGTTAGTAGATTTATTCTCTATTCATCTCCACCTAATCCATCCCCCGTCCTAATTATCACGTGAGACGGGAATCTCGTTATCCGTAAATTGCTTAATACATTCAGTATAAACTTATAAAGGTGCAAAGTTTGTCTAAATTTTGGAGATTCTATTATTTTTTTCTTCTTTATATTGTATACGTTTATAGCCATAGTATAACAAATAATTAAAAAAGTGCCTTTATAACGAGGCACTTTTCGACTGTATTTCTTCTTCCCTTTTCTTTTTTCGCTTACTAACAATCTTTGATAAGGCAATACTAATTTCATAAATACAAATAAGCGGTACCGCAACTAAACTATGAGATAAAAAATCTGGCGGTGATATACACGAGGCAATGATAATCAATGCTACGTAAGCATACCTTCTTATTTTTATTAGAAACTCCGCCGTAAGTATGCCAATACTCGTTAAAAACATTACCACTACAGGTAATTCAAAAATCACAGCAAATGGAACTGTTAAATTAAGTACAAAATGAAAATACTTTTCTGTCGTAAACATCGTATTAAACATTTCATTACCTATCGTAGTTAAAAAATGAAATAAAAACGGCATTACAATAAAATATCCAAAACTTAAACCTGCAATAAATAATATAGACAATACCGGTATATACATTACAGTCATCTTTTGTTCATTTGGATGTAAACCTGGTTTTACAAATAACCAAATTTGTATAGCAGCAAAAGGAATTGTACAAACGATAGCAAATACTGTAGCAATCGAGAAAAAAATCCACAATACATCACTTGGACCGAGAACAGTTAATTTCATTGGTAAATCTTTTACAAGCCAAAAATAAATATCCTTCGTAAAAGTAAATCCAATAATTAAAAATAATACAAAGGATAACACTGTATAAATTACTCGTTTGCGAAGCTCAACGATATGTTCTACTACACTCATTTCCCGATCTTCCATCTCGTTCACCACACTTTACTTATCCATTACGAGGAAAATCCATTACATTTTTTCTTTCTTTTCCTTCTCTTGAAATGCGTCATCAGTCAATTCTTTCGTTGATTTTTTGAATTCTTTTAACGTTTCCCCTAAAGCCTTTCCGATTTCCGGCAATTTTTTAGGCCCAAATAATATTAGTACAGCTACTAAGATTAAAATTAACCCTGGAAAGCCAATATTTGAAAACATTTCCCCATCCCCTTTATTAGTAGATTTCTTGTCCTACTATTGCATAATTTTATTTTGTCAAAAAAGTTTGAAAACGTCAACAAATCCATCGTCTTTTGTCAAAAAAATTCAAAAATATAATCAATTATACAAATTTCATTTTCTATTGCTCTTGTGTATGATATGGTAAGGGAAATGACATATTATTTCATGATAGTAGAAAGGATTTGCATTATGACTGAAAAAATGACACGAATGACCCAATTTGTAAAAGAAGAAATTGCAAATGCAATTACACATGGTATCGGTGCCATTTTAAGCATCCCTGCCTTAATCATATTGATTATTCATGCTTCTAAGCACGGTACCGCATCAGCTGTTGTTGCATTTACCGTTTATGGTGTAAGCATGTTCTTACTGTACTTGTTTTCAACGTTGCTACATAGCATTCACCATCCAAAAGTAGAAAAATTATTTACTATTTTAGATCACTCAGCCATCTATTTATTAATCGCTGGCACATATACTCCTTTTCTACTCATTACACTTCGTGGACCTTTAGGTTGGACGTTACTCGCAATTATATGGACACTTGCAATTGGCGGTATTGTCTTCAAAATTTTCTTTGTACGCCGTTTTATAAAAGCATCCACTTTATGTTACATCATTATGGGCTGGCTCATAATCGTTGCTATTAAACCACTTTACGAAAATCTAACTGGACATGGTTTTTCACTACTTTTAGCAGGTGGCATTTTATATTCAGTCGGGGCAATCTTCTTCCTTTGGGAAAAGCTACCTTTCAACCATGCCATTTGGCACCTCTTCGTTTTAGGCGGTAGTGCAATGATGTTCTTCTGTGTACTCTTTTACGTCTTACCTGCAGCGTAATAAAAAAGGTTTCAGCTTGATGAAAGCTGAAACCTTTTTTATTACTTATGTAATTGTGATGCGATAACATCCTGTGTATGCTTCGTTAATTCTTTAATATCCATATTCGCATACTCTTCAGGTATAATCGGCTTAGAAATCGTTACTGTTGCATGAGCTGGTTTCATACGATTTCCATTCGCTTCAAACATTTTATATGTACCATCTAACGTTACAGGTAAGATTGCTACACCAGATTTTACTGCTAGGTGAAAACTACCAGCTTTAAACTCTCCAATTTCGCCACCCTTACTTCTCGTTCCTTCAGGGAAAATTACGATAGAATGTCCATTCTTTAAAAGTTCAATTCCATCTTTAATCGCTTGAAGAGATTGACGACGATCATTACGAACCATAAATACACAATTCATAAGTTCCATCCAAGTTGGTACAACTGGAAACTTCTTAATCTCTGCCTTTGAAACGAATCCAATTGGTTTATTTAAGTAACCTAGTAAAACAGGAATATCCATATTACTTTGATGATTACTTACAACTAGTACCGGCTTGTCTTTCGGAACATTTTCAAGCCCTTTTACTTCTACTGCCCCACCAGCAACACGTACCATTTTTTTACCAAACCAATTTGTCGTTTTATACACAGCATTATCTTTTTCTTGAGGTGACATCGTATTTACTTGTTTTTTAAGACGCCACATTCTCGGTGTAATCGCAATTACAATTAAAATTAAATAAAAGATTTTAAAAAACGTTTGAATCATACAGAACCCCCACCTATTATCATTCCGACCTTCATTATACTAGACAAACGAAGGAAAAAGAAGAAAAAATGTCCAAACAACAAGTGTTTGGACATTTTTAAGTATTCTATATTAGAAACGTTTTGCTAATTCACGTGCGTTAGCAATTGCTGCTTCTTTAATTTCTTGTGCTTTTTCAGGATTAGCATTCATACCTTCAACTGCAATATATTCAGTTTCATTTACACCGATGAATCCTAATACTGTTTTCAAGTGATTACGACCGAAGTCTACAGCTGCGTATGCTCCTTCAGAATAAACGCCACCTGTTGCTTGAATGTGAAGTGCTTTTTTGCCTTCTAATAAGCCAACTGGACCATTTTCAGTATATTTGAATGTTTTACCTGCGATTGCTAAGTTATCTAAGTATGCTTTTACTACTGGTGGATAGCTAAAGTTCCACATTGGAGTTACGAATACATAACGATCTGCATGCATAAATGTTTCTAAGTTTGTGTTCATTGCTGCAACTTTTTGTTGTTGAACTTCTGTTAAAGTTTCAAAGCCTTCACCTGCTGCAAATTTACCCCAAGCAGCAAATACATCTGCATCAATTGCTGGTACAGTCGTATTGAATAAATCAACTGTTACAACTTCGTCTTGTGGATGCTCGTTTTTATAAGCTTCGATGAAAGCTTCTCCTACTGCCATTCCGAAAGAACCTTCTGCTGAATTTGGATTTGCTGTGATAAATAGTACTTTTGTCATTGTATTCTCTCCCTTTAATTTTATCTTTAATTTGAGATTTATAATTCGAAAGTAAATAACTTACCTTATGTAAGTATAATACAAAATCTCTCGCTTCATGTCAATAAAAAATAGCTACTTTTTTTTCGTAAGTTAATAAGTTGTTTTGTAATCTATAAATTATATATTTCCATTTAAAATGTTAACTAAATAAAAAACTACCTCCATATTTCATGGAGATAGTCCTTCATCAACCTTTATTTTTGAAAAATATGTTTCACTTTTTCAGCTGGAATGTTACTTCCACCTCTACCTTTTACATCTTCAATCATCATTGTAATGACCATATCAGGTGCATTTAAATCAAATGCAGCGAACCAGCCTAGTTCTTTTCCTTCGGCCTCTTTAGATACTTTTAATTCCGCTGTACCTGTTTTTCCAGCAAGGGTCATACCATCAATTTTAGCAATTTTCCCTGTACCATCCGGATCATTAATTACTTTAGTCATAGCAGTTTTTAATATATCCTGATTTCCTTTTGAAATGACATTTTCTTTCCAAGCTTTTGGTTGTTTATCTGTTTTAATGATATATGGTGACGGAATTGTTCCATCATTTACAATTGGCGCATATGTTAAAGCTAGATGAAGAGGAGTCATTAACACTTGTCCTTGACCATATCCTGTATCTGCCATTTGAATATCATTTTTAATACCATCATTTGCGATTTTAGAAGCTGGGAATCCATATTCAATTGGTAATTTCTCATCGAATCCGAATTTTTTCGCTTCACTCATAAATTTATCTTTTCCGATTTTTAAAGCTTCTTGTGCGAAGTAAATATTATCCGAATATTTCATTGCCTTATCCAAATCAATCGGATTTGCATCTTTCACACGTGTTACGTAATAATTGCCCCAAGAAGAATCTTTTGTCCATTTCAATCCTTCAATTTTCAATTCTTCTTTTGGATCAATCGTTTTCGTTTCAAGACCGATTGCAGCTGTAATTGGCTTAAATACAGAACCTGGTACCGATAATTGTGTAAATCGGTTCGTCATCGGTTTTTTCGGATCATTATTCCAAGCTTCACGTTGTGCTTTCGATGTTCCTCGTGCAATTAAATTAGGATCATATGCTGGACTACTTACAAGTGCAATTGTTTCTCCACTTTTCGGATTAATTGCCGCACTTGAACCAGCTTCGCCCTTCATTTCATTATACGTTTTTTCTTGAACAGCACTATCGATAGTTAAAGTTACATTTTCTCCATCAACAGCTTCTGTTTTTGCTAAATTTTTAATTTCTTTTCCTTGTGCATCTTCTACAAAGACACGGCCACCTTTTTTACCGCGTAGCTTTTCTTCCAATACTTGCTCTAATCCAGCTTTACCAACTGGCTCATCAGCTTGGTAGCCTTTCTTTTGTAGCGTTTTTAAATCTTCAGCATTTACCTTTCCGATATAACCAGTTAGATGAGCTGCCGCTTCCCCTAACGGATATGTACGAACATTTACAGGTTTTGTTGCAACACCAGGTAAATCAATATACGTATTTTGCGTTGTCCCTTCAGGTAAAATTCCAATTGGTACAAGATACCCTGGTTTTACCCATTTAGCAGTTAGTTTTTGATCAATTTCTTCTACAGACATATTTAACAACTTAGCTACTGCTTCTTTCGTTTGCGGAGCAGTTTCATCTAATTTTTCTGGAACGATTCCGATCTCAGAAGCTTTCCCATTCGTCGCAAGACCTTTTCCATTACGATCGTATATTTCACCACGTTTTGGCTCTGTTGTTTGCATACGCACTTTACTATCTTTTGTCATGCCAGGGAAAATGAAATCAGGTGTCCAATCTATTTTCCAAGATTCTTTATCTCCATCTTTTTCTTTCAACATTTTTGCTTCATGACCAAAAGTGATTTTACCACCAACTGTATCCATGCTTACTTTAAAAGGAACAGGGCCTTCATCTTTTTTATCTTCTTTTACTTCCCCTGTTTCTACCTTTAAGTCTTTCACTTCAATACCAGAATAAATTTTTTCATATTTCTCAGTAAACTCTTTCTTGGAAATATCTTTTTTTGCATTTTCTGATAATTGATCGT
The DNA here is from genome assembly GCF_016483245.1 of Bacillus cereus group sp. N31. Classification (NCBI taxonomy): domain Bacteria; kingdom Bacillati; phylum Bacillota; class Bacilli; order Caryophanales; family Bacillaceae; genus Bacillus; species Bacillus cereus group sp. N31. The sequence continues at coordinate 40,638 of NZ_JAEHCH010000008.1, read as the reverse complement.
ACATATCTGCAAATTTTTGTTTATTCCATGATTTTACATATGTATCAAACGCTTCTTGTGGTTTTTCTTCTTTACCACATCCAACTAACATGAATGTTAAGCAAAGAAAAAGAATCCCCCATATTTTTCTCAACTGATTCTCCTCCTCTTTCTATATTAATACTTTTGAAAATTTTAGCATTTTTCACATGCTACCTTTCATTATAGCACTATTGAATACCATCTATAAACTTACATTTATAAATACAAATAAAAAAATTGATGCGAATACTCACATCAATTTTTATTATTATTGTTGTTTCTCGTATACATGGTAATAATACGTATACGGATTTTTTTCATCCGTTAAACCTTTTTCTACAAAAATCTCTTTCCAATTTGTCATATCCATTTCTGGGAAGAATGTGTCTCCTTCAAATGCGTAGTGGATTTTTGTTATATATAACTTGTCTACATACGGTAAAAAGAGATCATAAATTTGCGCTCCGCCAAAAATAAAAATCTCTTCTTCATTTTTACATAGTTCAAACACTTCTTCTACAGTATGAGCTACTTCGCAGCCTTCTACATGATACCCTTCATTACGAGTTACAATAATATTACGTCTTCCAGGCAATGGTCTACCAATTGCTTCATAGTTCTTTCTCCCCATAATAAGTGGGTGACCCATCGTCGTTTTCTTTACATACTGTAATTCACTCGGTAAACGCCAAGGTAAGTTATTATCTTTACCAATTACTCTATTCTCGTCCATTGCGACCATAAATGAAACAATCATCTTGTCATCTCCTCTACAATTACACTGCAACCGGTGCTTTAATCGCTGGGTGTGGATCATATCCTTCAATCGTTAAATCTTCCATCTCAAAATCAAACACAGATTTCACATCTGGATTTAATGTAAGTTTCGGGAACGGACGTGGTTCACGTGCCAATTGTTTTTCTACTTGTTCAAAATGATTCGTATAAATATGCGCATCTCCAATTGTATGAACAAATTCTCCTACTTCAAGACCACATTCATGTGCAATTAAATGTGTTAGTAGTGAATAACTTGCGATGTTAAATGGAATTCCAAGGAAGATGTCGCCACTTCTTTGATATAGCTGACAAGAAAGTTTTCCGTCCGCTACATAAAATTGGAATAGCGTATGACAAGGCGGTAATGCCATACTCGGTACGTCTTCAGGATTCCAAGCAGAAACGATTAGGCGACGTGAATCTGGCGTTTTTTTAATCATTTCAATTACATCTTTTAGTTGATCCAGTGTTTCACCAGCCGTCGTTTTCCAAGCACGCCATTGCTTGCCATATACGTCTCCTAAGTAGCCATATTTATTCGAAAAATCATCATCTTCTAAAACATTCTTTTTAAATAGGTCCATTTGCTCATCATATTGCACTTTAAATTCCTCATCTTGTTGTGAGCGAAGACCGAAATCTGTCATATCAGGCCCAGTATACTCGTCACTTTCTACCCAGCTCTTAAATGCCCATTCATTCCAAATGTTATTATTATGCTGCAATAAATAGCGAATGTTTGTATCACCTTTCATAAACCAAAGTAGTTCACTTGCTACAAGGCGAAATGGTACTCTCTTTGTCGTTAATAAAGGAAATCCTTTACTCAGATCAAAACGCATTTGATATCCAAATACAGATACAGTTCCTGTCCCTGTACGATCTTCTTTCTTCGTACCGTGCTCCATTACATGGCGGCATAAATTTAAGTATTCATATTCAGCATGTTTCATATGTAGAAAAACCTTCTTTCAATCTTATATGAAATTTATCATAACATGAAAAACAACAAATTTAATAATCTTGATAAATAAAAATTTTTTTCAGTAATTCTTACAAAATTATTAACTTTCCATATTTAAAAAGGTTTTCATTTTCTATTACCGAAAGTATAGTGCGGTAGGACAAAATTTAAATTTGGAGGTTAGAAGTATGTCTAAAATTGAAACTCCTGTTATGACTTCGTTACAAACTACGGTTGAAAAAATGATGAAGGATTTAAAAGTTCCTGGTGCTTCTGTAGCTGTTATAAAAGACGGTGAAGTTATTCTTTTAGAAGGTTTCGGCTATCGAAATATAGAAACAAAAGAGGCTGTTACACCGAGCACCCGGTTCGCAATCGGTTCCTCAACGAAAGCTTTTGGCACACTTTCATTAAGCTTGTTAGCACAGCAAAAAAAGTTTAATTGGGATACTCCTGTCCAGTCTTATATACCTAACTTCTCTTTATGTGAACTACTTGCTACCTCACAAGTTACAGGACGGGATTTAGCCTCTCACCGCACTGGAGTGAGTCGTCATGATGCTCTTTGGTACAGCTCTTCCTTATCTCGAAAAGATCTCGTTGAAAAAATAAAACATTTACCACTTGATGCACCGTTCCGAACAGCATTTTTATATAACAACTTAATGTATGCGACAATTAGCTGCATTGTTGAAAACATTACAAATCAAACGTGGGAGCAATACGCTACAGAACATATTTTAGAACCTTTAAATATGAGGCATACAAACTTCTCTGTTACAGATTCACAAATTACAGAGGATTATGCTTTACCTTACATTGAAAAAGACGGTGAAATAAAAGAAGTTCCATTCCGTAACATCGATACAGTTGGCGCTGCTGGGTGTATTAATTCTACAATTGAAGATATGGCAAATTGGGTACTTCTTCACTTAAACAAAGGAAAGTTTGGAGATCATGAATTAATCTCCTCTGAATTATTACAACAAATGTATACACCACACAATTCAATTCCAGATCAACCAGTTCTATCACTCCCTGAATCTCCATTAAATAGTTACGGCCTCGGTTGGTTTATTAGCGCTTATCGTGGTAATAAAGTGATTCATCATGGCGGTAATATTGATGGATTTTCGGCACTTGTTTCATTCATGCCAAAAGAAAATGTAGGTCTTGTCATTTTAACGAATGCTGGAGGCACATTACTTCCTACTTATCTTGCTAACCAAATTTATGACGAGCTACTTGAATTAGAAGGCATCGATTGGCATAAACGTGCTGTAGAAGATACTGAAAAAATGAAGGAAATGATGAAAGAAGCAACTGAATCCCTTCCTGAGCAAATTAAAGGGACTACACCTTCTCACAAATTAGAGGATTATACTGGTACTTTCGAACATCCTGCATACGGAACATTACAAGTATACAAGCGAGATGATTCATTATTTGTGCAATTCATGGAAATGGACATTCAATTAACACATCATCATTACGACATCTTCTCTGCAAAAGTTGACTTATTCCGAATGAAAATGAGTTTATTATTCGCTTATGAAATGAGTGTGAGTGGTGAATTTCCATCCCTTCAGTTACATGTGCCAGCTACGTTAAGTACTCAGCCGCTTGCATTTAAGAAAATTAAATAATTATTTTAATAATAAAAAAGTAGGTGTCAGATAACACACCTACTTTTCCTATTCTTCATTTATCATTTCACTACCAAACCAAATCGGCTTCGATAATTCAAAGTTTTTATGATCCTCTAAAACAATAGCAAGGCGTTCTAACGTATCCTCTAACATATGCGGTGCTGCTCGTAAACTCCAAACAACTGAAGAGAAAACCGTCATTCCAACGTATACCGCATATAATCTCCAAAACTCATCCGGTATTTTCCCGTTATAATATCCCGTAATTTGTCCAATGGAATACGGAATACTAATGTCCCTTGCAAATAGTGCAATTTTTACGAAATCATGAAGTGGGTCGCCCCAATCATAACCATTAAAATCAACAACACCTACATATTTCCCATCCCGCACAATTATATTTTCTAAATGAAAATCATCGTGTTGAAATCGATTTGGGCGGTTTTGTACATACATTTCATTTTCATCTATAAACTTAATGATTTTATCATCATTTTTTATTTTTATTCCGCATGTTTTGTATGCCTCTAAATATTTTCGATGTTTTTTCATGGCTCTTTCATACCATGGAAGTATACCCTTAAGAGCTTCATATGTATGCATTTTTGCTAAATCTTTTCCTGCTTCTATACCAATATCATATTGTTCTTTTAGTGTATATGTAGGCAACAATTTTTTCGCATCTTCTCCTTCTATATACGAAAAAACACCATAGCATAAACCTTCTTCTTCCAACAAACCCATTTCAATTGGCCTTTGTGCTTGCACACTACGTTTTTGCATTTCATTTAAAATTTGAAACTCTATTTTCTTTCTTTCAAACTCTTTTATATCGCCTGTCCGTAACAAATACTTTTCATCTTTAATAGTCGTAATGATATATTTTTTATCAGGTGAGAAACCTTTAGAAATTTCTTCAATATTTGCTGCATCCTTTACTATTTGTATATTGCTTTGCCATGCTGTAATTGTCTTCATGTTTATTCCCCTTACATTTCTACATTTGGTGTATACGCTACTTCTATAATAAATCCATTCGGATCGTAAAAATCAACCGTATAGTATCCGTCCGAATAATGACTCATTTCTATCGGACCACGTATTACCTTCACTTTTGTACTAGCAAGAAAATCTGCTACTTCATCAACTATTTCTCTACGAATAGCTTGATAACAAATATGTCTAGGCCCTAAAGTCCTTACAATTTCCCCGTCCACCTCTTTAAAATATATTTCACTTTCTCCCGTACTATATGCTACTTCATTTAACTTTCTCCATCCAATTATCGAAAACAATTTATCATAAAAAGAAATAGACTCCTCTAAATTCGCGACCCAAAATTCAATATGATGAATACCTGCTCGAAGTGTATTCATATTAAGAATGTGCCCCTTGTACGACTTGTACAATTTCCATAGGCGTATGAACCATATAATCTGGTGCATCTTTTTTCACTGTTTCAATGACATCATACCCCCAAGATACCCAAATTACGTTTACACCAGCCTTTTTACACGCTGCTACATCTCGCTGTTCATCACCGACATATAACATTTCTTGCTCTGTTATTTTTTTTGATTTTAAAAACCTTTTTATCATTTTGTCTTTACCGAACAAATTTTTAGAACAATACACTTCTTGAATATTTTCAATACCATTATTGTGTAAAAACGCCCGAATATGCTCTTCTGAGTTAGAGGATATGACGGCAATCCCGTAGCCTTTTTTATGTAATTCATCTAATACATCCTTCATCCCATGGAACAAAACGAGATCTTTTATAGCTGGTTGATATAATTTATAAAACTCTAACGCTAATATCGGTAGTTTATACAGTGGTACATCGAGTTGTTTACATCTCTCGGGCATCGTTAATTTACGTAAATGCTCAATTTCTTCTTCCCTTACTATTTTATAACCATGCTTTTCAGCTATTTGATTATAGATCGGTACAAATATATTTTGTGAATCTACTAATGTGCCATCAAAGTCAAAAACAATATATTTTTGCATTTCCATACTCCCTTTTCTTCTTTTTTCCTAAACATATGTTATTCAACAACATAGTTGTCTTACCCTTTTATCAACAAAAAAAGAACAAGATTTTCTCTTGTTCTTTTTAAGAAAGCCATTTTGGCGGTACATTCGTATTCCAATAAATATTTCCTAGTTCATGATGTCCAGAGTATCCATCATCAAAACGATGATAATGGAAATTGAAATAATAACCATCTTGCGGTGGATGATCTCTTCTTACATGAAATCGTAGTAAGTCATTTCCAGATTTCGTATCGTAAACGTGAAAAATCTTTTCATTATTTCCACCAGCTGGTTTCTGAGAAATCGATAATGATTGTAACGACTCCTCTGGAACATCATTGGCAAGCTCAGCAATTGCCTCTTCAATTTTCGGTAATATTACATCTTTAAACTCATCTTCAATTACTGGACCAATTTTAGTTCCAAACTTTTGCATCGACTGCTTCTCTGCTTCTTGCATTGCATAAGTAATAAAAGTATCGGTGGTTAACCTGTCATTCGTTTCTTCATATGTATAGGACGTACTCTCCAAATTTTGTTGCCCAGCTGTGCTCGTAGGCTTGTCCGCAGCTTTGGCATTATCAAGCAATATGGAGGGAGGCGTCACTAAACCAAATGTAAATACGGTAATTAATGCGACTAAGGTTTTTCTAAACCAATTTGGCATTTATGTTCCCTCCCCTTTCACTCATTATATTTTATCCCGCATTAACGGGCAAGTAAGACCCCCACCTCAAAATTCAGCGAAGGCAAAGAAGTTAGGCGGGGGATCAACTGCCCGTAAAAGCCCGATTGGTGAAGGCTAATAATCAGTAGGGATGAAGAAAACCCCCACTGATTAAAGTTTCACTTTATATAACGGTTGTTTCTTCTATTATACAAAATGATTGTAATTTTTGCACTTTACAATTTTGTTAACGTTCACATATTTTTCACTTGAATATGAAATTGTAAGATTTCATACAATAAAATACAACAACAATAAGGAGGCGATCAGATGACTTTAGATGTCATGTATTCCGCCGCAAGCATACTCGTTTTAGTATATTTTATTTATCAATGTGTGACAGATTAGAAAAAGAGCCGTCAATGGCTCTTTTTTAATGGGAAAAATATAATCCATACAATTAATAAAATAAAAACAACGCCACCGATCACAGCTGGCAATAAATAAAACTGAGAAAGTATAACTATGCCGTACAAAAATATTGCCGGAAGTAGTAAACAGCGATCCGCCTTCCATCTTAACAAAAGTAATTTTCCTTCATCACAATATAAATGAAGAAACATCTTTTTCGTAAATTCATTCCAATAATCACGCGCATAGCGAGAAATTGCAACTAAAGCAAATACAAGAATAATAGCTGCAATCCACCTCGGACTCATCATAATACTTACAGTGCTTATACATACAATTTGAATATAAAATATTCGTGCACTACTTGTACGGAAAAATTCTTTCAAAAAAGATTCAACAATACGCGAATCAGCTTTTTTCCCTAAAAGTCTTTTAGAATGTGGAAACATCCACGGTTTTTTATTTGAACTACTCGGCTTAGTAGCATGGCCACCAACTTGCATAATACCGCTCGTCCAACGCATACTTTCTTCTTTTTCTTTCTCAACTTCTTTAAAAAAGTAATTTTTATAATTCATCTTTTCTTTTACTAATACTATAGTTAGGAAAACTGCTAAACCGATAAATAGTATTGAATACAATGGATTTTTATAAGTGAAAAATAGACTCATTCCAAAAAAGGATAAGCTCATAGAAAATATTACATTTTTTATAATCCATAAAACCCATCGTTTCCCGACACGTATATGTATAAATCTCGTCAACAACGACAACATAAATCGAAATACAGTAAAGAATGTCCAAAATAATACGATTTGTATCTTTGTCGCTCCGATACTTTTCATTAACACCGGTAACATAACAACTACTACCATTACATTCGTTATTGCTATTCGAATAAATGTATATATCATGCCATACTGAATTAATTTTCGCATATGAGTTGGATACGAAATTAAAAATAAACTATCTGCTTGTTCAAAAAACGAGCGAACGCCTCTGGAATATGTTACAAGATAAAATGCGAGTAAACCTAATCCGAAATAAACAATCTCTTCCATCGATAATGTTTCCATCCATAGTGATCGATAATAGATTCCCATAAATATAAGTGCTGGAATAATAATATATAACGCAACTGTCCAATCTGTTACCGAACGTATGGACTTCCATTTCCGCTCAAGTTCATGGCGTAATCTTTTATAAAATTGGTTTTTAATCATGTTGTTCACGCCTTATGATTACATCAAAACAGTCTAATAATGAACTCCCTGGCATTTCTGCTAACGTTTGAATAGCCTCTAGATGTCCATCTGCAACTAATGTACCTTGTGAAATAAGCAAAAATCTCTCACAAATTCTTTCAGCAGTATCCAGTACGTGCGTACAAAGTAAAATTCCTGCCCCGCGCTCTTTTTCTTTATATAAATAACTTAAAAACTCTTTCGTAGCTACTGGATCTAATCCGATAAAAGGTTCGTCAATTATATAAAAATCCGGCTTAGTTAAAAACGCCAATATAAGCATCGATTTTTGTTTCATACCTTTTGAAAACTTTGATAAATACTCGTGCTTATGCTTATCCATTCGAAACATATGTAATAATTCTTCAGCTTTCCTTTCCCAGCTTCCTACTTCATTCTCACGAGCAGCCATTAATAATTCAATATGTTCCCAGAGCGTCAAATAATCATAATATGTTGGATGTTCCGGCACATATGCATACGGATTTTTCTTTTCACCAAATGATATTTCACCATTCATATTTACAAGTAAGCCTAGCATCGTTTTAATCGTCGTACTTTTCCCGGCACCATTTGCGCCAATAAGAGCAACTAATTCACCTTTTTCAATTGAAAAAGCAATATCATGAATTGTTTTTTCACCTATTTCATATCCAGCAGAGCGGATATTCACCTTCAACATACATTCCCCTTCTTTCCATTTCCAATACAATCAAGGAAAAGAATAACATATAACTATATATATCATTATAAAATATTTATTTTCATAGCAGGAAAAAACATTTTTTAACAGAATATTAAATGTTTGATTACATTTTATTGGAGTGAATAATATGTCTTTTCAAATTCGTGAAGCGACGATAGATGATATAGATGCACTTTGTTCTTTAACGAAAGAATTAAAAGGTTCCTCTATTTCCTATGAAGATATGAACAACCGCTTGCAATTCGTACAAATGAGTCCTTTTGATTTTTTATATGTTTATGTGGAAGAAGAAACTATATTTGGATTACTCGGGTTTCGTATACGCGAAAATTTAGAAGATGTAACTCGTTATGGAGAAATTTCAATTATTAGCGTCGATTCTACAATACGGCGGAAAGGCATTGGACAGGTGTTAATGGATTATGCAGAACAATTAGCAAAGAAGCATCATTGCATTGGAACATGGCTAGTTAGTGGAACAAAAAGAGTAGAAGCACATCCTTTTTACAAAAAATTAGGTTATGAAGTAAATGGATATCGATTTGTAAAACATTTTTAAACTACTTTTTACTTGAAGGGACTATAAATATGACAAACATTAAAGCAATTTTCATTGATCGTGACGGTACAATTGGCGGCGACACTACAATACATTACCCTGGTTCTTTTACATTATTCCCCTTTACAAAAGCAGCTCTGCAAAAAATAAAAGCTCAAAATATAAAAATTTTCTCTTTCACAAATCAACCAGGTATCGCGGATGGAATAGCGACTGTAGCTGATTTTGTACAAGAATTAAAAGGTTTCGGTTTTGATGATATTTACGTTTGTCCTCACAAACATGGTGATGGTTGTGAATGCCGTAAACCAAGTACAGGCATGCTTCTAAAAGCAGCGGAAAAACATGGGCTTGATTTAACACAATGTGCTGTAGTTGGTGATCGTTGGACTGATATTGTGGCAGGTGAAAAAGTGAATGCGACAACAATATTAGTACGAACAGGCGCTGGATACGATGCTTTACATACGTACCGAGACAGGTGGGCACATATTGAGCCAAACTACATTGCAGAAAACTTTGAAGATGCAACAAACTGGATATTAAATCAACTATAATACAATTTAAAAGAGACGTTTTCATTTTGAAAACGTCTCTTTTAATCTTACATTTTTTAAAATGTTAATTCATAATGGAAATAACGATTATCTCTTAAATAACCATTTTCAGCGTATAATCGCTGTGCTGATAAATTATCAATCTCTGTTTGTAATTTTACACCTTTTGCCCGATTTTCTAATGCGAATTTTTTAGCAGCTTCTAATAATTTTTTACCTGTTCCAGTTCCGCGCTTCGCGGCTTGTACAAACAGATCATTTAAAATCCATAATTCTTTCATTGAAATGGAAGAAAATGATGGATATAGTTGCGTGAATCCAATATATTCACCGTCTTCAACTGCTACGAAAATAACGGATTCTTTTCTCTCGATACGATTTTGTAAAAATACTTTTGCACCATCTAAATCGGAATCTTGTCGGTAAAACATACGATAGTTATTAAAAACTGATGCTAGTCCATCTAAATCTGCAATTGTTGCCTCATATATTCTCATTTTACTCCATTCCCCTTCCAATACTGTCTCATTATATCCGTTACCCATTTAGGCTGTAGAATTTCTTCTTTCGGCATAAATTCTTTCATTACCGGCTTTATATCCAATATAGGGGTGCCATCAATAGCATCTAATCCCTCAACAATAATTGATTTACCGTCTCTTTTTATCACTTTTACAATTGTTACACCTAAGCGATTCGGGCGATTTTTCCCGCGCTGTGCAAAAATGCCTACTTTAGGATAATCATTATTATTTCTAGGATGTCTAGCAACATATTGAATTTGTTCATCCGTTACTTTATGAAAATAAAAAACAACTTCAATATGAGAAAATTCTTCAATCCCTTGTATACTTTCCTCTGTATACAATTCAGTTAAAGTAATACAGGATCTTACTTCTCCCCATTCGTCATCTTTTATTTCCTTTCTTTCATTATGTACAAATGCGATTGGTTGAACTGAAAACATACGAATCCCCCTTAAATGTAACCACTTACATTATAAAATATTTTCTGAATGTTTTCCACATACACGAACTAAGTTTACATAATATAATTATAATCTATTTTCTAAAGCCACATTTACTGCTTCCATTGCATGTATAAAAGTTGTATCAAATATCGGAACTAATACATCTTCCTGCTTTATTAATAATCCTATTTCTGTACAACCTAAAATTATTCCCTGTGCTCCTTTTTGCACTAGCTCTTCTATGACTCTTTTATAATATTCTCTAGATTGCGATGTTATTTTTCCTAAACATAATTCTGTATAAATTATTTCATTTAATTTTTCTCTATTTTTTTCTACTGGCACTATTACTTTTATATTATTCTCTTCTATACGTGACTTATAGAAATCTTGCTCCATTGTATATTTCGTTCCAAGTAGACCAATCGTTTGAATACCTTTTCTTTTAATTTCTTTTGCAGTAGTATCAGCAATATGTAATACGGGGATGTTAATATTCTCTTTTATTTTCTCCACTACTTTATGCATTGTATTTGTGCAAATGATTATAAAATCTGCTCCTCCCTTCTGCAATGAATACGCCGCATTCCCTAATACTTCTCCTGCTCCATCCCAATCCCCGTTAGACTGGAATCGTTCAATCTCTTCAAAATCCACACTATTAATCAAACATTTTGCTGAGTGTAATCCCCCTAATCTACTTTTTATCTCTTCATTTAAAATTCGATAATATTCCGAAGTCGATTCCCAACTCATACCACCTATAAGCCCTATCGTTTTCATATATAACACACCTACCTAAACTTTTTTCTAAACTAATAACAATGTTTTATTATGTATATTATACACAATAAAACAAGACTTTAAGTTTATAATATAAAGTCTTGTTTTAACTATTTCCAAGAAAATTTTATGTGAATATTCTGAAATTAATCCCCTAATGTTTTTATAGAATCTTCATATTGATAATTAAAACATTGTCGATACAACTGTTTAATTTCATTATAAGAAGGAACTCGCGGATTATTTCCTGGGCTACCACTTTCAATTGCATCCGAGGCCATTTTTGAAATAACATTTTCAAATTCAACCTCACCGATTCCGTATTCTTTTAAATTTGGAATACGAAGATCAAAACAAAGTTTTTTTATTTCCCTCAGCGTATAATCGGCTACTTCTTCATCACAATAGGAATACATATCTTTATTTAAACAACGTCCAATTTCCGCTAGTCTTTTTGTTGCACTCACTTTTGTATATTCTAAAACTGTAGGTAATAGTATTGCATTTGATATACCATGTGGTACATGAAATAACGCCCCTACTGGTCTTGACATTCCATGAACTAATGTAACAGATGCATTTGAGAATGCAATTCCAGCTTGTAATGAAGCGATCATCATTGCTTCCCTTGCTTCCATATTACCTCCATCTTCATATACAATACGTAAATATTTCATAATACTTTCAATAGCCGAAAGAGCAAGTACATCTGTAAGTGGTTGAGAAAATTTAGAAATATATGCTTCAATTGCATGGCATAATGCATCTATACCTGTCGCTGCCGTAATATGAGGTGGTACCGAACTTGTTAATATCGGGTCAATAATCGCTACTTGCGGGGTAAAACTCGGATGCTTCATCATCATTTTTACATCTGTTTTTTTATTCGTAATTACTGCTACACTTGTTACTTCTGACCCAGTACCTGAAGTTGTTGGAATTGCAATGAGTGGTAGTGGATCATTTTCTATTTCAACATCTTTTTGGACGTAATATTCAATTGCTCCACCATTAGTATATAACACCGCTACTGCTTTCGCAGCATCAATACAACTTCCACCACCAATACCGATAATAAAATCACACTTTCCTTCTTTACAAATCGTTAACGCTTCTAATACGTGTAAATTTGTAGGCTCAGCATTCACTTTATTATATGTAATAACAGTAATCCCTTTCTTATTTAGCTGTTTTATGCACCTTTCAACATACCCTAATTTCTCCATAATTGTATCAGTAACTATAAAAGCTCTTTTCCCAAACTTCTTTGATTGTTCCCCCAGCTTTTCAATCGAATTTCTTCCATATAGTACAGACTTCGGCATACGAAACTCAGCAACTTCTTGCAAATACTCCACCCCTTCTTACCCTTATTAATGTTTAGTTTATAAAATAACAACTAAATAAACCTTTACAATTCATATAGTATCTATTTTTAATAAATTCCTGTAATACTATAGAATGCGATAACTAAAAACACAGCAAGCGTTTTCAAAACTGTAATAGCAAATATATCTTTATATGACTGTTTATGTGTTAAACCTGTTACTGTAAGAATAGTAATAATAGCCCCGTTATGTGGTAATGTATCCATTCCTCCTGATGCCATTGATACGATACGGTGCATAACTTCTAATGGGATATCAAATTGATTGGCTGCTGCAATAAATTTATCCCCCATCGCACTTAAAACAATCCCCATTCCTCCTGATGCAGAACCTGTAATACCGGCTAAAATATTCGTCGTTACCGCTCCATTCACTAAAGGATTTGTGAACGTTGCAGAAATGCCATCTCTCATAATTGCAAAACCTGGAAGTGCTGCAATGACACCACCGAAACCAAATTCTGCTCCAGTGTTCATTGTTGCAAGTAGTGCTCCACCAATACTTGTATTCAATCCAGCTTGAAACCCTGTTACTACCCGTCTCCAGTATAATAAAAGAGTTGTTAAAATTCCTATTATAAGTGCCAATTCTACAGACCATATTCCAACTACCGCACTCAATTCTACTTTTCCAAATGCTTTCATACCAATTGCTGAAAAGTCAAAACCGTTCGGATACCACTTCGGTATCATAATAGTAAACACTTTATTCATTACACCTACTAAAATAAGTGGTATAAAAGCAATAAGTTGTTGTGCCCTCGTAATTTCTAAACTATTTAACAGCGGTATTTCTTTCTGCTCTAATTCCAAAGATGCTGCCATTTCAGTATTCCCATCGTTAAAACCAAAATATCCTTCACCTGCTGCTTTTGCCTTCTTACGCCTACTCTCTAAATATAATAAACCTAACGTGAGTACAAAAATTGCCCCTACAATACCAAGTATCGGTGCAGCATAAATATCCGTTTTAAAAAATGTTGTAGGTATTACATTTTGAATTTGTGGTGATCCAGGGAGCGCATCCATTGTAAATGTTACTGCTCCAAGGACAATTGTTCCAGGTATTAAGCGTTTTGGAATATTAGCTTGTCGAAAAAGCTTAGCTGCAAACGGAAATATAGCAAATACCACTACATATACACTAACACCACTATATGTTAAAATAGCACCCATTAAAACAATCGCTAAAATTGTACGTTTTTCTCCAACCAACTCTACAATCGTCTTTGCAATAGAATCAGCAATTCCTGACATTTCTACTACTTTCCCAAAAATTGCTCCAAGTAAAAACACCGGGAAATATAGTTTAATAAACCCTACCATTTTCTCCATAAAAATATTAGAAAAGAAAGGTAATACAAAACTAGGTTCTGTCAAAAACACCGCAAATAATGCAAAAATTGGTGCAAATAAAATAACAGAAAACCCTCTATAGGCTACAAACATAAGTAAGCTAAGTGCTAATAATATAATAACTAGATCCAATTATACCCCTCCTTTAAACTGAAAATTCAATCTTTTTTTGATAAATTTCTACTAATCTTTCATTTCTGACATCCCTCCTCTAATTCATACAAATTTTTCATACTAAAATGTCTAATTATACATATTCGATTACATATGAAAAATCCCTTTAAACAAAAACGATTTCATCGTCATACGTTATAAAGGGATTGTTAGTCTCTATTTTTATTTTTTTATTAAACTATTTTCTATACAAAAATGGTGTAGTTCTTCTATATCCTTCGCTATATGGGTCGAACTAACTTCAATCAACTCATTTTCACTACCATAGCCATATAAAACGCCAATTGAAGCAATTCCATTATGATTTGCACCTATTATATCGTGCTTTCTATCTCCAATCATAACAACTTCCTCTTTATTAAGTCCTTCATTCTGAAGTAAAATATGTGCAATTATTTCTTCTTTTTTTATTCTTGTTCCATTTAAATTACTTCCAATGATATCTTCAAAATAATTCGTTAGTTGAAAATGCTCTATTACTTGTCTAGCAAAAATAGTAGGCTTTGAAGTAGCTATAAATAAACGATTTCCGTTATCTTTTAATTGTTTTAGGAGATTTGGAATACCCTCGTATACACTATTCTCCAACAACCCACGTTGCTTTAAATATTCTCTGAAATAAAAAACAGCTCGTTCAACTTCTCCTTCATTCATATTATATCTCTCTACGAATGATTGCTGAATAGGAGGACCAATAAATGAATCTAACTCACTTACATGTAATTCTTCAATTCCAACCTCTTCTAACGCGTACAAAACTGAATTTACAATCCCCTTTTTAGGATCCGTTACTGTTCCATCTAAATCAAATAAAAATGTTGTATACATATTTAATCCCCCACTCATCCTACTTTACATGTAATACTAAAGGTTTTTTTACTACTCTACCTCTACTATACTACCATTATTTGTTTTTTCAAAAAAATCACTTTTTCTATGTTACATAGTTTCGGTTACATTAGACGGATAGATATGATAAAGTAAGAAAGTTACAATTAATTCAATAGAAACTGGTGAAACAAATGTCAATTACGTTAATTTTTATAATGGCTTTCACAATTGTCATCCACGCAGTCGAAACTAGTTCTTATAGTATTCGATTAGCTGGTGTTCGTTTAAAAAAGATTGTCGTTGCCTTATCTGTCGTAGGAATGGTATTACTTATTTCAAGAACTTCAAATTTACTACAAGCCTTTTTAATTGGCGGGATTGTCGATGAAGCAAAACGAGATGCTTCTATTAATTTAGAGCATACTATACGACTTGTACTATTATCTGCTTCCATAGGTACATTACTTGCGATTATTCTTTATCCAACTTTGACAAAACTATTTGGATATGTCATTCAAAACTTTGAAACAGATGGTTCTTTCATTCGAATGATGAAAACAAATAACATTCAAAAATTAAAGTACACAAAAAAATATGTGCGCTTTCCAAGATTTGAAATGATTCATAGATTGCGTATCGGTGGTATTCCAAAGCGTATTATGCTTATTAACATGTTTGCTACTGCAATTTATACAGCAGGTGTTCTTTCTGCCCTTTATGCTTCTTTTCTAAATCCAGATTACGCAACAAATGCAAGTACAGCTTCTGGCCTTGTGAATGGTTTTGCTACTATTTTATTAACAGTATTGCTCGATCCACGCATTGCTCTATTAACCGAGCGTGCTTTACAATCAGAAAATGGTGCTGAATCTATGAGTAAAATGTATGGTTGGTTAATGATATCTAGACTTCTCGGTACTTTACTCGCACAACTGTTGTTCGTACCAGGTGCTTACTGGATTTTATGGATTATTGAACTGATGCATTAATTTACTAGGAAGGTGAATTTATCAATGAAGATACAAACAGAACAAGATGTAATTCGCTTAATAGAAAACGACAAATGGATGATGAACGTATTACACATAGCAAAATCACTAGAGCTACCTGATTGGTGGATTTGCGCCGGTTTTGTTCGTTCTAAACTTTGGGATACTTTGCATAACTACGAAGTAAGAACTGCTACACCGGACGTTGATGTCATCTATTTTGATCCATTACATAAAGACGAGACATATGAACAATCCGTAGAGAAAACACTAACAAATATGGATGCTTCTATACCTTGGTCGGTTAAAAATCAAGCTCGTATGCATGTGGTGAACAACATGCCACCATATTCTTCTTCTGTTGATGCTATTTCTAAATTCCCTGAAACAGCAACGGCTTTAGGGGTTACATTAGACGAAAAAAACAATGTTATATTAACAGCTCCGTGCGGTATTGAAGATGTTCTTTCATTACAAGTGAGACCAACAGCTCATTTTCTCGAATCAAAAGGACGTATACATATGTACAAAAACAGAGTTATTAAAAAGAATTGGCAAAGTAAATGGCCTAACATAACAATCACATATCCAGAAATTTAGAAAGGGTGCTTCTCATTAATAGAAGCACCCTTTTCTTCATTTCAAAAAATACATGACTGTTTCTGCGAATCTATCTGCTTCCTCATAATGAGGTGAATGACCGCTCTCTTCAAATGCAATATACTTGCCGTTTCGAGCATCTTTATTAAATATTTCAATTTGTTTTTCACACGTTACTACATCATGTTTTCCTACAAGTAATAACATTGGATTTTGTACATCTTTTATTTTGGATAATAATGATGTATGACATGCGCCTTCTAATTTTAATCTATCAAAATGAATCTTGGAGCGTTTTGAAAATATTTCCCACTCTTGATCACTGTATAAACTCTCATCTGTCCTATCTTCCTTATTATTGTAAATCTCCATTCTTTTTTCTTCTAATTCATCGCTTAATCTTATATAAGCTTCAAGCAACTCTTCGGAACTAGCATTGCTAGATGAATAAGCGATGGACTCTTCTGCTACTTCTTCTTTTCCATACTTTTTTAATAAATCCCCTGTCTTTTGTAACAAAGCTCTACTTGTTAATGCAAAATCGAAAGTTGGTCCTTCAAATATTATTTTCTCTATTGAACTTGGATATATCGATGCATATAACAATGCTACATATCCACCGAAAGAATGTCCAATTACAGACCACTTCTCAATTTGCAATACTTTTTTTAGTTCTTCACAATCTTCAATCAAATCATTTAATCCAAAAGCTTCGTCCTCAAGAATTTCATCTGAGCGACAAACACCTCTTTGATCTATCATAATTACATATAAAGAATCTTTTAAACGTTCCGCTTGATGAAATGAAAAATCATAACAGCTCTCTCCTGGACCGCCGTGCAAGTATAATACAGGCTTACTTTTAGGGTTTCCATGTGCTTCAACATATAACTTCTTCCCTCTAATGTCCATGTATTTCCCTGCTTCTATCAAATTCGCCTTTATAATCATCACCTTCTTTTTTACTGTATATTATAACATTTAATGTTAAATAATTCCTATTACATTTAAAAAGACGATGATGATGGCAAGTGGCGCTACAAACCGAAGTAAAAATGCCCAACAAGTAAATACTTTCTTTCCGTAATTTCCACCTACAAAAAATTCTGCTTCTAGCACCTTCTTTTCCATTTTGAATGATACGAAAATACTAATAAATAGCGCTCCTAGTGGCATTAATATATTACTAGATAAAAAGTCTACCGCATCAAAAATATTCTTACCAAAAATCGTAATATCACTCCATACTCCAAATGATAACGCAGATGGTATACCTACTAAGAAAATACAGAAACCAATGATCCATGATAGTTTCGTTCTTCTTTCTTGTTCACCATTTGCTAATGCTGAAACAACCGTCTCTAGTAGAGAAAACGCCGATGTTAATGTGGCAAATGTAAATAGCGCAAGAAATACCGTTAAGAACAATCCGCCAAATGGAATTTGACTAAATACAGATGGTAATACGATAAATAGCAATCCAGGCCCTTCCGTCGGCTCCATTCCTAATGAAAATACTGCTGGAAAAATTGCAAGACCTGCAAATAAAGAAACAAATAAATTCAATCCAACAATTGTTATTGCTGATTTTGGTAAACTTTCTTTTTTATTTAAATAGGAACTATACGTAACCATGATTGATATTCCGATACTAATCGCAAAGAACGATTGGCCCATTGCGAACAAAATACTTTCTGAAGTAATCTTTGAGAAATCTGGTTGTAAGAAAAACTTCACACCTTGCATTGCATTATCCAATGTTAATGAACGAATAATAAGGGCGACAAATAAAACGAACAATGCTGGTAACATATATTTACTTGCTTTTTCAATTCCGTTTTGTACACCTTTTGATACAACCCATATCGTAATGAACATAAAAGCGAAATGTCCAGTAATAGCCCAAGCGGGATTTCCAATTGTTTCAGTAAATAATGCACCGTAATTTTGTCCCGGAGTAATAAGTTGTCCAGTTACTCCTCTAAATAAATAAATCAATACCCATCCACCTACAACACTATAAAACGAAAGTAATATAAAACACGTTCCAACGCCAAGGCGTCCAATCCAGTGCCACCCTGTATTTGGTGCAATACTTTTAAATGCGCCAACTGCTTGTTTCTGTGTACTGCGTCCAATCATAAATTCAGCTATTAATAGTGGTAGTCCAATTAACACAGTAAATAATATAAAGATTAAAAAGAATGCTCCTCCCCCGCTCTTCCCAGCGATATAAGGAAACTTCCATATTGCGCCTAATCCAATTGCTGATCCTGCTGCAGCCATTATAAATCCTAATTTCGAAGTCCATTGCTCCGTCTGTTTCATCTTATTTTCCTCCTAATTAAATCTTTTTATATAAATAATTAAATTTTATATACCTATCCGAATAAACCCTCCATTTCTTTTTCTATAAAATAAAAAATGGCTCAGCATCTCTTTATAAAAAGAGACGCTAAGCCATTTACTTAACGCGGTACCACCCTTATTGATTCCATTATGAATCCACCTTAGTAGTAATCGTTTGATTACAAACCTAATATCGAAGGTTAACCGTTAAGATTTACTAAGAATGTAATTCCGTTCCACCTTACTGCTCCTAGGCGAGTTCAGGATGTCATTTGACTATGTCGCACCAACCCATAGCTCTCTGCACAAATACATGACCTTACTACTCCTATTCAACACATTTTAATATTTAGAATATATTTTCTTTTGAAATTAATATGAAGTATATCGGTTATATTTATAACTGTCAAGGTATATATTAATTTTTTTGTCGAAAAGATTTTTTATAAACTTTCAATGTAAAAATAAAAGAACATTAAAAAAGAATCTTCGCGATAATCGCGAAGGTTCTTTTTTATGGTGTAAGACGTGTACAATCTCTCGGAAAAGCACTCGCCTCTCGTACGTTCGTTAATTCTAAAAGTTTATATACAATCCTTTCTAACCCAATACCGAAACCGCCATGCGGTGGACAACCGTATCGGAATGTATTTAAATAAGATTGAAATTTCTCTGGGTGTAATCCTTTTTCTTTAAAAGATGCGAGTAATAGATTATAATTATGAATTCGCTGTGCTCCTGATGTTATTTCTAATCCTTTATATAGTAAGTCGAACGAATCAGTAATAGATGGATTCTCGTTATTCGGCATCGTATACATCGGTCTCGCTTCTTTCGGATAATGTGTAATGAAAACAAATTCACTATTATATGTTTCTTTCACATATTTCCCTAGTAACTTTTCACCTTCTGTATCTAAATCTCCAATCGGTGATTCTTTTCGATACTTACTTTTCAAAATCTCTTGTGCTTCTGACAATGTAATTTTCGGTATTTCAGTAATGACAGGTACTTCTATTTGTAATTGTTGTAGTTCTTTCTCACATGTTTCTCCTACTTGCTGAAACATATATCGTAAAACATCCGTTTCTAATTGCATCACTTCATGAAAATCATCGATAAATCCAAGCTCTACGTCTAACGATATATATTCATTCAAATGACGGGAAGAGTTGTGATGTTCCGCTCTGTAAACAGGTGCAATTTCAAAAACACGTTCCAATCCTCCCGCTACCATCATTTGTTTATAAAACTGTGGTGATTGAGCTAAATAAGCTTCTTTTTGGAAATATGGAAGCTTAAAAACATTCGCTCCTCCTTCTGCCCCTTGCGAAACAATTTTCGGCGTAAATATACGTATGAAATCGTTCTCTGTTAAATAGTCACTAAAACTTTGAGCGAGTGTAGCTTTCACTTTAAATATCGCCGCGGTTCGCTCATGTCTTAACGATAATACTCGTTCATTCAATAGTTGATCTAAACCAACTTGTAATTTCTTTTTATTTAATTCAAATGGAAGTTGTTCTGCACCATTTAATACTTTCACTTCATGAGCAAGTACTTCAACCCCTAATTCTGTTTTCGAAGTCTCTACAATTTCACCAACTATTTGAACGACACTTTCTACATCAACTTTGTATCCGGCTAACTCGTTTTCTAATACACATTGAATAACTCCCGTTCGGTCCCGTAATAATAAAAAACTAACATTACCTAGATGACGAATCTTTTTTACCCACCCTTGTAAGAGTACCACTTTTCCAACATGCTCCGTACACGCTTGAGTGAGTGAACGTTTCATTATTTGCCCCATTATATTTCCCTCCAATAGTTTTCATTTTATTTACGTTATTGTTGTCATCGTCGTCATCCACGTTCACTCACCTCCTTTCAAAGAATACAAAAATCCGCCCCTAGAAATAGGGACGGATTTTTTCCGCGGTACCACCCAAATTGTCACAATGACCATCTTAGCCCTGATAACGGTAGGTACCGTTTGCTTTTACTAATAATCACGTTCAAAGCAACACTCACAGGTGTCTTTCCATCATGCGGTATCGCAATCTTCCCAGCAACCGATTGCTCTCTGTAGACCTTTGCATCATGTACTTTTCCTGATCATCACTTTTTATATTTACAGAGTATTCTATCTCTTTATTTTATAAAACGCAAGCCTTTTTATTTAAGATTCTTCATCTACCGTTATATATGCGTATTTTTCATGTTCTATTATTATTTTCCCATTTAGATTTACACTAGTCTTTTTCATGCCCTATATACATTTCCATTTTATTACATAATTTACATGTTTCTCACGCATATTAATAGCAAAATTGTAGCGGAGGTGTACATATGAAAAAAGTAATTAGTTTCTTTCTCCTTTTGTTATGCCTAATTGTAGTAAATGAAACGTACGCATATTCACCAAAATCTTTACCAATCTCTCAACATTCTGATCAATGGCAAGTGAATATTGATGAAGTGAAAAAAACGAGTAAAAAATTGTTGCAACCTAAAAAAGGTGTATTACAAACATATTATTTCTCTGTAAAAAATCTCGGAAAAAGCGAAGTGTATAACGTACAAGTTGAAGTCTTCCGCAACGAGCCAAATACAAAAACGAAATATGAACTCTTTTCCCTAAAGGAAAGTCGTTTAGCAAGCAACAAAACTGGATTTGAACATGCTAACTTACATATTTCTACAAAAGCAGATGAGGTTGACGTGATTATTACGTGGCAAGAACACCCTTTCCACTCGATGCGAAACGGTCAAAAAGTTGAGTCTAGAAAATTTAAAGAGCATTTTGTTTTTAAAGAATCTAAAAAGTAAATGAGGATGTATTCACATTATCATTGATATTACTTTATTTACTAGTACCAGTTCTTATGTAGATTAAAAAGTCGTGGCTTATAAACGCCACGACTTTTTATATTAATTCGTACTAATTCCTCTTGCTGCCCAAATACGATCGATATCAGCAGCATGTTGTCCGCCATATAGAAGAGCATCCGCTTGCTTAATTGCTTTTGCTCCATCACGGAATTTAGCATTTGGCGTTAATGACCAATGTGATTGTAAAATAATTTTTGTTGCTACATCACGGCCAAAAACTTGTGCCATTTCGTATTGTCCTTGAGCCCAAATTTCCCCATCATCATGTACTTCATTCGTAATATCTTTCGGATATACTTTATTCGTATCTAATCGGCGTAAGCATGTTGGATCCGAACTAGAATAAGCTGTCGCATCCCATTCTCCAACACATGCTTTTCCGTACCCTGTAGTCGACACTGCATCTTCATAAGTAGCACCTAAGAAATCACCAAATCCTTCTCCCATTGCTCCACCTTCTGGTGAGCTACCGAATCCAGGCACTTGATTGTCTTGAATTGAATGGCCGTATTCATGCGCGATAATACCAGCATCTTCTGCATCATCAACTCCGCCAGTACCGAAAGTTAAAGCTTTCGTTGATGGAGAATAGAATGAGTTATCATCCGTTGTACCATTAACATTTACTTTAATCGAACGATTATTAATATTTTTAAAGCCTAGTCCTTGAATATAGCGCTGCAATGTATCGATATGATAATACGACATAACATCTTCAAAGCTATCATTTGCACGTGTATAGTTAAATTGTAAGTTTGTAGATTTCGTCATCGCTTTTGAAGAAATCGTTACATACTCTCCAATTAAAAATCCTGTTCCATCTAAACCTTTTAACGTAACAGTCTTCAATTGGTTCGTTAGAGCTGTTGAATCTGCATCATTATTATCTTTTAATCCTACTTTACTACCGCTAGATACGACCGGGTTAGGTAAAAATACTTTTCCTGACCCTTCAGCTTTTCGGTTTATATCAACCTTTTTAATTAACTTTCCATTTTCTGCATCAATAAATGTTTCCCATGCACCGAATGGATTATTAGAATGGACTACCACTTTATATACTGGAAGAGCGACACCTTCTTCAACAATATATCCGAATTCTTTTTCTGTAGGAGCCCATAAGTTTTGCTCACTCGCTTCTCCAACATACGCCATTGACTTTTGTATTGCATCTTTTTCACTAATTTTTGTCGTTACTTCCTTCACACCTGTAACAGGTTGATAATCCGAAACAGCAAGTACTCCTTTTCCCTCTCCGTTAAGAGTAACCGTAATTTGTTTTGAAAATACAGGCGCGCCATTTACTATTTGTTGGAACCTAACATATGAAGCTACTGACGTTTCTGTTGTAGAAATATATTGCAAGTCTGAAAGGTCGGGCTTTAATCCATACTGATTGGCATTCCCTTTTAAATATTCAACTGCTTTTTTCTGTGGTGAATAAGCTTCTACCTTTACTTGCTTCTTTTCCAATGCGGAAACTGTAGAAATCGTCCCCATTACTAATGGTACAGTCATTGCCATTGCCACCATTTTTTTGTTTAACATAAAACCACTCCCCCTAATAAATTGAAACCTTTACCCCATTCCTATAAGGCTATTACTGTCCACAAGTAACGAAATAAAGTGAATCTACGAGTAATTCTATACGAGCAATTCTATTACCTTTACATTTTGGGTAAGTGAAATTTTCTCAATATTTATGTGTAAAACGAAAACAATACTTTAGAAATATATTTCTTTATCAATTCTTTCAACCTTATACTTTTAAAATATGAAGAAAGAAATTTTCCAGTGTCCCTATCGAGTGGATTATGAGGAAATCATTCGGTTAATCTCCCTTCATACAAAAAAGGAAGTTGGAATGATTCCAACTTCCTTTTTCATTAATTAGCCTCGCTTAACTTAATTCGGAGTTTTGTCTCCCCTAAAGAAAACTCGTCGTCTTCATTCGTTAAGTGGCCAAATGTAAATTGCTTGACGAGTAAGTTTTCTTCCAATAGATGTTTATGATTCGTTAACGTTTGCTGTAGTTCTTCCTCTGCATCAAGAATCACATCAACTCGTAAGTTAACTGGTAAATTCAACTGCTTACGATATTCTTGAACCGCACGAATGAATTCACGAGCTACTCCTTCTTGTAACAATTCTTCCGTTACATTCGTATCTAACATAACCGTATATTGTCCGTTAGTCGTATTAGAGAATCCTGATTTTGCAACTTTCTCAACTAACACATCTTCAGCGGTTACAACCACTTCTTCTCCTGATGTTGCTTCGTAAACTGCTCTTTCTGTTGATACAAAGTTTTGTACTTCTTCTTGTGATAATTGTTTTAACCAGCCGTTTACTGCATTCACATTTTTACCGAACTTCGGCCCTGCTGTTTTAAAATTGAGCTTCAATTGATATGATGTATACTTCGTTTCATCCAGTTCAACATGGAATGCTTTCACATTTAGCTCATCCATTACAATATCGCGATAAGATTCCCAATCGATATCATTCTCTTTATGCTCAAGTAATACAAGCTCAGCTAACGGCTGTTTTACTTTTAAAGAATGCTGATTACGGTTACTTCTTCCAAGTTCGACAACTTGTAAAACAGCATCCATTTCCGCTTCTAATTTCGGCTGAAGTAGTGATTCATTTACAACTGGATAATCCGCTAAATGAACGCTACTTCCTTCTAAATTCAGATGAATGTCTTCCGCGACAAACGGTGTAAATGGTGCAATTAATTTACTAATTGTTACAAGCACTTCATGAAGTGTCTCATAGGCAGATGCTTTTTCAGCGTTCATACCAGATTCCCAGAAACGATTACGTGAGCGTCTTACATACCAGTTACTCACTTCATCTACAAGTGCTGCAATTTCACGAGCTGCATTCGTAAATTGATACTCATCAAGTGCTGTTCTCACTTTTTTCGTTGTACTATGCAATCTTGATAATACCCATTCGTCTAACTTCGTAAGCTTTACGTCATACGTTTCTTTCGGATTATACTCATCTAAATTTGCATATAAAACGTAGAAGCTATACACATTGACTAATGTATCTACAAATTTAGATTTCGCTTCCAGTACTGTTCTTTCAGAAAAACGCTTCGCATTCCACGGGGCACTATCAACGAGTAAAGCCCATCTTAGCGCATCTGCACCAAACTTCTCTACTAAATCAACTGGATCTAGTGCATTGCCTTTACTTTTAGACATTTTTTGTCCTTCTTCATCTAAAACATGCCCTAGTGATAACACTCGTTTATACGGTACTTTGCCTGTATATAGTGCTGATACTGCTAATAAACTATAAAACCAGCCGCGTGTTTGATCAATTCCTTCTGCAATAACATCCGCTGGAAACTGCTCTTCAAATAAATCTTTATTTTCAAATGGGTAATGATATTGTGCAAATGGCATAGAACCACTATCAAACCAAACATCGATTACTTCTGGTGTGCGATTCATTGTGCCTCCGCATTTCCCGCAGCACACTTGCACTTCATCTACATACGGCTTATGCAATTCTAAATCTTCAGGTGTTTCTTTCTTACTATGCTTTCTTAATTCAGCAATGCTTTTCGGTGCGAACTGATGATCGCAACTTTCGCATTCCCAAACGTTTAATGGTGTTCCCCAATATCTATTTCGGCTAATATTCCAGTCAACCATATTTTCTAAAAACTTACCAAAACGTCCATGTTTCATATGATCCGGATACCAAGTAACAGAATCATTATTTTTTAAAAATGTATCTTTAATTGCAGTTGTTCGGATTAACCAACTTTCTCCTGCATAATAAAGAAGTGGTGAATCACAACGCCAGCAATGCGGGTAACTATGTTCATATTTTTCTTTATGATATAGCAAACCTTCCTTCGCCAAATAACGAACGATATCAACGTCACAATCTTTTACAAATTTACCTTTCAAAAATGGTACTGCATCTGTATACTCACCTTTTCCATCTACAACATGTAGGAACGACAATCCTTCACTTTGAACAACTCTATAATCATCTTCCCCATATGCTGGAGCAATATGAACGAGTCCAGTACCACTATCTGCCGTTACAAAATCCGCTGCAATAACACGGTAACCATTTGTCACTTCTTTCATTGGAAATGGTGCTGTGTAAAATGTATTTACTAATTCTTCACCTTTATGAACAGATAATACTTCATAGTTTTCTTTTAATACTTCTTGTACACGTTCTTTCGCAACAATGTATACATGACCTTCTTGTTTCGCTTTAACGTATTCCATATTTGAATGTACAGCAAGTGCAACATTTGCTGGAAGTGTCCATGGTGTTGTCGTCCAACCTAAGAAATACTCATTTTCACTATTTTCCACTTTAAACTTAACTGTTGCACTTAAATCTTTTACTGTTTTATACCCTTGTGCAACTTCATGTGAACTGAGAGAAGTTTGACAGCTTGGGCAGTACGGTGAAACTCTATGCCCTTTATATAACAAGCCTTTTTCATGAATCGTCCCTAAAATATGCCATACACTTTCGATATATGGATTTTCTAAAGTAACGTATGGATCATCCATATCTACCCAGTAACCGATACTTTCAGTGAACTCACGCCACTGCTTTTCATATGTGAATACACTCTCTTTACACTTCTTAATAAATGGCTCAATTCCGTACTCTTCGATTTCATGTTTACCAGAAATACCAAGTTGCTTCTCAACACCTAATTCTACAGGTAAACCGTGTGTATCCCATCCTGCTTTTCTTACCACTTTATAACCGGCCATCGTTTTATATCTTGCTACTACATCTTTAATTGCCCGACCAAGTGCATGGCCGACGTGTGGTAAACCGTTCGCCGTTGGTGGTCCTTCATAAAACACAAACGATTGCGCGCCTTCTCGATTCTGAATTGATTGTTCAAAAATGCTCTGTTCGTTCCACTGCTTACGAATACGTGTTTCTCTCCCTACAGCTGACTCTTTTACATCTACTTTCTTCATCTACAATCACTCCTTTGAATGTTTTAAAAGCACACAAAAAACCCGCCCCTATGAAGTAGGGACGGGTTTACCCGCGTTACCACCCTAATTCTATTAGCTTTTCACTAATAGCGCTTAGCAACGTACTAACATACGCGTTCTTTGTAACGGTAGACATCCGTCCGGGCCTACTTACTTTCAGCCTCGGCTCCTCGGAGATGATTTTCAAATAACGTCTGAACACCGGCTTTCAGCACTTTACCGGCTCTCTGGGGAACAGTTCATTATTTTACTCTTTCTCGTCTTCAGATTTGTATACTTTGTTAAAAGCTATTTTATGCCATTTAACAATAAATTGTCAACTAATTCAAAATATATTTTTATTTATATCCTTTTTTCACTACTTATATACATATACAATTACTTTTCAAACTCTCTCAATCTTGCTAGATCTTCATCTTCTTCGATAAGTTCAGCAAAAAATCCAGATTCATCCTCACGAAGTACATGTTCAAGCTCTTCTTTCGCCTCTGCATTTCTATTTAATAACGCTAAATAACAAGCATGATCATATCTTGCTAACAGATCACTCGTATCCATTGTTACTACTTCACTTGTTATTTTTTCTGCCTTTATCGTTTGGCCGGCACTATGATATGAAGATGCTAATGAGAGAAGAATTGCCGTATCATTTGGATGATGTATAGAAGCATCTTCTAATAACTGAATTGCCTCTTCATATCTCTCTTGACTTTGGTATATTTCTCCTAAAGCAAGGAATCCTCTACTTACAAACGGTGTTTTCTCCGTTAATTGTAAGCATATTTTTTCTGCTTTTCCTTCTTCCCCAACTTTCAAGAATACTTGCGCTTGTATAAGAAGCGTATCATAATCATCCGGTAGCTCTCGAACTAATTGCTTCATTAACTCTACAGCATCTTGTAACAAATCTTCGTCCTCACACTCAATGAAAAGATTTACAAGTTGCTTCGCTACCTCATAATCCCATTTATTTTCTAACGATGTTTGCAGAACATCTATCGCTTCTTTATTCATCGATACATTTTCGTAAAATAATCCAAATCGTTGTGCTGCCATACTATTTTTTGGATTTAACTTTAATGAGATTTCATATAACTCAATAATTGTTGTAACCATTGAAATTTCTTTTGCCCGGTTTTTCATACGATAAAAAGCTCTCGTAAATATAGATTTTTTCGGTTGTTCATTTTGTTGACGTTCAATCCATCTTTCCGTAACCCCAGCTGCTGCACACATGAATGCTGTACTTCTTTCTGCTTTTTTCACTTTTAATGTATGAAGAAAATCCCGGATGTTAGACAATTTCTTATGTTGTTCTACCGCTTTTACATAAACATTAAATATACGTTCATTATTTACATCTTTTTGTATTACTTTCATTGCAACTTCAATCGCTTTTGCATCTCTTTTTTTCACTAATACTTTTGCATAATGATATAGAACTTCTGCATGCTCACTATCTAATTGTAGCGCTTCTTCAATCTGTGCTTGTTCTTTATCTATTTCATCCATCGCTCCATACACATACGCAATCGCATCTAAGCGC
The DNA here is from genome assembly GCF_016483245.1 of Bacillus cereus group sp. N31. NCBI lineage: Bacteria > Bacillati > Bacillota > Bacilli > Caryophanales > Bacillaceae > Bacillus > Bacillus cereus group sp. N31. The sequence goes on along the minus strand of NZ_JAEHCH010000008.1, from coordinate 12,151 downwards.
CATATTTCGGGTACTTCGCCTGCTAGATGTTCTAATTCCTTTAGCAACTCTTCTTGAAGATTTATTTCTACTGAAAGCTGTGCCAAATATTCCATATTTATATACAAAGGCTCTTCTTTCATCGCCTGAACCATATGAATTTGTTCTTTGAAACGGTCTTCTTCTTTTTCGTATATTTCTGCTAGTTGTAAATGTACACCTAAAAAGTTTTCATCAAGCTCTAAACATGTTTCATACGCTTGTTTTGCTTCTGTCAATTGTCCTAATGCCATAAGTGTTTCACCAATTCGGTAATATGGCAATGCCGTTTTCTTTTGTTCTATTGCTTTATTATATCTTTTCATCGCTTGGCCATACTGTCCAATAGATTCATGTAAAATACCTGCATAACAACTGTATTCACTTACTTCATTTCTTTCTTTTTGTAACGTTCTTAAGAATGCTATACCTCGTTGTACAAATACAGTTCCTTTAATTCGATTCACATATTCATCTAACGCACTTGCTACATTATATTCACTCTGCTTTATACCACTCTCTAACTTAGACAATGCTACTTTAAACCCATCTTCATTTCCACCAAGTTCAACCTCTGCATCCCATAAAACCATTCCTGCATTCATAAGGAAATCTTGGCTCTTTTCAATTTGTGTTTCGAGACCAAGAATATATTCTTTCGCTTCATCATATCGCTCTTTTGCCATATAAACTTGCGTAAGTCCGAAATGAGAATAAACATCTTCATTATCTTCTTCTAAAGCACGCTTATATAATGTTTCTGCTTCTTCCAGACTATCATTTTGAAAATGATAATCACCTAATCTTACATATAGAGACGCCTTATCATCACAATTCTCAATACCTTTTAATAAAATTTCTTTTGTGCTTTTCTCATCCTTCAAATCAGATTCATAGATCTCTGAAAGTTTCGTATAAATGTAAGGCGCATTACTATCTAACTGAATCGCCACTTTAAGTCCTTTTATCGCTAAATGTAATTTCCCTAATTGATGCGCACATCTCGCTCGTTCATACCATACATGCGCCTCATTTTTATATTCTCTTAACAAATTATTAAAGATTTCATATGCTTCTTCATATCTTTCTAAATCTATTAATATTAAACCGTGATTCGTTAAAGTGAACCTTTCTGGACTACGTTCTACAGCTACTTGAGAAAACTGCAACGCATTTTCAGATTGATCGATATACATATAAGATAACGCAAGGAAACTCCAGGCGATCGGCTGATCTGCGTCCAATTGTAATGAGGAACGAAAACTTGTAATCGCTTCTATATAACTTTCCTGTTCAAATGCATATCTTCCATTTATCAAATGATATAAAGCACGATTATTTTTCTTCTCAACACTTGCCAGCATTTGCTCAGCTTTCTCCATTTCTTGAAGACGAATAAAGCACTGTGCACCATGAAATTTAACAAAATCCGAGTTCGGAAACTTTTCCATTAACTTTTCTATACAATATAAAATAAATTCTTTATCTACTTCAACATCTAAATGTTTCATCGTATATAACCACGTATTCGGATTATCACTCGTCTCTTTTAAAAATTGTACTAAGTTATTAATTCCCTCTTTATCTTGTTCATCTAAATGATCTGTAAGAGAGAAAATGGATTTAAAATAATGATTCTCTTCTTCACTTAAAAATGCTAGTTGTTCCTTCTTTTCTTTCGGAACAAACGTGATCGCCAAACAACCTGTATAACGATATTTCTCTTGCAATTTACTATATTCCACAAGAACTGGTTCTATAAAGTTTGGATCTTGAACATAAAAAGCTTGTAACGTATCATCATATCCTGATAGCACTTGCACATGTGAAGCATGTTCGATGTCTATACTTAATAAAACGGGGATCTTTCGGTCGAGTAATATCTTATAAATTTCCTCATTCCCTTTAAAATAACGATATTCATAGCCTAATTCTTCAATATAAGAGACCGTATCGGAAAACTTTGAGCCTGTCATATCAAAAATAAACTCTGCTATTTCATCTTGTGTACGTTTTTCTCCCCATAGCTGCAACATCATTTCTAAACTTGTCGGAACACAATAATTATCCTTTTGTACAATTGGAACTATCGGCAGGTGAACCTTTTTTCCATCTGGATTTTTTTCTAAATTATGATATAAAGAGCCTTTTAAACTTTTTTCTTCTTTTAATAACTGTTGTAAATCTACAAGTTTATTCATTTTGTACAACGCTTCTGCACGTAAATGTACAAAGTAAGTTTCATAAGCATGATAAGGAAGCGTACTATTAATATTATCTATTACCTCTAACATCTCTTCATATTTCGCTAAATCTAATAAATACTTTACCTTTTCAAAATGAAAATATGGTACTTGTGGAAACTTTACAATCGCATCATCGATTAACTGTAATGCACGTTTTTGTTCCCCTTTATTCGCATATAACTGTGATAATAAGTAGGTAGATAGTTCTTCACAATCTTTATGCTGCTTTCCAGCTAAAAATTGTTCTTCTGCTTTCTCCCATTCACCTGTATGCATATAGACGTAGCCCCATTTATCAAAGACCGCACGTGTACTGTACTCCTCTGCTTTTTGCATATAAATGAGCGCTTCTTCATTTCGTTTCATTTCTAATAAACATCGTACTAAAGTAAAATATGTTTTCGCTAAAAAATCGTCATCTATTTCTTCTTTATCTGCCTCTTCTAAAGAGTCTTTTAACAACTGTTCTGCTTCAAGGATTTTTCGCTCATCAATTAACTCATCACAATATAAAGAGAGCGTTCTCATATTTGGGAATTTTTTATAAGCGTAGCGAATGAGGAATGAACTGTATTGGTGCATAAGCCCTTCATCAGTAAGGCGAATTAATATATCAAACTCCTTATGTGAAGGAATATTAGCAAGCCAAGTCTTCACATAGGATAAAGTATTCGTTTCTTTTACATATGCAATTTCATTATTTATTTCCTGTAATCCATCTACAAATCTCTTGTCTTTTAAACAAGTTTCTAACTGCTTAAAATCTAGCATGCATTCACCTCGAATTTATATTTATACTGCTACTTGCTTAGATTTTACACACCATATAGTATGTATTCAACTAAAATCTCTTATAATGGATGGTATTAATTAATATTATTCAAATTTATAACAAAATATAGTAAAAATGATTGTTTTTCTCCGTATTTTGTTTAATTATATGGAATAACGTAACATGCGGTTTTAATCTTGTAGAAGCTGAAATTAGTACATAAAATTATATCAGCGATAATTCAAATATATCGGCGATTTTCAAATTATATCGACCAATTCTTAACATATATCAGCGATTATATGTCGAATATCGATTTATCGACATTAAACGACAATCCTTATATATCATACCTTTTAACATACTATGTCACCAAATGTAATTTTCATATTCGGAGCGTATACTAAAGAAGAATGCACATGAAATATTTTAAAAAATCGTAGTTCAGCTTCATATTGAGCTAGCGCATTATCATATGTTAATCCTCTGGCTATTAAACGTTCTACAAATTGTTGCTTATCACCCGGGTTGTCTGCAATCCCCTCTTCTTTTAATGATTGATACAAATCGTTTTTATCATTGTGATGCATATTTGAATCTAAAAAGTTCACTTTATCGCTTACTCTACATTCAATATTTTTCACACCTAATTCACTTAAATATATCGGTATTTTCATGCCTATATTGCCATCTTTACCATTTCTTTGCGTATCACTTTCAAATAATTTCTGCAAAACACCTAGCTGAATAAATTCCGATTGTTTCTCCCCATCTAGTAAATAAGAAGCCATATTAGAAATCCAATGTGGTTCAAAACAGATTATTTTTCCGCCCTTTTTAACTGAATGTATCATTTTTTGTAGCATTGTTTCTGGAGTAGTCATATGTAATAAGAAAGCATGACAGATTGCTATATCGTATGTATCGTTCAGTTCAATTTCTGTAGCATCTCCTTCAAGAAATTCTGAATCATACGGAAGTAAACGAAACAACTCTCTCGCTTCAGCTAATAATGTTTCTCCACTATCAATACCGGTATACTTTGATCCTTTTGGAAGTAATGGCATTAATATTAGGCCTAAATAACCATATCCACAACCGTAATCAACGATATGTACAGGCTTAGTAATCTTCCAAACTGTATTTACTAAAAAGCTTACATAATCGTCGTTGTAATATAAATCTCTCGTGTTTTTTAAATATGTTAGTTTATTGTTCCAATCATACGTTTCCAACATCTAACGCCTCCTTTTATATACAAAACTAAAGTTCTCTATATAATAGCCGTATTCCTACACTTTTCTTAAAATTTCAAAGCAAAAAAGCTAGTGTATTTTTAATAATACACTAGCCTTTTATTTGGAAGAAAAATTTAACAAGTACAATCACAATCAAAATAATCCGTACAGTCTAAATCGTCACAATCTGCTTTTCTCTTTCTTTTGTTTCTTTTAAGATAATAATACAGTAGCCCAAACAATAGTATACAAATAACAAAAGCTATTATTGCTTCTGTATACTTATTTTGAGTCATAAAACCAATTCCACTTCCACCTGAAATAAAAATTAGAATTAAGTAAATCCAGAACATCTATGTAAACACCTCCATTACTATATATCTTAAGATAATATCCATATAACACTAGATGAAATGAATAATCCCATACCATTACCGCTTAATACACCAGTAGTTATTCTTAGCAAATTTGAGCTACTTCTCCATTTCCACTTTTGGGTGAACCCATCGATAAGTAACGGAATTTGAGCGAAAAATGATAGTATGATTGCCAAAAGAAATGAAGGTGTCATATAAAAATAAATTGGAAACATTAAAATACCAATAAGCATACCTGTACAACGCGCACATAAAGGTATGTGCTTTTGTAGTTTAAAAAAACTCCTATCTAATCTTCTATGACAAGGAATTTGTAAAATAAAAGTTCGAATCAATATGAATCACCGTCTCTAAAAAGATTTTAATTGATTTTGCAAAAAAATTATAGATCCAATAAAAAACAAACCAGGTTTATACTAGACCCAGTTTGTCAGTTTACTACTATGTTACATCTCCTCAGGTGCCTCCACCCCAAGTAAACGTAATCCTTCTTTTAATACAACCGTCACAGCATAAACCAATGCGAGTCTGCTGTCTTTCTCTTCGCTCTCTTCTAATATACGCACATTTCCATAATATTTATTAAAAGATTGCGCTACATCTAATACATATTTCGAAATAATCGATGGCTCATTTTTATTGAAAGCTGCTTCAATTACTTGAGGAAATTTATTAAGTAATTTTACGACACTCCAGCTATGATCATCTTTTAAAGCAAACGTACATGTTTCAAATTCTACACTTTCTTTTCTTAAAATAGAGCAAGCACGCGCATGTGTGTACTGTACATATGGTCCTGTTTCTCCTTCGAATTTCAGCATATTTTCTAATGAGAATTCAATATTATGCATACGCTCATTTTTCAAATCGTGGAAGATGACTGCTCCTACACCGACTTGCTTTGCTACTTCTTCTTTCTGTTTTAAGTTTGGGTTTTTCTCTTCAATATTTTGTTTTGCAAGCTCTATTGCTTCCTCAAGTACTTCTTCCAGTAAAATAACTCTTCCTTTACGTGTCGACATTTTCTTACCGTCTTTTAAAATGAACCCAAACGGTACATGTTCCATGCCGTCAACCCAATTGTAGCCAAGCTTTTTTAATACAGTGAAAAATTGATTGAAGTGTAAACTTTGTTCCAGGCCAACTACATATAGGGCTTTATCAAATGCATATGTGTTTTGACGATATAACGCTGCCGTTAAGTCACGTGTTGCGTAAATAGTCGCACCATCTGATTTTCTAATTAAGCAAGGCGGCATTCCCTCCTCTTCTAAATTAACGACTAATGCGCCTTCTGACTCTTCAAGCAAATCATGCTCCTCTATAATTCCAATGAAATCTTCCATTAAGTTATTATAAAAAGCTTCTCCTTGAAAATTAGTAAATTCTACACCGAGAAGTTCATAAATTCGAGAAAATTCTTTTAAGGATTCGTGACGGAACCAATTCCAAAGCTCAACAGCTTCTTCATCACCTTCTTCTAATTTCTTAAACCAAACACGCCCTGCTTCTTCTAGTTCTTCGTCGTCTTTTACCTCTTCATGGAATTGAACGTATAACTTAAATAATTCACGGATTGGATCCTCTTTAACTACTGCTTCATTTCCCCATTTTTTATAAGCAGTAATTAACTTTCCAAACTGTGTTCCCCAATCCCCAATATAATTAATTCCTACAACTTCATAGCCACATTTTTCAGCGATATGTTTCAGTGAATTTCCAATCATTGTAGAACGTAAATGCCCCATCGAAAAAGGTTTTGCAATATTTGGAGATGAGTAATCAATAACTACTGTTTTTTCACATCCAAAGTAGTTTTGACCGTATTCTTCTTTCTTAGCTAAAATCATTTTTAATACAGCATCACTTACAGTTTCACGATTGAAAAATACATTTACATAAGGACCAACAGCCTCTACTTTCGTAAAGAACGAATCATTTACTTTCTCCGCAATTTCCTTTGCGATAATAGCTGGTGATTTTTTATATTGCTTCGCTAGTGAAAAACATGGGAACGCTGCATCTCCGAATTCATCTTGTTTCGGTGTTTCGATTAAATCTAAAATTTGATTTTGCGTTAATTCATTTACAAAAATATTTGATAAACTTTTCGCAAACTGTGTTTTATATTCCATACTACAACCTCCTTATTTTTTTAAACACAAAAAACTCGTCTCTATATAAGAGACGAGTTTTAACCCGTGGTACCACCCTTGTTGTTCATTACGAACCACTTTCCCGTTTATAACGAGGACAGGGGACCTCGGCTTACTCTACTATTCGTTCAAGAAGCGTCTCCGAAGTGCGCTTCATCTTTTTCTTCCGCACTAGGCTCACACCATCCCTAGCTCGCTTTCCTTCTGAAAAAGACTACTCTCTTCATCACAGACAGTATATTTAATTAATTATTGCTTATTATACATCTTTTCAAACAATTAGCAAGGGTCAATTACACCAAAGTGAAACTTAGCACTTTTTCTTTTGTATACGTGAAAATTGTGTTTTTCAAATCTAGAACTACGGAAATGATCTTTCAAAACGACACGCTTTCTCGCCACTCGCTTCGCCTCTGCAATTGTTTCATCAGTAATATCATGATACAAAGCGAAATGTTTTAACCCTTTAATTCCATCAGATTCTATGACAGTTTCTTCAAACATCGGATCGAGATATACGACATCATAACTATTGTCTTCACATTGCGCTAAAAATGAAAAATGCTCCGTTTGCTTTACTTGGATTCTTTGCATTGCTTCATCGATTTCAGAAACAGATGAAGACCATGTTTTCAAACCATTTCTCATGATATAAGCCATATATTCATTGCCTTCCAGTCCTGTTACTGTTCCACTTTCACCAACAACATAACTAGCTACAATACTATCTGATGCCATACCGAGCGTACAATCTAACACCGTCATTCCGCTCTCTAATTTAGCAGCTTGTACGAACGGATCGTGCTCTCCGCGCATTAACCTTTTCACACGAAACATCGCTGAGTTCGGATGAAAGAAGAATGATTCTTCCGTACCTTTCGGATAAATAGCTAATCGGTTCTTTCCTACGACAAGTACATCTTGTTCATACTGCTCATGTAATTTATGCACTGGTATATCATTACGTAAAATGAAAGAACGATTTAATTCTTCCGCTACCTTTTTTGCATATGCTGTCATTTCTTTATTTGTTCTTCCTGCTGTTGTTACTATCATTGTTTCACCTCTATATAAAGAAAAGAGGGAGATTTACTCTCCCCCTTCTTTAGCAATTCTTTTCGAAAGCTTGTTCTAAGTTCGTAATAATTTCGTCCATAGTTGCACCTTCAATTTCATGACGGTGAATGAAGTGAACAACTTCTTTTCCTTTTAATAATGCCATAGATGGTGAAGATGGAGGAATTTCTCCGAAGTATTCACGCATTTTTGCAGTAGCATCTTTATCTTGACCTGCAAACACAGTTACAAGATGGTCAGGTTGTTTTTCAGCACGAACAACTGCTTGGCCTGCTGATGGACGCGCTAAACCAGCTGCACAACCACAAACCGAGTTTACAACTACTAAAGTTGTACCTGATGCATTCTCCATAAATTCTGTAACAGATTCTTCTGTAGTTAATTCTTCAAATCCAGAACGCACTAATTCTTGACGCATTGGAATTACCATTTGGCGCATGTATTCTTCATAAGCATTTGACATCTTGTATCTCTCCTTCAACTTTCATTCCAAATTCATCATATCACGCTCTATTAATAGGTGCAAAAGAAAGATAGTGACGTTTTCATTTTTTTGAAGGGATTTCACAAACCCCACCGCGGCAATGTCCGACTGGGACAAGTTTTCTATTGTTAGCGATATAATCGTATACTTTGCTTCCAAATCCAAGTACGATAGATAATTTTATAAAAGGCACTGCAAACCAATAAGATGGAACGGCCTTCGCTAATACATCTATGCTCTGAATACCGTCATACCACTTATTATTTTTAAAAATATACAGTCTTTGTTCCATCTTACTTTGTAGTTCTTGAGAAAGCTCATACTTCTCAACTACATCTTCATTTCGAAATGAAACAAATTTCATCTTACCCTTTTTATCTAATTTTTTCGTACGTTCTGCAACGGCCGTACACATCGGACACCAACTATCATAGAAAACAATCATATATTATTCCCCTTTACGAGATTCCGTCATTTGTTTCCATACAGAACCTTTCGCTTCTTCGCCGCCTTCAATACGCTCTAATGCAAGACGAGCTTGCATCGCTACTTCAAACTCTGGATCATCTTGCGCTGCTTTTAATGCCGGAATCGCACTTTCACCTCCAAGTTCAAATAAGAACATAGCTGCACGCCAGCGTACTAATTTACTTGGGTCTTTCAGCGATTTAATCATAACGAACATCGCTGCTGGGTCACCTACGTCTGATAAGCAATCCCCTGCAGTACGACGAACACTTACTGAACGATCTAATAACGCTTTATATAATAACGGTAATACTTCATCACCTTTTACCATACCTAAATAAGCTGTTGCTATGCGGCGGATAGATACTTTTTCATCGTCTAACGCCATTTTCAACACTAGAATATCCTCTTCAGTAGGATCCATTTGCTCTAAAGCTGCAAAACGATTTTTCCAGTCAGAATCTTTCATCATCTCTTCTGTTACTTTATATGGCTCACGCTTTTGAATCGTTACTTCAACTGCCCCAGCCTGATCTAATAATTCTTTAACTGTTTCATTTACACGTTCTTCTGAATAAGCAGCAACAATTTCTTCTACTACTTCTTTCCCGATTTCTTCAAAATTACCGTAACGTGTACTTTGCTCTACCCATTTACGCTCTTTCACAACGTTAGGTGCAGACATTTGCACTTTCATGATTGATTCTTTAAAACGATCAGGTAAACCAACACGCTCTTCCGTCGTTCCATCTGTTAACTTCACTTGCATCGGAATTGTAAAGAACATTTGAATAAATACTTTCACTTCCCCAAAGTGAGAAAGTTGCTGTTCTTCGCTTTTTTCTACTACTTCTTCACCGAAAACGGCACGAACTTGTTGTAATAAAACTTTCCAATCATACTTCGCATTACGCTCGACTGCTAAAAAGTCTGCTACATGATACACACCTTTAATGCCTTCAATTTTCAAAATTTCTTGCACTTGTACTGGTGCTTGTTCTTTATTTTCATTTGTATAATTATTACGCGCTCCTGATGGTAATACTTCATTCAAAATAACTTTCATTGTATTTGGACTTGGCGTCGGTTCAATTGCTTTAATCTTCACGTAAAAAACTCTCCTTTATTGCGTGTTCTTAGCTGTATTGTAACATGTTATCACTCTATACTCCTACTCGGATGCTTTATTTTACTACTTTCTTCCTGCTACCATACTATTTCATCCTTTTTTACATTTCAAATTAGGAACGAAATTTGAAAACCATTCGCTTCCGATAAGTTTTATTTTAAGGAGGGAATTTGTTTTCTTTGCCCTACATAAAAAGAGGTATCTATATCCTAGTTAGATCATTCATTTTAAAGTGAAGTGCAGTTAATAAATAAAGCTCTGGAGGATACTACTAAAAAAGAAGAACGCTTTATATATAAAAACGTTCATACGAATGCGCTCTGAGGGACTTGTTGGTGGAGAATTGATTTCTGAAGACATTTTGATTGTGAATGTTCCGAAAGATGAATTAATGGAATTGTTTAGAGTGATAGAAAGAAAGAAAAAAGGCGAACCCTTTATGAGATTAAGGGGTTCGCCTTTTTTTTGTTACCGATAATTTCACATTATGTCAACTATATTTGTATATGATATACATCATCATGGTGTTAGCAAGCAAAAGTATATTCTTCATTCCTGAAAACAGTAGATGGAAGATTGTGACCTTCTGAGTCTGCTAAGAAAGAATACACAAGAACATCCTCAACATCATCTTTATTTCCTCTAATGATGACATCAAGAAAATCTTCTATATGGAATTCTGGAGTAAACAACACAATCTTAGATGTTCTGTTTGGTCCTAAAGAAACAATAGTACGAGAGATTTCAACTAATTCATTTTGCGTTGGGAAAAAAGTGTTTGGACTTCTCTTAACAATTACCGTCACATTACTAGTATGGCAGCGTGAATCATTGTTTAACATAATATTGAGAGCAGTTGGAATAATACCATTCTCAGAAACCGGAACTCGAAAAACCCCAGTAGATTTATGAGCCATATAATCACATCCTTTCAAAATAAAATATTCTTAACAATATAGTAGATGCAAGAAAAGTTCATTTTGATAGGGACAAATTATGTGATTAATATGCACATAATTATCTTCAATATTAATAAATCAATGATTCAAAAGATTAACAAGTACCGTGAAAAATGTGGAATAAAACCAATCTAATAATCCCAATTCAATGAGTAACCATTTCCAGAGGAATCTTTCAATATTCAGTATAAAAGATTTTAAATTTATAATTTTCGTTAGCTTATTTTTCTTCAAAATTGCTGACGGTACCCCATGGCTATCAAGCTAAAATAAATTTGTATCCATATAAACAAAAAAAAGCTATTCTTTTTGTAGAAATATACAGAAAGGATGGCATTTTTGTATGAATCTATCGATTCAGGATGAGTTTCATTTATTCGCTGAAGAACTACAGCGATATCTATCCCCACATATTCTTCAACAACTTGCACAAGAGGCAGGTTTTGTAAAACGTAAAAGCAAGTATGGTGCACAAGATTTGACTGCTTTATGTATCTGGATTAGTCAACACGTAGCAAGCGATTCTCTGACTCGATTATGTAGTCAGCTTTATGCAAATACAGCTACACTTATGAGTCCAGAAGGACTTAATCAACGTTTTAACCGTTGTGCTGTTTTATTTCTACAGCGTGTATTTTCCCTTTTAATCCAAAGTAAACTAAATGATTCTTCTCAAATCTCAAACCAATACATTTCTTATTTTCAACGTATACGTATTTTAGATGCTACTATTTTTCAAGTACCCAACCATTTAGCTTCTATTTATCCTGGTTCAGGAGGATGTGCACAGACAGCTGGTATTAAGATTCAACTAGAGTATGATTTACATAGTGGAAAATTCCTCAATTTTCAAATGGAACCAGGTAAAAATAATGATAAAACCTTTGGTACAGAATGTTTGGATACCTTACGACCAGGAGATTTATGTATTCGAGATTTAGGATACTTTTCTCTAAAAGATTTAGACCAGATGGATCAACGAGGGGTGTTCTATGTTTCACGGTTGAAATTAAATAATAGAGTATATGTGAAAAATGAATCTCCAGAATTCTTTCGGTATGGGACAGTAAAAAAGCAATCTTTATATGCTTTACTTGACCTTGAACATATCATGCATCAGATAAAACCAGGAGATACTTATGAAATTCGAAATGCCTATGTTGGACAACAAAAATTACCCTCACGAGTTGTAATATACAGACTCACATCAACTCAAGTTCATAAACG